>NZ_CP094984.1:2834182-3149091 GCF_022869865.1 Arthrobacter zhangbolii
GCCAGGCAGCGTGGACCCGCCGGCGTACAGCAGGCCGTCCACCTTGCGGCTGGCGTTCGAGCCGCGGAAGAAGGCGCTCTGCTTCAGGATATGTGCCGGGCCCAGCAGGGTACCGCGCCACGAATTGAGGTCGGTGACAAAATCCTGCGGACCGACAGTGCGGCGGATAATGATGCGCTCGGCCAGATCCGGGATACCGGCCCAGGACGAGATCTGGGCGATCACTGCATCCGCCATCTTCTCGATGCGCGGATCCCCGGCGCCGTCGATCCCGCCTGCGCCCAGGGACGGATCTGAGGGCACGGGAACCAGCACAAAAAGGTTTTCATGGCCCTCCGGTGCAGCGTCCGGGTCCGTGGCGCTGGGCCGGCAGACATACAGCGACGCGGGATCCGGCACCGAAGTGTCCTTGCCGAAAATCTTCTCGAAGTTCGCTTTCCAGTCTTCGGTAAAGAGCAGGGTGTGGTGCTGCAGCTGCGGCAACGTCCCCTGTACGCCCAAGTGGAGCAACAGCCCGCCCGGACCCGGAACCCGTCGCTGCCAGTACTTTTCCGGATAGGTCTGCAGTTCCAGTGGCAGGAGCTCGGTTTCAGTGTGGTGCAGGTCCGCGGCGGAGACCACCAGGTCCGCGTCCAGTGACTCCAGGGTGCCGTCCGGGCTGCGGTACTGCACACCGGTGGCCCGGGTTTTGCGGCCGGAGACCTCCGTACGGATCGAGGTGACTTCCGCGCCGGTAATCACCCGGGCGCCCTCGGCCTGCGCCAGGTCCCCGATCACGGAAACGATCCGATGGAAACCGCCCATGGGGTACAGCACACCGTCGGCGAGGTCCAGCCGGCTCATCAGGTGGTACATGCTGGGCGTAGTGAACGGCGAGGAGCCAAGGAATACCGCCGGATATCCCAGGATCTGCCGGATCCTTGGGTCAGTGAAGCGCTTGGCCACGAAGCTGCTCAGCGGTTCCAGCAGCAGGCGGGCCAGACGGGGTCCGCGCCGCAGCACGTCCGGACGCAGCAGCGGCAGGAAGGACGCGAAGGTCGAGTACAGGAACCGCTTCTTCGCCATGGCGTAGACCTCTTCTGAGGACTCCAGGTACTCCTCCAGGCGTTGCCCGGCACCGGGTTCCAGGGAGTCGAAGAGGGCTATGTTTTCCTCCCGGGTCGCGGCGATGTCCACGGGACCGGTCTGCCCTTCGAACAGCACCCGGTACCCCGGATCGAGTTTGACCAGCTGCAGCTGCTCAGCCGCGGAGGTCCCCAGCAGACGGAAGAAGTGGTCAAATACCTCGGGCATCAGGTACCAGGACGGACCGGTGTCAAAGCGGAACCCGCCGGTTTCCCAGCTGCCGGCGCGGCCGCCTGTTTCCGGCTGCTTCTCCAGCACCGTGACTTCCAGGCCTTCGCGGGCCAGCAGGGCCGCGGTGGCCAGTCCGGTAATCCCGCCCCCGATAACGACGGCGGTACGCGGCTGGGTGCTCATGGATGCGGTCCGTTCGGTTCGGTGTTGATGGGGGCTGCGGCCGGGACGGTGGCCCGCCTCGTCAAGACCGCGCGGGCAGCGATGCGGGCCTTGACTGGATTCGGGACACGGACGCGGGTGGTGCGCAGCCGGGCGGCAGGAGTAGCGCGCAGCCGGCGGGCCAGTTCGGTAAAGAGCTCCTGGGCCAGGACGACGGCGGCACGGCAGCCGGCCGGAAGCTCGGCGGCAGCAGCCCCCGAGACCAGCAGATCCGCGTCAATGCTGTCCAGGATCCTGTTTTTGTCCGTCTCCGTGAAGGCATCGACCGTGACGCCGGGGAAGTAGCTGCGGCCGAGGGTCTCAAAGTCCTGGGCAAGATCGCGCAGGAAATTGACCTTCTGGAACGCTGACCCCAGCCGCTGGGCGCCCTCGCGCAGCCGCTTGGACTGGTCTTCCGGGATGGCGAGATCCTGCAGGAAACACTGCAGGCACATCAGCCCCACCACTTCGGCTGATCCGTAGACGTACTCATTGAAACTGGCTTCGGTGTGTTCGGCCTGTTCCAGGTCCGCGCGCATGGATGCGAAGAAGGGCCGGGTCAGTTCAGGCCCGATGCCGGTGGCCCTGGCGGTCAGCGCAAACGCGTGCACCACGAGGTTCACGCTGTACCCGGTGCGCAGCGCCCGCTCCGTGTCCGCTTCCAGTTCGTCCAGGAGCGCGCCGATGTCCCCGCGCGGTATCTTTGCCGCAAGGGCCACGCCGTCCACGATCTCGTCGGCCAGCCGCACCAGTGCGTAGATGGTTTCGATTTGCCTGCGGGTCCGCGCCGGGAGCAGGCGTGAGGCCAGGCCGAAGGATGTGGAATAGGACCGGATCAGCACCGCTGAGGTCTCTCCGGCCACGGTGTTGTAGAGGGCGAGACCCTGTTCTGCCGCCATGTCTTAGCGTCCCCTGTTCACGGCGTCGTCGACCACCGCGGACAAGGCTGCCCGCAGGCCCGGCGTCACGGCAGGGCAGTCCAGGCGCTGGCGGGCACGGTCAGCATATTCGCGCACCAGTTCCCGGGCGTGGTCCCGCGCTCCGGAGGAAACCAGCAACTCCCGTGCCCGGGCCGCCCCACGGGCGGTGAGCGAGGGGCTGCCGATCAAATCCGAAAGTTCAGCCCACTCGGGTTTGTCCGAGGCATAGGAAATCAGGACGGTGCGCTTGCCTTCGCGCAGGTCCGAGAACGTGGACTTGCCGGTGGCGGTTTCCGATCCGAAAACACCCAGCAGGTCATCAACCACCTGGTAGGCAATGCCGATATCCCGCCCGTAGAGGCCCAGGGTCGACACAACCTCGTCAGGCGCCCCGGCCAGCACGGCGCCTGCCTGCAACGGGGCCTCAAAGGAGTAGACGGCTGTCTTCAGCCGTTCCATGTGCAGTATTTCGTCGATGGGCGGTGCCCCGGGGTGGAACGAGAAATCGACGTCAATCAGTTCCCCGCCGGCGGACGCAAAGACTGCGTCGTCCAGGATTTCGGCAAGTCGCAACCGTGTCTCCGGGGATACGGGAGAGCGGTCAAGCAGGCGGAAAGCACCGGTGAGCGCCAGGTCGCCGGCGATAACGCCTGCTGAGAGTCCGCGGTGCCGGGCGGCACCGGTTTCGGCCCCGGCGGAGGAGGCCAGGTCACGGTATACGCCCGAGACGTTCTCCTGGCCGCGCCGGGTGAAATCCAGGTCGATCACGTCGTCATGGACAATCAGCGCCGTGTGCAGAAGTTCAAACGCGGCGCCGACGCCGGCCGCTGCAGCGGTGTCGGTGCCCCCGAGATTCAAATAGGCGGTCAGCAGGATCCGCGGCCGCACCCTTTTGCCTCCGGCGGTGGAATCCTCGAGGGTCTGCCACAGGGACAGGTAGCTGGGTCCGAGCTTCGCGGCCCGGGCCTTGGCCCGTTCAAAGAACCGGTCGAGGACATCCTCAACCATGCCTTGGCCGGCAGATAGATCGAGCGGGGGGTGCGTCTCCATAGGTAAAGTAAACACGTATGCGACAAAGGGAAGAAATGACAGGCCGCCCGGAGCAGGTTGTTCTGGTTGACATCGATGGCAGCCCGCTGGGTACCCATGACAAAGCCACCGTGCACACCACCGACACGCCGCTGCATCTGGCGTTCTCCACGCACGTGTACAACCCCGACGGCCGCCTGCTGGTGACCCGACGGGCGCTGTCCAAACTGACCTGGCCTGGCGTCTGGACGAATTCCTTCTGCGGGCACCCCGGGCCCGGCGAGGCAACAGAGGACGCCGTCCGCCGCCGCGCACAGCGCGAGCTTGGGTTGGAGATCCGGGATCTGACGCTGCATCTTCCCGATTTCCGCTACCGCGCAGTAGATGCGTCCGGGATTGTCGAACACGAGATCTGCCCGGTCTATACGGCTGTAGCGGACGCCGACCCGGTGCCCGCCGCGGACGAGGTTATGGACTGGGAGTGGGCTGATCCGGCGCAACTGGTCCCCGCTGTGCGGCTGACGCCCTGGGCATTCAGCCCGTGGCTGGTCCTTCAACTGCCGCTGCTCTACCCCTGACCATCACCGACCGGGCGAAACCGCTGCTCCCATCGCCGCCACGGGTACTCCTGCGGCCAATGGCCGGCGAGGGTGTGGAAGGCCCGGCGGAAGCGCAGGCTTAGGCTGGCCCCGGTCTGCACCGCCCTCGGTGCCATTCCCACCACCAGCTCCCGGTCCAGCCGGCAGCGCCGCCGGGGACCGAGGTGAAAGCTTAGGCAAACGTCGTCGTGCATCTGCGCATCATCCCGGTGCACCTCGTTGCTGATGTCCTGCCAGGTGCCTGCCCGCATGGCCATATTCGAGCCGAAAACCGGCCAACGGGCCAGCGCGGAACCCATCGCCAGAAAGTAGGCGCCCAGGTACAGGCCTGCGAGAAGCCTGCCGGCCCATGGCGGCATCCCGTAGAACACTCCCGGACCGCTGAGGACCTCCAGCTGAGGATTCGCCGTGAAGTTTTCAGCTATGCGCGCAATCCAATCCGGCGGCAGGACACAGTCCGCGTCGCATCGGGCAATGATGAGATCCGCTGCGTCCGCGCCAAAGGCAACGGCATCGTAACCCGCGCCGGCCGCGGCGGGGATCCCGGGGACGGGTTCAAACACCACACGGGCACCGTAGCGGCGGGCAACGTCCGCGCTGGCATCGGCGCTGTTGTTGTCCACCACCACGATTTCCGCGGGCGGGACGCTCTGCTGCGCCAGGGACTGCAGGCAGGCCTCAAGCAGGTCGGCGTCGTCGCGGCACGGAATGACTACGGACACCGAAGGAAGCGCTGCGGTACGCGGTGATGGCATGGGCTGAGTTTAGCGTGGGAGGGCCGAAGGAGCCCCCGGGGTTTCCGCCGCCTCTCCTGCCCGCCGCCTTCCCGGGCTACCGTATGAGGATGATCGATGCACTGCTCCGCGCCCCGGAGAGCCGGAAGGAACTGCTCGCAGACGTCGTACGGGTGCTGGGCCTGCTGAGTATCCTGGCGGCGGTGGTACTGCTCGGGCCGGTGGAAACCTCGCTGTTCCTGCTGGTGATGCTGGGCATGCTGGTGGCCCGGGCCCTGACCGTGCTGCCGGGCTTTGACGCCGTCTACGGGCTGGTGCTGCTGCTGGCGGCCTGGAGCAGCGTTGCGGACCTGTACGCCCGTATCTCCTGGTGGGACCTGGTGATCCACTGCGCCGCAACCGGAGTCCTGGCCGTGATGACCTATTTCCTTCTGGTGCAATTCGGTGCGGTCCCCGGGGTCCGGCGCCCGCACCGCTCCTCCCGGTCCCTGCCGCTGGTGGTTCCGGTGTTGGTTCTGGCACTTGGCCTGGGCCTGAGTGTGTTGTGGGAAATGGCTGAATGGTGGGGCCACACCTTCGTGGACGCGACTATCAACGTGGGCTACGAAGACACCATGGCCGATTTGGCTGCGGGGGGACTTGGCGCCCTGGCCGCCGGGATATTCCTGGGCGCCGCGGTCCGCCGTTCCGGGGCACGCGCGGACGGCCGGCTGGCACAGAAGTCTGATCCGCGGCAGAACACTGACCACTGATCCCGCGGCCGCTGACGGACCCGCGGACGGACCCGCGGACAGCGGAGGAAAAAGCAAAGAGGCATCCCGGGCAGCTGCCCGGGATGCCTCTGTTTTAGGTACGTATCTTTAGGTACGTGAGTGCAGGTACCTGCCCTTAGCGGGAGAGGTAACGCTCGTGCTCGCTATGTGCGCGGGCCACGGTCTCACGGATCTCTTCGATGTCCTTGACCTTGTCGCGGTACTTGATGTCCATCTTCATGATGTCCTGCTCCTCGTCGCACAGAGCCTTGTAGACGCGCTCGCGCTCACCCGGGTCGGCTGTGTAGGACAGGTCCAGGTAGGCGTCGGCGTGGCGGCGTGCGTTGTTGACGGCGGCCATGGCCTTGCCTGCGGGGCTGACCAGGGAAGCAATCACGGTGACCGCAAGGACGCCCACAATGACGGAGAGGGAAAGGCCGGTGCTGATTTCAAAGACCGGAACATGCTCACCGCCGTTGATGAACGGCAGGGTGTTTTCATGCAGGGCGTGCAGGACAAGCTTGACGCCGATGAAGGCCAGGATGGTGGCGAGGCCGTAGCTGAGGTAGATGAGGCGGTCCAGCAGCCCGTCGATCAGGAAGTAGAGCTGGCGCAGGCCCATCAGGGAGAAGGCCGTGGCCGTAAAGACGATGAAGACGTTCTGCGTCAGCCCGAAGATGGCGGGAATGGAGTCGAGGGCGAAGAGGATGTCGGTACCGCCAATGGCCACCATGACCAGCAGCATCGGGGTGAGAACGCGCTTGCCGTTCTCGATGGTGAACATCTTGTCGCCGTCGTACTTATCCGACGTGTGGAAGATCTTGCGTGCCAGGCGAATGACGAAGTTGTTCGCTTCGTCGTCGCCTTCGGTGCTCTCGGGCTTGAGCAGATTGCCGGCCGTGATCAGCAGGATCAGGCCGAAGAGGTAGAAGACCCAGGAGAAGGAGTTGATCAGCGCGGCGCCAAGAAGGATGAACCCGGTGCGGGCAATCAAGGCGAAGACAATGCCGAAAAGCAGTACCTTCTGCTGGTCCTCACGCGGTACCCGGAAGCTGGCCATGATGATCAGGAAGACAAACAGGTTGTCTACCGACAGGGCCTTCTCGGTGATGTAGCCGGCGAAGTATTCGGTGCCCATCTGGGTGCCGCCCAGAACCCAGACAACAACGCCGAACAGGATGGCCAGGCCCACGTAAATGGCGGACCAGATGGCCGCTTCCTTCAGGGTGGGGATGTGGGCCTTGCGGATATGGAAGAAGTAGTCGAAGGCCAGAAGGCCCAGAATGACAACAATGGTCACTCCCCAGACTAGGGGGGAAACAGTCATGAAGGTCTGCTTTCGTAGGGTACGCCAAAGGAGCATAGGTCTCTCCCGCCAGCAAAATGATGCTGGCCGCTGAACCCGGCGGAGCGTCGGTGCTCCACGTGTTGACGGATATCGGCGTTTCGGGATACTCCCCTACGAAGTTTTCAGTCTAACAGGACCAAATCCGCTTTTGTGTCCACGTCACGTCCGTCGGCGAGGTCGGAGCAGTCGGTCACGTCCACAAGCTCGGGGTGGGACGCCAGAAATGCCCGCGCGCCGGTGTCCTGCCCGCCCGTCACGCCGGATTCCAGGCTTCGGACGGCAATCGATCTATCAAAGAGCACCGGGTGGCCCCGCCGCAGCCTGCCATCACCGTCCCGGTATCCGGCGGCGGCAATCCGTCCGGGCTGCCAGGATGAGCGGAGCCGGGAAACCGCCGCCGCGGTCAGCCCGGGCTGGTCCACCAGTGCCACGAGCACCGCCGAGGGCCGCAGCTGAACGGCGGCAGCCATACCCTGCCGGTAGCTGGTGCCCATGCCGTGCGGCCAGTCCGGGTTCAGCACCGGACTGGCACCCGCCAGATCGGCTTCCGCCAGGATCCGGGTGCTGCCGGCCCCCAGCACCACCAGTACGTCCCTGCATCCCCCGGCCAGCAGGACCCTGATTTGGTGTTCAACCAAAGGCCGGCCATGGAAGGGCAGCAACGCCTTCGGCCCGCGGCCCAGGCGGGTGCCGGCCCCAGCAGCCAGCAGTACCGCCGTCGTCGCCGGCTCACCCATCGGCTTCCCTTTCCGTAGCCAACCTCAGCGGCCGGACGGACCCGGGATTCCTACGCTTAAAACGCTGCAGCCGCCACGCAGGCTGGAGCGGGGCGGCTGCACGGTGCAGCAAGGCTGATCAGCCCTCGCAATCCTTGCAGTAAGCGACGCCGTCTTTTTCCACGGCCAGCTGGGAGCGGTGGCGGACGAGGAAGCAGGAGTTGCAGGTGAACTCGTCTTCCTGGGGCGGCACCACGCGTACGAGCAGTTCTTCGCCGGAGAGGTCGGCGCCAGGAAGTTCAAATCCTTCGGCTGCTTCGGCTTCATCGACGTCAACTACGGCAGACTGCTTGTCGCTGCGCCGGGCCTGGAGTTCCTCGATGGAGGCGGTGCCGGCTTCTTCCTCAGTCTTGCGCGGTGCGTCGTAATCTGTAGCCATGTTCTCGGCTCACACTCCAAATCCGTAGTTGTGTTCTTTCCGGGCACTCGATACTAGCCGAACATAACTGCTGTTCCGCTGCATGGTATTCCCATCAGCTGCTCCGGCAGTCATTTTTCGTCAGGTTCCGCACGCAGGCCCCCAAAAATACCTCCGCCTTCCCAACGTGCCTGTACCCGTACAGGTTCCGTTGTTCACAGTTCCTTTTTCGCGCCTCATGCAGAAGGAGCGGACGGGCCTGGCCCGTCCGCTCCTTCTGCATGAATTTTTGCTGCGCAGTGCCGTGCGGTTATGACTCCGGCTGCGGCTCAGCGGGAGACATCTTGTGGTCTCCCCCGGAGGTGTAGCCGCCGGAGGCACCGGCGGAGCTTCCTGCAGCAGACGAGCCGGAGCCCGCCGTCGCCGAAGCTGAATCGGATCCTGAGGATGACCCGGTGACCTTGGAGGCAGCGTCCTTGGCTGCGCCGGTGACCTTGTCCTGCAGGCCCGGAGCCTTCTCCTTGGCCCAATCAGTGCCCTGGGACACCGTGTCCTGGACCTTCGGGTCCTTCCAGAGCTGCATCAGTTTTTCGCGGCCGCCCTTGGAGCCCACCAGGTAGCCCACGCCCATGCCGGCCAGAAATACAAACTTCTTTACCATGGTCTTCCTCTTCTCCTGCCCTCACAGGGCCTCGATAAGTTCCGTCCACTTGCACCCTACCGCCGGAACGGCAGGTTCAACAGCCAGCTTACTATTTCAGGACGGATCCGCATCTTGGCCAAACAGGCGGGAACGGATCAGGAAGCGTTTGCCCTCGGGTGCCTCGACGGAAAACCCGCTTCCCCGTCCGGCTACAACATCCACGGTGAGATGGGTGTGTTTCCAGTAGGCAAACTGTTCCCGGGACATCCAGAATTCCAGGTCCTCGCCGTCCAGGTTGAAGACGCCCAGCAGGACATCCGCGTCCCCGGTAAGGAACTCGCCTTTCGGATAGCACATGGGCGAGGAACCGTCGCAGCAGCCGCCGGACTGATGGAACATCAGCGGGCCGTGTTGCCTGACCAGGCTCCGCAGCAGTTCCTGCGCAGCGGGGCTGAGCGCCACCCGGGAGAAATCCTCCCCGGGCAGCGCCGCACCGGCGTCGAGCGTTGAAACAGGAGCAGTATCCATCAGTACCCGATCACCACCCGGCCGTCGACGTGGCCGCCGCGCAACTCATCCATCACCGTATTGATCTCCTCCAGGCTGCGGATGCTCACATTGGGATGGATCAGGCCCCTATCGTAGAAATCGATAGCCTCGGCCAGATCCTGGCGGGTGCCCACAATGGAACCGCGGATGGTCAGGCCCTTGAGCACGATGTCAAAAATCGGGGCAGGGAAATCCCCCGGCGGCAGCCCGACAAAAACGATGGTTCCGCCGCGGCGGGCCATACCGATTGCCTGCCCGAAAGCGGCCGGATGCACCGCGGTGACCAACACCGCGTGTGCGCCGCCCACCTTTTCCTGGATTGCTTCCGCCGGATCCTCGGTGCTGGCGTTGACCGTCACCTCGGCTCCGTATTTCTTCGCAAGCTCCAGCTTGTCATCGCTGATATCGACGGCGGCCACGCGCAGGCCCATGGCTTTGGCATACTGCACTGCGACGTGGCCGAGGCCGCCGATCCCCGAAATGACCGCCCATTGTCCGGGGCGCGCCTCGCTGACTTTTAATCCCTTGTAGACCGTGACACCGGCGCAGAGGACGGGTGCTATTTCCTGCGGGTCCGCCCCCTCCGGAATGCGCGCGGCGAACCGGGCATCCACCAGCATGTACTGGCCAAAGGACCCGTCCACCGAATAGCCGCTGTTCGTCTGGTCCTCGCAGAGCGTCTCCCAGCCCGTCCTGCAGTATTCGCAGACTCCGCAGGCGGAGGCCAGCCACGCGTTGCCGACCATGTCGCCGGGTTTCAGATCCGTGACCCCTTCGCCCACCTTCACCACTTCCCCCACGCCCTCATGCCCGGGAATGAACGGTGGTGTCGGTTTAACAGGCCAGTCTCCGTCCGCTGCGTGCAGATCGGTGTGGCACACACCGGTCGCAACGAGCTTGACCAGTGCCTGTCCCGGTCCGGGTTCAAGGACCGCCACATCCTCAACGGAAAGCCCTTTGCCCAACTCGTTCACAACTGCTGCTTTCATGCTGGCCATTCGATCCTCAATTCGATCGGTGGTACGTGGTAGTCCAGCGTAGGCGCGTCCCTTGCTGCTTAGAAGAAGCCCTGTTTGTTTTCGGCGTAGCTGACCAGGAGGTTCTTGGTCTGCTGGTAGTGGTCCAGCATCATGGCGTGGTTCTCCCGCCCGATGCCGGAGGACTTGTACCCGCCGAACGCGGCGTGGGCCGGGTAGGCGTGGTAGTTATTCACCCAGACCCGGCCGGCCTGGATGTCACGGCCTGCCCGGTAGGCGGTGTTGCCGTCACGGGACCAGACACCGGCGCCCAAGCCGTACAGCGAGTCATTGGCGATGGCCAGGGCCTCGCCGTAGTCCGAGAATCGGGTCACGGAGACGACGGGTCCGAAGATTTCCTCCTGGAAGATGCGCATGTTGTTGCTGCCTTCGAAGACGGTCGGCTGCACGTAGAAGCCCTCCGACAGGTCGCCGTCGAGATGTGCGCGCTCACCGCCGGTGAGAACCTTGGCTCCCTCCTGCCGGCCGATGTCCAGGTAGGAGAGGATCTTCTCCAACTGGTCGTTGGAGGCCTGGGCACCGACCATGGTGTTGGTGTCCAGCGGGTTCCCCTGCACCATCTGTGCGGTGCGGGCCAGGGCATCGGACATAAAGGAGTCGTACATGGAGTCCTGTACCAGTGCCCGGGAGGGGCAGGTGCAGACTTCGCCCTGGTTCAGGGCGAACATATTAAAGCCTTCCAGCGCCTTGTCGTAGAACGCATCGTTTTCCCGGGCAACGTCAGCGAAGAAGATATTCGGGCTCTTGCCGCCCAGTTCCAGCGTGACCGGAATGAGGTTCTGGCTGGCGTACTGCATGATCAGCCGGCCGGTTGTGGTCTCTCCGGTAAATGCGATTTTGCGGATCCGGTTCGAGGATGCCAGAGGCTTACCTGCCTCCACGCCGAAGCCGTTGACCACGTTCAGGACGCCTGCCGGCAGCAGGTCCGCGATGAGTTCCATCAGCACCAGGATGGAGGCCGGGGTCTGTTCGGCGGGCTTGAGCACAATGGCGTTGCCGGCAGCCAGTGCGGGTGCCAGCTTCCAGGTGGCCATAAGGATGGGGAAGTTCCAGGGGATGATCTGCCCCACCACACCGAGCGGCTCGTGGAAATGGTAGGCCGTGGTGTTGTCGTCAATCTGGGAGAGGGATCCTTCCTGTGCGCGGATGGCTCCGGCGAAGTAGCGGAAGTGGTCCACCGCCAGGGGAAGGTCCGCTGCGAGGGTTTCGCGGATCGGCTTGCCGTTGTCCCAGGTTTCGGCGACGGCGAGCATCTCGAGGTTCTCCTCAATCCGGTCCGCGATGCGGTTGAGGATCAGTGCACGCTCGGCCACAGCTGTTTTACCCCAGGCGCCTGCAGCCTTATGCGCCGCGTCCAGTGCCAGGTCAATATCCTCGGAGGTTCCCCGGGCCACCTCGCAGAACACGCGGCCGGTGACGGGAGTGACGTTCTCGAAATACTGGCCCTTGACGGGGGCTACCCATTCGCCGCCAATCCAGTTCTCATAGCGTGGCTTGAAACTGACCTTGGATCCCTCGGTACCGGGCTGCGCGTAAACACTCATTTCCGCTCCTTCTGTGATCGACATCGGTGTCGGTGCTGATAGTGAGAGAGTAGGCAGCGCAACGTTGCATGTACGTTGCATCACACAGGCCCTACTATGGCCACGCGGGACAGTCGGATCCGGACGGCCCGCCCTCAGCCGCAGGCCGTGCGGCCCGGTGGAAGGACGTCCGTGGGCACACCCGAGCAGAGCCGCTATGTCAGGTATCGATGGTGGGGGCTGCTGGCGATCAGCCTTGGGGTAGCGACCATCATCATGGACGCCACGATTGTGTCCGTGGCCATTCCCTCCGTGGTGGGCGACCTGGGCATTTCCAGCACGCAGATTCAGTGGGTGCAGGAAATCTACACGCTCCTTTTTGCAGCCCTGTTGCTGACCTGGGGGCGGATTGCGGACCGGGTGGGACGGCGGCGCATCATGCTCCTCGGCGTCGTCATTTTCGTGGGCGCGAGCCTGATGTGTGCGCTCGCCGGTTCCGGCGGGCTGCTGATCCTGGGCCGTGCCCTGCAGGGCCTGGGCGGTTCCATGATCCTGCCCACCACGCTGGCGCTGCTGAATGCCAACTTCCAGGGGCGTGAACGCGGCATCGCGTTCGCCGTATGGGGCTCCACCATCGGGGGCATGGCCGCGGTGGGACCGCTGCTGGGCGGCTGGCTGATTGAAAATGCCAGCTGGCGGTGGGCCTTCGGCATCAATCTGCCGGTCGGGGCACTGGTCATCGCGGGACTGCTGCTTTTTGTGGCTGAATCCTCGGAATCCACGGTCGGCCGTGACCAGCGGCTCGACGTCGGCGGGGCACTGCTTTCGATTCTGGGTTTCGGTGCCTTGGTGTTCGGCCTGATCGAAGGCCGCAGCTACGGCTGGTGGTCCCCCACCGAAGACGCGCCCTTCACGGTCGCCTCCCTCTCCCCTGTTCCGTGGGTGTTCCTGATCGCAGCACTCTCCCTTACCGCCTTTGTGCTCGCGCAGCGGCGGCGGACACTTGCCGGACAGGGAGTCATCCTTGACCTGTCCCTGTTCCGCATCCGGTCCTTTGCCAACGGAAACCTCACCGCGCTGATCGTCAGCTTCGGCGAGTTCGGGCTGATCCTCTCCCTGCCGCTGTGGTTCCAGAACGTCCTGGGCTATACCGCGTTCCAGGCCGGGCTGGCCCTCCTTCCCCTGGCGGCGGGCTCCTTCCTGGCCTCCGGTGCGGTTGCGGGACTCTCCCGGCGGTACAGCCCGATTATTGTGGTGCGCATCGGGCTAAGCCTGGAAGTACTGGGCATTGCCGTGCTGGCGCTGCTGATCCGTCCCGACAGCACGGCATGGCTTACCTCACCGCTGCTCTTTGTGTACGGTCTTGGCGTGGGTCTTGCCACGGCCCAGCTGACTTCGGTGATCCTCGCCGAAGTGCCGGTCGAACGCAGCGGGCAGGGCTCAGCGACCCAAAGCACCGCCCGGCAGACCGGCTCCGCCCTGGGCATCGCCGTCCTTGGCACCGCGTTTTTCACCACCCTGCGCGACGGCACCCGGGACGGCACCGCCGACGCAGTGGCGGCCTCACCGGCTCTGGCCCCGGCAGTGGACTCCGTTGATGCCTCCTCCGGCGGCACCATCAGCGCGCTCGCAGAGAACCCGGCCACGGCATTCATTGCCGACGCCGCCCGCGACGCCATGACCAACGGAGCCTCGCTGGCCGGTTGGATTGCCGCCGGGGCGCTGGTTATCGGGCTGCTCACCAGCCTGAGGATCCACCCGGTTCCGGCCGAAGACGAGGGCGTTGGGAAGGACGATTCCGGGCACCCTGAGGCCCCGCCTGCCGCCGGTGGAACCGCTGCGGAGCCGGGCCGGAAACCGTAAACCACGCGTCGGCCGATTCAGCCGCAACCGGGCAGGGATCGTTAGGCGAGGTCCCGCTCGATCCGTTCCAGAGCAGTGACGACGGCGGAGCGGCGGGGCGAGCGCGGGGGCAGCAGACGCAGCGCAAGCTGCCAGGCCCCGACGTCATTCGCGGCCTCGGGCAGCTGCAGATACTGCAACAGGGTATCCGCACCGGCGTCCGAGAGCATCGCTTCGCGCAGCACCGCCGAGACCTCGGTGCGGAGTCCGACGGCGGCCGGGGATTCCGACCGGGGAAGCACCGGGCCCCGGTACATCCGCAGGGCAACCCGGTACGCTCCCCGCTCCAGGAAGCGCAGAACCTGCGCAGCGTCCACCACCAGTGGGCGGGACAGCCGGTACGGACGCGAGAGCGGAACCAGCACGTCAGCGGCGGGCGTCGGTGCCAGGGACTCCATAAGATTGCGCAGGCGCAGTATTTCGGCACGGACTGTCCCCGCCGGACACCCTTCGGGGTACGCCAGCACCGCTAGGTCCCCGGCCGTCAACCCCTCGGGGTGCAGGGCCAGCACCGTCAGCAGCTCGCCGTGGCGGGAGCTGAGTTCCACGGAGCGGCCGCCGGTATGCAGGATGGCGTGATCCCGGCCCAGTACTTCCAAGGTGTCCGTAAAAAGGTGGTCCGCTCCGGTTCCCGCCGGCGGGCCGGATGCGGTGCGGCGTGAAGCGGTGCGATTGGGACCGTTTCGGCTTGGGGCGGTGCGGCTTGGGGCGGTGCGGTTGGGATCGGTTCCGTTCGGGGCGGTACCCGGTACGGGGGCCGTCCGGAGCGGGCCCTGCCGTAACTGCAGCCGCTGGATCTGAAGCTGCGCCTCAGCTGCGGCCACAGCTGCCCGCACCAGGGCCAGCGTCTGCGGCGCCACCGCGTCCGGCCCGCCCGTGATGTCCACGACGCCCAGCACCACTCCGGTGTCCGGGTCCCGGACAGGCACGGCGGTGCAGTTCCATGAGTGGGCCAGGCGGCTGAAGTGCTCCGGCCCGGCTATCTGCACGTCTGCGGCCGTGGCCAATGCCGTGCCAGGTGCGGAGGTACCCACTGTCCTTTCGGACCAGTCCGCTCCGGCGACGAACAGCATCCCCTCCGCCCGGCGGCGCAGGCCGGCGTCGCCGTCCACCCACATCAGCCGGCCCAGCTCATCGCCTACGGCCACCAAAAGCCCGGCATCCTGCCCCGGCTCCACCAGCAGGCGGCGGATCACCGGCATCACGGCAGCGAGCGGGTGGGCGGCACGGTAGCCACGGAGGGCGTCGTCGTCGAACACCAATTCCGCACCGGAAACGTCGGGGTCCGGAATGTGCAGCAGGGACCGCTGCCAGGACTCACGGACCGAGGGCCTCAGCCGCTCCAGCCAGCCGGTTCCCGATCCGAGCGATTCATGGGCCCTGATGGCGTTGTGGCGCAGGGCATCCGCGGGCGCTGTCGGCAGGACACCGGAGTGCCTGGTGTCCTGCCTGCCCGGTTTCTCGTCTTGCGCTGCAATGCGCACGGCCCCCGCCTATCCACGCTGATAAACAGACACCGTCCATGACGGACGCTGTCAGGGAACACAACTCTTGGATGTCATGCTCCCATGCGCGGAGGGGCGGGGGCCAGAGTAGCCGCGCCTTTACTCTCCCCGGGAAATCCGGGTCATTTCCTCACGGTCTACCACCTTCACGCGCTCACGTACGAGTTCACCGGTAGTCGGGTCCGGGTGGATGTAGGAGGCGCCGAGGCTGCGCTCGTAGGCGTCCAGCTTCAGCCAGCCTTCCCAGGTGGTGTAGGGAACGCCGCGTTCCTCCAGCAGTTCGATGATGGAGGAGGGATCCGGGTGCGAGGCCGCGGGCAGGTTCAACCGGTCCTCCAGCAGGAACCCGATGGTCTCCAGGGCATCACCCTTGGTGTGCCCGATCAGGCCCACGGGGCCGCGCTTGATCCAGCCCGTGGTGTAGATGCCCGGTACCGGGGTGCCGTCTTCGTTGATCACGCGGCCGCCCTCGTTCGGGATCACGCCGCGGCGCTCGTCGTAGCCCACCTCGGGAAGTTCGGACCCGAAGTAGCCGATGGCCCGGTACACGGCCTGGACGGGGTAATCCACGATTTCGCCGGTGCCGCGGACGTTGCCGGTTCCGTCGAGTTCGGTGCGCTCAAACTTCATGCCCGCGACCTTGCCCGGGTGTTCGGCGTCGTCGTAAATCTCCACCGGGCTGTGCAGGAAGTGAAGGTGCAGGCGGCGGGAGGCACCGGTGTCCTGTTCTTCCACCAACCAGTTGGTCAGCGTGTTGACCATGGTCTTGGTCTGGTTGTTGGTGCGGATCGCTTCGTCGGAGCCTTCATCGAACTCGAAGTCCTCCGGGTAAAGCACAATGTCGACGTCGCGCGAATGCGAGAGCTCGCGCAGTTCCAGCGGAGTGAACTTCACCTGCGCCGGGCCGCGGCGGCCGAAGATGTGCACGTCCGTGACCGGAGACTTCTTCAGGCCTTCGTAGACGTTGGCGGGGATTTCGGTGGTGAGCAGATCGTCTGCGTGCTTGGAGAGGATGCGGGCGACGTCGAGGGCCACGTTGCCGTTGCCGATCACCGCTACTTCCTTGGCGTCCAGCGGCCATTCGCGGGGGACGTCCGGGTGTCCGTCATACCAGGAGACGAAGTCCGCGCCGCCGAAGGAACCCTCCAGCTCCACGCCGGGTACGTTCAGCGGAGCGTCCTTGATGGCACCGGTGGCGAAGATGATGGCGTCGTAGAAGTGCCGGAAGTCCGTCAGCGTCAGGTCGCGGCCGTAATTGACGTTGCCGAGGAAGCGGATGTCACCGCGGTCCAGGACCTTGTGCAGGGCATTGACGATGCCCTTGATCCGCGGATGGTCGGGCGCGACACCGTACCGGATCAGGCCGTAGGGCGCCGGGTACTGGTCGAAGAGGTCGATGCTGACCTCGAAGTCCCGCTCGGCCTTGGTAAGGATGTCGGCGGCGTAAACACCGGCGGGGCCTGCACCGATAATGGCGACCCTCAAGGGACGCTGGGCGCTCTCCGCGGCTGGGTTAGTCACTGATAGTCCTTCTTCTCTTCGAAAGGTCCGTAGGTGCGCAATTAACACACAGTTATTTATTCTAAATGCCCGCTTCCCCGCCGTCTAAACGGTCCCGCGAACGGACGCGGGAATAGGGTCCGGGGATTGTGTGTTAACGAGCACGTGCCATTCTCAAAGCCTGTCCCCGCCCTCCGCGGCGTGCGTAATGCCGAGCCCGACGCCGCTGCCGCCCGCATGGGCGGCTCTGCCGGGTCCGGGGGTTCTGCCGGGCCCGGGGGTTCTGCCGGGCCCGGCGGGGGGACCGCCGGCTCCGCGGGTGCCGGGTCTGCAACTGCCCCGGCGACCGGCCGCGAGAACCTTCCCGGCATTCTGTTTGGTGTCGGCGCCTACGGCCTGTGGGGCATGATGCCCCTGTACTTCATGGTTCTGGAACCGGCCGGACCGGTGGAGATCGTGGCCAACCGGGTGGTGTGGTCCCTGGCGTTCTGCGCCATTCTCCTGACAGTCATGCGTGCTTGGAAGCCAATGCTCGCTGCCGGCCGCAATCCCCGCACAGTAGGTACCCTGACCGGGGCAGCCGTGCTGATTGCCCTGAACTGGCTCACCTATTCCTGGGCCGTCCTGAACGGGCACGCGGTGGAAGCGGCCCTTGGCTACTTCATCAATCCGCTCGTTTCCGTGCTGCTGGGTGTCCTTGTGCTCAAGGAGAAGCTGCGCCCTCTCCAGTGGGCCGCGATGGGCGTGGGATTCACAGCTGTTCTCGTCCTTGCCCTAGCCTACGGCAACATGCCCTGGATTGCCCTGGCGCTGGCGTTCAGCTTCGGCTTCTACGGACTGGTGAAGAAGGGTATCGGCTCCCGAGTCGACGCCGTGTCCAGCCTGACCATTGAAACCGCTGTACTGACTCCCATTGCCGCCGGTGTGATGATCTGGCTGTCGGTGACCGGCGCGGCCACGCTTACCTCCAACGGGCCCGGACACTTTTGGCTGCTCGCTGCCTCCGGTGTCATCACCGCCGTCCCGCTCATTTTCTTCGGTGCTGCGGCCCGCCGTCTTCCGCTCTCGACGGTGGGGTTGCTGCAGTACCTGGCACCCACGCTGCAGTTCATCATCGCCCTCGCCGTATTCAAGGAAGCCATGCCTCCCGAGCGCTGGGCCGGTTTCGGGCTGGTCTGGCTGGCACTGGTGCTCCTGACCGTCGACATGATCGGCGGACCACGGCGCAACCGCCGGCTGCGTGCCGCTGCTGCCGCTGCTTAGGTACAGACCGTTTTTCGGGGGCTCGACTGTCCAGGGACGAGGGATCCCGCCTCACTCTGCCTCCACAGCGGATAAATCTTCGCAGCGGCTCGCGGGTTATGCCCAGACTGGGTACATTCTCCTTCCGGCCTGAGCGGCTGCTGGGCAGACTGCTCCCATGACGGCAGACCTATTGGCCCAGGTGGAGCAGGTGAACCCCTGCGCGGCTCCAGCCGGAGCTGACGCGGTTGGCGATGTGGCCGCTCTGCTCGCTGCGGCACGGGGGCTTGCTGAGTCCATGTCCGGGGAATGGCGCCTTCTGAATCTTGCTGAGGCGGCCGAAGCAGCTTCCCTGGTCGAAGACCTGTCCCGTATCACCGGGTACCTGCAACTGCTTCTGGCGGGCGCTATTGAACGGCATCGCCCCGCAGAGACTCTGGGCACAACGCCCGCTCCGCCGGGCACCGCAGCCTCGGAACTCCGGGCCACGGATACGGATAGTCATTCCGGTGCCTCGGCTGCCGTAGGCGCAGCAGGCACCGCGTCGCAAGGCCGGTCCCGTGAGTTTCGGGAGTTTCGGAGCACGGCAGATTTTCTGCGGGCCCGCCTGCGGATATCCCGGGGCGAAGCAAAACGGCGTCTTGGCCTCGCCGCTGCCATCCTGCCGGGGAGCAGCATCACCGGCCATCCTCTGCCGCCGCCCTTTCCCCTGCTGGCGGATACGTGTGCCCGCGGTCTGCTGTCCATATCGGGGGCCGAGCTCATCGTCCAGTCCTTGGAGCAGGCAGAGCCGCGCCTGGAGGCTGATGCCCTGGAATCCATGGAGGAGCAGCTGGCTGCGGTGGGGGCCAGGCAGGACCATGATTTCCTGTTCCGTACCGCGCAGCACTGGCTCGCCCTTTTGGACCAGGAAACCCCTCCCGACGAAAAGGAGCTCACCCGATTCCAAGGGATTTTCCCCGGCCGCCGCAGGAACGGACTGAACCACCTGCATATTTATTGCACCGGCGAACAGCATGAGGCGCTCACAACGGCCATGAATAGCGGAGCAAATCCGCGTGCTGAGGCAGCCCGTATGATCCCCTCCAACGAGGACGCCGCCGACTGCAGCAGAGGAAATCTCGCCACCTCTGATACCGGCCCGGCCGCGCCTGGACCAGCGGAACCGCAGGGAGCACCGGATCCGCAGGGAGCATCGGAAAACAACTCCAATCCAGCCGGGACTGTCCTGGGTTCCGCTTCAGCGCCGGTGTCGGGGCCAACCCGGCCGCAGCAACTGCTGAACGGCCTTCTCGGGGCAGTTCGTGCCGGTCTCGCTTCGGGCGGGGTACCCGCCGCGGGCGGTCTGCGCCCGCAGGTGATGGTGAATATCAGTCACGAGGCTCTACTCGCAGGATTACCAACCAGGGTAGAGCCTCTGTAGAAGACACACCCGTCGCCGGCAACCGGGAGGGAAGCGGCGGGAAGTTGGAGGAAGGCTGCGGGGTCCGGGCCGGGGACGGCGAGGTGGGTTTCCCCGGGGTCCCAGAGGCACGGCCGGAGAGGCACTCTCAACGTCCGGGAACAGCCGCCTTCTCGGGACCTTTACCGGTTGAGGACATACGCAGACTGGCCTGCGATGCCGATCTGATTCCGGCAGTGCTGGGAACATCGGGACAGGTGTTGGAGATGGGAAGGTCTGCGCGGTTGTTTCCGCCGCATATTCGTAAGGCACTGTTCGCACGCGACCATGGCTGCACCTTTCCGGGCTGCACTATTCCGGGGCCATGGACGGAAGCGCACCACGTCACCTTCTGGGAACACGGAGGCGGAACCGGGATAGCGAATGGAGCACTGCTGCGCTCGTTCCACCATCATCTGGTGCATCAGGGGAACTGGCAGGTGACCATGCAGTCCGGCATTCCGTGGTTCCGGCCTCCGGATTATGTCGATCCTGACCGGCGGCTCCTGCGGAACACCTACTTCCAACCGGGCTAGGAGTCTGGAAGGTCCATATTTCGCGGCAGCCTAATGCGCATTCCACGGCTGAGACACGAAATGCCCCACCCCACCGAAGAAAACCGGAGGGTGGGGCATTCCAGGAGCCTACGTTATTTAGGCCGGGCCTATGGCCTATGCCTGAACGGTCCGCCTGCGGACGGCCACGACGGCGGCGGTACCTGCCACGACGAGCAGCGCACCAAGCAGAGCCGTCATCAGCTGCCAGGAATTCAGGCCGGTGGCGGCCAGCTGGCCTTCTGCGGCGCCCGCGCCCGCGGCGGCAGCCGTGCCGTGCGGCTGACCCTGTGTATCCGCGGTGGCAGCCGTGGCGGCTGAACCCAGGACAGTAACAGGAGCTTCAACGGAGAATGCCTGCCAGCCGGCGAACTCACCGTTGCTGGACAGGGCCACCCGGTGGTTACCGGCGGGGAGCTCGGCAGGAATCTCCAACGCAATCATGCCCTGGGAGTCCGCGGTCATCAGGCCCAGGTCCACGGGGGTGGAGTGTAGGACAACACGGTAGGAAGCGTTCGGGGTCAGGCCCTTGAGCGTCAACAGGCTTCCATGTGCCGCGGCGGCAAAGCTGCCGCGGGCAGAGTCGCTAAGCACTGCCGGGTCCATGGGATCGGCGGCCGGCGCTGCTTCCACAACCGGCTCCTTGCCGCTTTGCTCGACTTCGGGCTGCGTGGCAGCCGCGGGTTCATTATTGGCCGGAGACTCCGACGGTGCTGCAGGCGTTGTCGCAGGTACAGGCGAAGTAGCCTGCCGTTCCTTCTCTGCGGTGGCCTGCTCCGCGGCGACGCGGTCAGCCTCGGCTTTGGCCGCTGCTTTGTCTGCTGCGGCCTTCTCGGCGGCAACTCGCTCGGCCTTGTCCGCCGTGGCCTTCTCGGCGGCAATCCGCTCAGCCGCAGCCTTCTCGGCGGCAGCCTTCTCGGCGGCAGCCTTCTCTGCTGCTGCCTTGTCTACCTCAGAATTCTGTGCAGCTTTGCCGGCCGCAGCTTTGTCTGCCGCAGCCTTCTCCGCCGCTGCCTTGTCCGCAGCAGCCTTGGCAACTCGGTCAGCCTCAGCCTTGTCGGCCGCAGCCTTCTCCGCTGCTGCCTTGTCCGCAGCAGCCTTGGCAACTCGGTCAGCCTCCGCCTTGTCGGCCGCAGCCTTCTCTGCCGCAGCCTTGGCAACTCGGTCAGCCTCAGCCTTGTCAGCCGCAGCCTTGTCCGCTGCAGCTTTCGCAGCCTTCTCAGCAGCAGCCTTCTCGGCGGCAATCCGCTCAGCTTCTGCCTTTTCGGCATCGCTGACTATCGGCAGCCCGCCGCCGGAACCGGCCGGGTACGCTCCGAAGTCGGCGGTGATCAGGTAGGAACCGCTGTTAGGGCCGGCCGTCAGACGGACAGCGCCGATGCCAACGTCTGTAAAGGAAGGATTCAGCATGTTGGCGTTGTGCGCCGGGGAACCAACCCACCAGGAAAATGCCTGGTCCACGTTATTGTTCCAGACGATGTTCTCTGACCAGCCCTGCGTACCCGCAGGATAGCCAGCAGGCAGCCTGCCATTGTGGTCGAAGGTGTACGCGCCGGCCAGCTCCGCAGTGACCGCGGATCCCGCAGTCCAGTCCTGCGCCACAGCGCTGATCTGCGGATTCCAGGCCAGCGGTGCCAGTCCCGAATCGGCACGGTGGCTGTTGATCAAGCTGTATATCCGGTTGGCCGCTTGTGTTTCCGTGGTCGCTGCCGATGCCGAGGGAAGCGCCACCAGGGCGCTCACTACGGCGATCAGGGCAACTGCCAGGGCACTGACAGATTTCCTTACACGCACTACGAGTCCTCTGAGTCCGGACCCGCAGGGTCCTGGTTATGTACGCGGGGCCCTAACGGACGACCCGCGGAACACCCCTTCCGTTCCAAGGGGTGCCCAGCGAATCTACACCACTCAGGCCTCACCAACAACACCAGAAACTTCTGTAACAGAAGCAGCCGAACGGATCCCGCAGTTCTCAGGCGACGGTACGCACCGCTCCCGCCAACACGTCCAGTGCGTCCAACAGCAGGTCCTCCCCAATAGTCAAAGGCGGCAGCAGCCGGATGACATTGCCGTAGGTGCCGCAAGTCAGCACAATGACGCCAGCATGCAGACAGGCCGCCGCTATTGCTTTCGCTGCACCGGCGTCGGGCTCCTTGGAACCGGGCACCACAAGCTCCAAGGCGAGCATCGCACCGCGCCCGCGGATATCCCCGATGATCCCGGTCTCTTCCGCCAAGCCGGCCAGTCGCGGAAGGACAAGGTCCTGGATCCGCCGTGCCCTGCCGGCAAGATCCTGGGACGCCATGGTGTCCATCGCGGCCAGGGCAGCGGCACATGCCACAGGGTTGCCGCCGTAGGTACCGCCAAGCCCTCCGGGATGCACGGCATCGAGCAGTTCGGCCCGCCCGGTGACCGCCGAAAGAGGAAGCCCGCCGGCAATCCCCTTGGCCATGGTGATCAGGTCCGGGACCACCCCTTCATGCTGCACGGCGAACCATT
This sequence comes from Arthrobacter zhangbolii, assembly GCF_022869865.1. Taxonomy (NCBI): domain Bacteria; kingdom Bacillati; phylum Actinomycetota; class Actinomycetes; order Micrococcales; family Micrococcaceae; genus Arthrobacter; species Arthrobacter zhangbolii. The sequence continues at coordinate 2,856,591 of NZ_CP094984.1, forward strand.
CGCCCGTGCGGCAGAAGCCGGACTGCACTTCATCGGCAATAAACACCACGCCGTTGGCCCGAGCCCACTCTGCCAGCCGCGGCAGGAACCCTTCGGCAGGGACAATGAAGCCGCCTTCACCCTGGATAGGTTCAATCAGCAGTGCCGCCAGCCGGTCGGCTCCGATCTGCTTCTCGATGGCGAGGATGGCACGGTCGGCAGCCTCTGTCCCGGTGATCTCCGGGTTTTCCTCGCGGTACGGATAACTCATGGGCATCCGGTAGATTTCCGGCGCAAACGGACCAAAACCGGTTTTGTAGGGCATGGCCTTGGCCGTCAGCCCCATGGTGAGGTTGGTCCGCCCGTGGTAGGCGTGGTCGAAAGCCACCACGGCGTCGCGGCCGGTGGCCGAACGGGCAATCTTTACCGCGTTCTCCACCGCTTCCGCGCCGGAGTTGAACAGCACGGTCCGCTTGTCAAAGTCCCCCGGCGTCAGCGCCGCCAGACGCTCCGCGACAGCCACGTAACCCTCGTACGGAGTCACCATAAAGCAGGTGTGGGTGAAGTGCGCCGCCTGCTCCTGCACGGCGGAGACGACGGCGGGGTCCGAGGCGCCCACGCTGGTCACGGCAATGCCGGACCCCAGATCGATAAAGGCATTGCCGTCAACGTCGACAACAATCCCGCCGTCAGCGTCGGCAGCATAGACGGGAACGGTGGAAGCGACTCCCCGGGCCACGACGGCCGCACGGCGCGCCTCGAGCGCGGCGGATTTCGGACCCGGAAAGGAACCGCTGATCCGGCGCTTCTGCTCGATGCGGTAAGTCGGGGTGATGATGGGCGTGGTCATGGCGCGGCCTCTCAGGAAAGTGCTGTGAACATCAAAAGGGTGTGGGACTCAGGCATCCAGGGCGGTCATCACGTGCTTGATCCGGGTGTAGTCCTCCACGCCGTACATCGAGAGATCCTTGCCGTAGCCGGAATTCTTGAAACCTCCATGCGGCATCTCGGCGGTCAGGAGGATGTGCGTGTTGATCCAGACCGCTCCAAAGTCCAGGTCGCGGGACAGACGCATGGCCCTGCCGTGGTTAGTGGTCCAGACGCTGGAGGCCAGAGCGTATTCCACCCCGTTGGCCATCTCCACGGCTTCTTCCTCACTGCCGAACCTCTGCACGGTGATGACCGGCCCGAAGGTTTCCTTCTGCACAATGTCATCCTCCTGACGGGCACCGGTGATGACGGTTGGTTCGAAGAAGAAACCCTTGGAACCGGCCCGCTTGCCGCCGGTTTCCACCGTGCAGTGCGCCGGGAGTGCTTCAATAACCGCATTGACGGCATTGAAGTGGTTGATGTTGTTCAACGGGCCGAAATAGTTGTCTTCGTCGTTGTCGCTTCCGGTCTTCAGCTCCCGCGCAGCAGCAACGAGCTTTTCCACGAGAGCATCGTGGGCAGCGTCTTCCACCAGCACCCGGGTGATGGCGGTGCAGTCCTGGCCGGCGTTGAAGAACGCGAACTCGGCCACAGCCTGTGCGGTGCGGTCCAGGTCAGCATCGGCAAAGACCACGGCCGGAGCCTTGCCGCCCAGTTCCAGATGGGCGCGCTTGAGGCCCTTAGCGGCACCGGAGGCAACCGCGATGCCGGCCCGCACCGACCCGGTGATGGAGACCAGCCCGGGCACGGGGTGCTCCACCATCAGCGCACCGGTCTCCCCGGTCCCCAGCACCACGTTAAGCACGCCGGCGGGGAAGATGTCCCCGGCCAGACGGGCAAGCACCAGCGTGGATTCGGGCGTTGTATCCGAAGGTTTGAGCACCACGGTGTTGCCCGCGGCGAGCGCCGGACCGATCTTCCAGACGGCCATCAGCAGCGGATAGTTCCACGGTGCAACCTGGGCGACGACGCCGATTGGCTCGCGACGGACAAAGGAGGTGTGCCCTTCAAGGTATTCGCCGGCGGACTTGCCCTCCAGCAGCCGGGCGGCACCGGCGAAGAACCGCAGCTGATCGGCACCAACGGCAACCTCCTCGGCAGCGATCACCGAACGGACCTGGCCCGTATTGCGATGCTGGGCCTCCACCAGCTCCTCCGAGTTGGCTTCCAAGGCGTCGGCCAGACGGAGCAGCATCAGCTGGCGCTCGCTGGGCGTTGTCCGCTTCCAGGCCGTGAACGCATCAGCGGCGGCGCTCATGGCGGCATCGACGTCGGCCTGGACGGACACCGGGGACACGGCCACAACTTCTCCGTTGGTCGGGTTGACGATGTCCACCACGTCCGTGCCCCGGGAGGGGACGAACTCGCCATTGATGAAGTTCTGCAGAGTCTGTGCCATGCCGGAGGTCCTTTCACACGCGGTCCGGGCGTGCCCCGGAGTATCCCCAACCTACTGTGCGGCTCAGGTCACATCCAGAGACATCCGCACAGGGGCATGGCGGCCATTCGGTGCAGTTGCCCAAAACTTCACTCTTATAGTTGGGTTATGTCCATCACACTCCCGGATCTGCTGACTGCCGGCGGATTGCACCTGGTCCGCCACGGCTCGGCCCCGCTTCCCCGGGAGCCCATCCAATGGGTAGCAGTGACGGAGCTGGAGGATCCTTCTCCCTTCCTGAGTGGCGGTGAGGTGGTGCTGACTACGGGAGTTCGGCACACCAGCGGGAACGTCCAGCGCAGTTTCGTGCAGAACGTGGCGAAAGCAGGCGCGCTGGGCATTGGATTCGGCACCGGACTGGGCCACAGTGCGGTACCCGCCGGCCTGCTCCGGGAAGCGGACCGGCTGGGCATCCCCGTTTTCGAAGTCCCCTACAACACCCCGTTTATGGCACTGGGGAAGCTTGTCGCGGATTCCCTTTCCTCGGACCATGTGTCCCAGCTGCACCGGCTGCTTTCCGGGCACCAGGTCCTGGCCGGTGCATTGCTCAGCGGCAAGGGACTGTCCCGCCTGCTCGAGGAACTCGCGCTGCTGGTCTCCGCTGATGTGGCACTCTTCCAATACGGAGCGTGCGTTTTTGCCACCGCTGAGCCGGACGCCAGCTGGCGGCGTTTCCCCGTGGCCACCGGACGGCGGGACCGCTGCACCCTGGCAATAGCCGAGCCCTTTGTGCAGCCGGACATCGTGGAGTATGCCCGGAGCCTGGTCGGCGTGGAGCTGAATAACCGGGCGGTCCACCGCGCCAGCGAACGGGAAGTCACCGGCCGGCTTCTGAACGATGTAGTGGACGGCCGACTGTCCGGACCTGACGCAGCGGCACGGCTGCGTCCGGCCGGCATTGATACCGACCGGCGGCACGCCGTGCTGCTGGTAGCCGTTGCATCGGGGCAGGTGCGCGAGCTTCCCGCCCTGCCGCTGCCTGCCGGTTTCGAGGCCACCCCATCCGCCATTCATGACCAGCAGCTGGCCGTGGTGGTGCCGGCCGGGGAAACAGTGTCCCTGGCAGAGGCGCTGAGCACCTATCTTTTCGCCGCGGGACTGACGGCCACAGTGGGGATAGGCGGGGCCTATACGGGACCCGCCGGACTGCGCTGGAGTTACTACGAGGCCCGTGAGGCGCTCCAGCGCGGGGCCGCCGTCAACGAACCCGAACGCCTGAGCCTGACGTCCCTGCTGATGTCCAGCCGTGATGTTCCGCTGGCGGACCTGGCTGCCGAAGCCCTGGACCCGTTGGAAGCGTTTGACAGCACACACGGTGCACAGCTGATTCCCACTTTGGAGGCGTACCTGCTGCATAACGGCTCAGTGGCTGCCGTGGCAGCGGATCTGGGACTGCACCGCAACACGGTCCGGTACCGGCTGTCACAGGTTGCCGAACTCACCGGGCATGACCCGGCGGTTACTGCGGACCGGGTCCATCTGTACCTTGCGCTGAACGTTCGCCGCCTTGGCAGTTGAGACTTGCCGTTAGCCTAAAGGAATGACGAGCACCGCACTGGCCAGGACCATCCGCTGGCAGGGACAGGATGATCCGGACCGAACGGACACTGCTGTCCTGTCTTTCCGCGACCGGGAGCTCGCCGCCGCGGGGACGTCCGTCAGCGCGGAGTACACAGCATCCTGGACGCTGTCCACCATTCCGGGCTGGGTCACCAGCCAGCTTTCCGTATCCGTCACCGGAGACGGCTGGTCCCGCACCCTGCGCCTCGAACGCAGCATTGAGGGACGCTGGTCAGCGGAGACAACACAGAACGGCACCGTCGATCTGCCGGCACCGGGCATCAGCGATCCACGCAGCCTCGATGAGGCGCAGGACTGCGACGTTGCACTGTGCCCCGCCACAAACACCATGCCCATCCTGCGGCTGGACCTGCTCAATGAGTCCGCTCCCCCGGACGAGACGCAGCTGACCATGGCGTGGGTGGAAATGCCCAGCCTGCGGGTGGTGCCGAGCCGCCAGGTCTACTCCCAGGTCCGGGCATATTCCCCCGAGGCCGGACACGCCGTCGTGCTCTACAGCTCGGAAAGCCACGGATTTACCGCCGAGCTGAAAGTCGACTCCGACGGCACCGTCATCGACTACCCGGGGATGGCGACCCGCCTGCCCTAGGCATCACCTCCGTGGCAGTGCAGTTTCGGCTCAGCTTGTCCCCCGGCACGGCTAGGATTGGAATACACCCACTCACCGCACGCTTGGAGACCACATGAGTGAAATTTTCCTGGATCGATTCCGCGCCTTGGTCCCCAAGTACCTTGAGGACAACTGGCGCGAGGAAGACGGCATCCCCGAGCCGGAGCTCGATGCGATGCTGGCTGAGCACGATTTCCGTATCCCGCTGGTCCTGCGTGAGTTCTACCTGGCGCTGGGCGGTTGCGAAGACCTGATGGAGGCCTTCCACTTCTTCTGGGATCCGGATGAGCTCGAAATTGAAGACGGCTACCTGCTTTTCCTCGAGGACGAGGATGAGAAGTTTGTCTGGGGTATCCGCGAGGACCAGCTGGATGTGCCGGATCCGATTGTGTGGCGCCGCAACAATGCCCGCGGCGACTGGCAAAGCGAGGAAGGCACGCTCAGCGAGTACGTGCTGGACATGTTCGAGTGGATTTTCGAAGAGGATGAGGACGAGGACTGAGCATTCGATGAGGGAAGCGAGTGAAACCGTCTGGAAGAGCCACGCTCCGCAGGGCTATGAATGCCCGTTCTGCGATCTCGCGTCCGGAGAGTTTCGCTTCGCCGGGAACCTCTGCGAGCCCGGAGACCTGATCTATTCGGATGACCTGGTGCTCGCCTTCATTGCATCCCACGGCTTCGATCCGGAGCCGGGCCACGTGCTGGTCACGCCGCGGGCCCACTATGAACTGCTCTACGAACTGCCCGACGACGTCGCCGCCCGGATCATGGTGGTGACGCGGGATATGGCAGTGGCGATCAAGAAGGCGTGGTCCCCCGATGGCGTAACCACCCGCCAGCACAACGAGCCGGCGGGCAGCCAGCATGTCTGGCACTACCACCAGCACATCCTGCCGCGCTGGACCGATGACGGGCTCTACTTCACGCCAAAACGGCCCATCGTGCCGCCGGCGGTGCGTGCCCGCAAGGCCGCTGAACTGCGCGCCGTCCTCTAACCGCGGGGCAGCCCGGGCTCCAGCTCCTTGCTCCAGGCATGTGCGTGGAGGCCGAGTACTGCTTCCTCCGTGGGGGAAATACCAAAGCGGTTGAACAGCTGCCGGCTCTGGTACACGGCCAGGAACTGCGCACTGCGGCTGATCCGTGCCCTGTCCGCCCGGTACAAATAGGTATCGATGGCACGGGCCCACCGCTTGCGCCAGGCGTCCACGGACGGCTCCGAGGCGATCGCGGCCATCTGCCGGTGTGCCGGGACAATCCGGGGAACCGTCCGGGCCTTCAGAGCAATCCGTGCACGTTCCGCCAGGGGACCAAAGGACACGGTGCAGCTGTTCAGGTGGGTGGTCCAGTAGTAGCCCCAGCTCGGAGCCCGGCGGTCCGGCCAGAGGGAGGACCGCGGTCCGTGCATCATGGCGTGCGCGGTGTCGAAAAGCAGCAGCGCGGCGAACGGTGAACGGGAATCGACAGTGGTAAAGCGGCCGAGCGCCCACGCACCAAGGTCGGAGGAAAGCTCCTCCACATCACAGGTCAGGGCGATGCCTTCCGGGCCGCCGAACAGTGCCAGCGCCTCTTCGACGGCAGGCGACGCCGGTTCGGCCCGGCGGGGCGGATACGCACCGGCATTCTGCTCCGAGATCCGCACCTCGCCCAGCTCCGGTGCGCACTGCGCGGCAAGCGCCTGGGCGAAGGGCTTCAGCCGGCCGGCAACGCCGTTACGGACCAGGAAATGCACCTGGACGTGCGGGGAGACATTGTCGAGGCACCGGTAGAAGCAGCGTTCCGCCCCCCACACCCGGGCCTGGCCGATCAGCGGCGTGACGATCTGCCGCACCACGGCATCGCAGATCTCCGGACGAACCGGCTGCACCGTGAGCACCCACCACAGGGTATGTTCCGTACCGGTTGGCACGGCCGCGCCGCCCGTATGTCCGTTCGATGCTTTCCGGTGCGTCGACATAATCTGGGACATTTTGTTCCCCCTCCGGATTTCAGCCACGCCTCCCATAGGTGCCGAGAATCGCACGGAACGCGGAAAACCAGCCATTGCGGCGGAAAAATACCCCCTAATCGGGGATAACGGTTGCCAGAAACTGCGGGAGGGACTAAGCGGCAGACGCCGGGAAGCTACACCTCGCGGTTAACCACGGCCCGTGCGAAGGATGCCAGGGCTTCCTTCACCACGGAGTCAGGCAGCGGGGCGAGAGCCTGCACGGCTTCCTCAGACCAGCCCCGGGCAACGGCCCAGGCTTCGTCCGTGACCGGGCTGGCCCGCAGCGCAGCAACGGCTTCGGCCAGCGCCTCATCCGAGGACAGGTCCCGTTCCACCAGTTCCAGCACGGCGGCGGCGTCCGCGTCCCCGCCGGCAGCCGCGCGGCGCAGCAGCAGGACCGGCAACGTCGGTACCCCTTCGCGCAGGTCGGTACCGGGCGTCTTGCCGGACTTTTCCTGCAGCCCGGTCACGTCAATAACGTCGTCCGCGAGCTGGAAGGCAATACCTACCTTCTCGCCGTATTCGACCATGATGTCGATGACGTCCTGGCCGGCTCCGGAGAACAGGGCACCAAACTGGCCCGAGGCGGCAATCAGCGAACCGGTTTTGTCTGCGATGACGGAGAGGTAGTGCTCCAACGGGTCCTGGCCCTCGGCCGGACCCACGGTTTCATGCAGCTGGCCCAGGCACAGCCGCTCGAAGGTGCGTGCCTGGATGGCCAGTGCCGGACCGCCAAGAGCCGAGACCAGGCTCGAAGCCCGGGCGAAGATCAGGTCTCCGGTCAGCACGGCCACTGAGTTGCCCCAGATCTCATGCGCCGTCGGTGCACCGCGGCGGTAGGGCGCCTCATCCATCACATCGTCGTGGTACAGCGTGGCCAGGTGCGTCAGTTCCACGACAACAGCGGACTGAATGACCTTCTCCCCGGCTTCCTCCGGGCCAAGATGGGAGGCCAGCAGCGTCAGGAGCGGGCGGATACGTTTACCGCCGGCCTCCACCAGATGCCGCGACGTGGTGTCGGCAAAGGGATCGGAGTTGGCAACGGCCTCGCGCAGCTGCACCTCAACCTGCTCCAGGGACGAGACCATGGACGGGCCAAGCCTGGGGTCCTCTGCCAGCACGGCGAACCCCGGAGGCAGTACGAAAGTGCTTGACCCGGCGTCCGGGCTGGTGTTGGTGGATTCAGTCACTGTTCAAGACTAACTATTTGTCGGAACGGGTGGGCAAACGGCATCGTCGTCATGCGTGCGGCGGGGATTTCCGGGAGCTTACCGGTGTCCCCTGGTTGCTTGCCGCCGGGACCAGCATTTCCAGTAAGGCAATCACTCTATCCTCAATACCCTTGGAGTTCCGGTCCGTCAGGTTGGCCAGCATGCGCACAACAAACCGCATCAGCACGGGAATGGGCATTCCGGTGCGCAGTGCCAGCTTCATTACGGCCGGGCGTCCGATCATGGCGGCGAAAATGCGGCCCAGGGTGAAGTGGCTGCCCCACTCCCCGCGCACCTGCTCCGCGTAGGCCTGCAGCTCGACGTCGAACGCTGCCTGCGCGGAGAGCAGCCCCGGCCTGAGCGCGGCGCCGGCACCTTCAATGATGTGTTCGGCGGCGAACCGTGCCGATTCCATGGCGTAGGAGATTCCCTCGCCATTGAAGGGGCTGACCATGCCTCCGGCATCACCAAGCAGCAGCAGGCCGGGTGAATAGTGCGGGGTGCGGTTGAAGCCCATCGGCAGCGCTGCACCGCGGATTTCGCCTACCTGGTTTTCGGGAGTGAAGCCCCATTCGGCGGGCATGCCCGCGGTCCAGTCGCGCAGCACCTTCCGGTAGTCCAGCTTGCCGAATTCCTTGGAGGAGTTCAGGATGCCCAGGCCCACGTTGGAGGTGCCGTCCCCCACGCCGAAGACCCAGCCGTAACCGGGCAGCGGGTTTCCGGACGCGTCGGGAAGCTCGAGCCAGCCTTCCATCCACTCATCGTTGGTGCGGGGGCTTTCGAAATACGTGCGGACGGCCACGCCCATGGGGCGGTCGTCGCGCTTTTCAATGCCGAGGCTCAGAGCGGTGCGGGTGGAGTTGCCGTCCGCAGCGAGCACGACGTCGGCCAGGAACGTCCGCTGGTCACCGGTCCGGCGCCCGTTTTCGTCCAGGATGTTGGCGACGACGCCTTCCACCCGGCCGTCGGCAGCCCGGAGTGCGGAGACCACGGTGTGGCGCTCGAGGATCTTTGCTCCGGCGGCCTGGGCATGGCGGGCCAGCGCTTCATCGAAGCCCAGCCGGGTGCGGATCAAGCCGTAGTCGGGGAAGTCCGAAAGCACGGGCCAGGGCAGTTCCAGTGTCCGGCCGCCGGCAATCAGGCGCAGCCCCTTGTTCCGGCGCCAGCCCTCGGATTCATCGTGCGGCAGGCCCAGCAGCTGGACCTCACGCACGGCCCGGGGTGTGAGCCCGTCGCCGCAGACCTTTTCGCGGGGGAAAGCGGTTTTCTCCAGGACGGTGACATCCACGCCCGCCGAGGCGAGGTAGTAGGCGGCAGTGGAACCCGCGGGACCGGCTCCGACAATGAGGACCTTCACGCTGCCGGTTACCTCCCGGGCTTTACGGCGCGGTGAACGGCAACAATGCCGCCGGTCAGGTTCCGGTAGGCCACATCGGACCATCCGGTCTCGGCAATCCAGGCTGCGAGGCTGTCCTGGTTCGGCCAGGCACGGATGGATTCGGCCAGGTAGACATATGCGTCAGGGTTGGACGCCACCTTGCGGGCGATGGGGGGAAGGGCGCGCATCAGGTACTCGGTGTACATGGTTCGCCACACCGGAATCACCGGCGAGGAGAACTCGGCAATGACCAGCCGTCCGCCGGGCTTGGTCACCCGGAGCATCTCGGCCAGCGCCTTCTTCGGCTCGTTGACGTTGCGCAGGCCAAAGGAAATGGTGGAGGCATCGAAGGAGTTGTCGGCGAACGGCAGGTTCGTGGCGTCACCGGCAACAAAATCGATGTCCGGCCGGCGGCGTTTGCCCACCTTAAGCATTCCGAGGGAGAAGTCGCACGCCACGACGTCGATGCCCGCGTCGGCATAGGGCTCACTGGAGGTACCCGTACCGGCGGCCAGGTCCAGGACCCGCTGTCCGGGAACGGCCCCTACGGCGTCCACCACGATGCGGCGCCAACGGCGTGTCTGCCCCAGGGACAGCACGTCATTAACGACGTCGTATTTAGGTGCCACGTCATCAAACATGGCAGCAACTTCATCCGGGCGTTTTTCCAACGATGCGCGGTTCACCCAGTCATTGTCTCAAACAATGCAGTTGCGGCCGAACCGGCCCCCGTCCTGTCGTGTTGCTCTCAGGTTGAGGCGTGTGGTGGCGGGCCCGTGCCGGGGGCGGAGTAGTGTGGAATCACTATGACCACCCTGCGTTCTGTAACAGTGCCGGTCGGTGAGCGATCCGCCACCATCGGCCTCTTGGAGTATCTGGTTCTTGATGAACAACTGTGCTGGATCCGGCGGCAGGAGGGATTGGTGGGCTTCGGCGAAGCAGCCCGCTTCACCTCCAGCGGTCCGGAGCGTTTCGCCCTCGCACAGCAGTGGTGGCGTGCCGCCCTGGCCGGAGCCGACGTCGAGAATCCCCTCACCCAGCCCGGCACCGGACTGGTTGCCTTCGGTTCCTTTGCCTTCTCCAAGCGGTCGCCCTTTGAATCCCGCCTGGTGATTCCGGAGATTGTGGTGGGCCTGCGCGACGGCGAGGCATGGGTGACCTATACAACCTCCGATCCCGAGGCAGAGGTCACGGCCGAAACAGCCGTGGACACCCTCGCCCGCTATCTGGATGATCTGCCGCTGTACCGCCAGAGCGACCCCGCGGACCGGATCCTGCCCGGGATGCTCAGCGAATCGGAATGGAAGAATGCGGTGGCACGCTCGGTGGCCCACATTGCCGCCGGGGACCTGAGCAAGATTGTGCTGGCCCGGGACATCGCCGTGGAACTCGGCAGTCCGCTGGTCGCTTCCCAGGTGCTGCGCGAGCTGGCCGTCCGGTACCGCGACTGCTGGACCTACTCCGTTGACGGCCTGATTGGTTCCACACCCGAGATGCTGATCCGGGTGGAAAGCGGCACGGCCGAAGCGCGCGTCCTGGCCGGCACCCTGGACCGCGCCACGGCACCGGACGACGAGCCCGACTACGCCAAGCGGGTGCTCGCCGGGTCCGCGAAACAGCAGCATGAGCACCAGATCGCCATCGATTCGCTGACCCGTGCCCTGGAACCGTTCACCTCCTCCATGACCTCGCATTCGGAGCCCTTTGTCCTGGAACTGCCCAACGTCTGGCATCTGGCCTCCGATGTCAGAGCTGAGCTTGCGGCGGATGAAACCGGAGCGGTCCCCACGCCGCTGACCCTCATCGAGGCGCTTCATCCCACTGCCGCTGTCTGCGGCTTCCCGACCAGCGTGGCAGGCGAACTTATCAGTGAGCTTGAACACATGGACCGCGGCCCTTATGCCGGTCCGGTGGGCTGGATGGATGGCGCCGGAAACGGGGAATGGGGCATTGCCCTGCGCGGCGCAGTGGTTGAAACCCCTACTGAAGTGCGGCTTTATGCAGGCTGCGGGATCGTCGCCGGATCCAATCCTGCCGCGGAACTAGAGGAAACCTGGAGCAAATTCCGGCCCATGCTGGAGGCCCTGGGATTGGACCGGCCCCGCGCGGTTCCGCGCCGCCCGTCAGAGTTTGCCTCTGCGCCCGCCGCATCCTGACGAGCCGGTCAGCAGTGCCGCTGAGTGCCACTGCATAGCCGTTTGGTCCTTTGCATAAATTTACATTAGGTAGAATAGAAACTCGGAAGCGGGTTGGGGCCCGTTTCTGTTAGCTGCCGCCTGGAGACAGATTGGTTTCCGCCTGCGGCCGAACCCTTTCCTACCGACCTAAGGTTCTGAATCGCCATGCTCCATAAAGCCCGCACCGCCGTTGTCGCCGCCCTGGCCGCCGGCGCGCTGTCCCTGACCGCCTGCGGCGGGGGAACCGATGCCGATGAATCCGGTCTGGCACTGGTCAATGACGGCACCCTCACCGTCTGCTCCAACATCCCCTTTGAACCGTTCGAATACGTAGTGGACGGCGAGTTCACCGGCTTCGACGTCGAACTCACCCGCGAAATCGCCACGGGGATGGGACTCGAGCACGAAATGCAGAACGTCGGCTTTGACGGCCTGCAGAGCGGCACCGTACTGGCAGCACGCCAGTGCGACATGATTGCCGCGGCCATGACCGTGACGGATGAACGTGCCGAAAAGCTCGCCTTCTCCGACCCGTACTACGATTCCCTGCAGTCCATCCTGGCCCCCGCCGGTTCCTCCATCGCCTCCCTGGCCGACCTGGACGGCAAGAAGATTGGTGTCCAGCAGGGCACCACCGGTGAGAGCTACGCCCGGGACAACGCCCCTGAGGGTGCAGAGATCATGTCCTTCCAGACCGACGCGGAACTCTTCCAGTCCCTGCAGGCCGGCGGCATCGACGCCGTGCTGCAGGACCTGCCGGTCAACCAGGACCACACCGAGGACGGCAAGTACGCCGTCACCGCCACCTTCGAAACCGGCGAGGTATACGCCTTCGCCATGAAGAAGGACAGCAGCACCGAACTGGCCGCCAAGGTGAACGAACAGCTTGCCAGCCTGCGGGAGAACGGTAAGTACCAGGAGCTCTACGACAAGTACTTCACGGAGTAGCACCCGCACCGAGGGCAGGCACCTTTGCGGCGGGCAGCGGACATGTTACCGAAATATGCGGTGCGTACGCTCTAGACTGCATCCCAATACCAGTAAAGGGTGAGCCGGGTCACAACGACCCGGCTCACACCGTCCGACGTAAGGTTGTAAAACAATGCCGCACAAAGCCCGTACCGCCGCCTTTGCCTTCCTGGCCATCGGCGCACTTTCGCTGACCGCTTGCGGCGGCGACGATTCCGCCGCCTCTGACGATGCAGGCTCAGAATTCAATCTGGTCTCCGAAGGGACCCTGACGGTCTGCTCCGACATCCCGTACGTGCCGTTCGAGTACGAAGAGAACGGTGAATACACCGGCTTCGACATGGACATCGTCAAGGAGATTGCCTCGGGGCTAGGCCTGGAACTTGCGGTCCAGGATGCCGGCTTCGAGGGCATTGCCAGCGGCACGGTGCTGGCGGCAAACCAGTGCGACCTTTCGGCCAGTGCCATCACCATCACGGAGGAACGCCAGGAAGCCATGGGCTTCGCCGAGCCGTACTACGACTCCCTGCAGTCGCTGCTGGTCCCCGTTGATTCGGATATCAAGAGCATTGAGGACCTGGACGGCAAGAAGCTCGGCGTCCAGGGCAATACCACCGGCGAGACCTATGCCCGGGACAATGCCACCGGCGCGGAGATCTTCGCCTACCCGAGCGATGCCGAACTGTTCCCGGCCATCCAGTCCGGCAACGTTGACGCCGTGCTTCAGGACCTGCCGGTTAACATTGGACACACCGAAGACGGCGATTTCACGATCGCCGAGGAATACGAGACCGACGAGTCCTACGGCTTCGCCATGGACAAGGACAACACCGCACTCGTCTCCGCCGTCAACGAGCAGCTCACTGAGATGCGGGACAACGGCAAGTACCAGGAGATCTACGACAAGTACTTCACCGAATAACGCCTAGACAATCGAGTCGTCCCGGGCCGGGTGCCCGGGACGACCCCTTTTCTTCCCCCGGAAGGCCCCATTTTGAAACCCTCCACCCGCAGACGCCTCTTCCAAGGTGTCCTGTATGCCATCTTTGTCCTTGCCCTGGCAGCCGTTGCACTGCTTGCCGATTGGGAAGCCATCGGCGAGAACTTCTTCGACCCCGAGGTGGCCCGCGAGGCGTTCCCGACCATCATCACGGTGGCCGTCAAAAACACCATCATCTACACGGTGATCGCCTTTGCCGGCGGCCTGTTGCTCGGTTTGGTGCTGGCCCTGATGAAGCTCTCCCCGGTGGCACCGTACCGCTGGGCTGCCACGGCATACATTGAACTGTTCCGCGGGCTTCCGGCCCTGTTGGTGATTTTCGGTTTCGCCTTCGCCGTCCCCATTGCCTTCAACTGGCGTCCGCCGGGCGGCAGCGCCGGTGCCGGCCTGCTGGCCCTGATCATCGTGTCCGGCGCGTACATTGCCGAGACCATCCGTGCAGGCATCCAGGCGGTTCCCGCCGGCCAGGCCGAAGCCGCCCGTTCGCTGGGCATGAGCCCGATGTGGACCATGATCTCGGTAACCCTCCCCCAGGCCTTCCGGATCATCACTCCCCCGCTGACCAACGAGCTGGTGATCCTGATCAAGGACACCTCGCTGCTCTTCATCGCCGGCATGGCACTGCAGGACCGCGAACTGACCACCTTTGCCCGCGACTCCGTCTCCCAGACGGCCAACGCCACCCCGCTGGTCCTTGCCGCGCTGATGTACCTGATCATTACGCTACCGCTGACCCAGCTGGTGGCCAAGCTTGAACGACACAACCAGAGAGGCAGGTAGCAGTCATGAGCGTCGAGAAGAACGCCGCCCCTGCCATCGAGGTCCGCAACCTTCACAAGTCCTTCGGCAGCAACGAAGTCCTCAAGGGCATCGACTTCCACGTTGACCAGGGCGAAGTGGTCTGCGTAATCGGGCCGTCCGGCTCGGGCAAATCCACCCTGCTGCGGTGCGTCAACCGACTGGAGGATCCCACCAGCGGAACCATCATGGTTGAAGGCGTGGACATTACTGACCCGGAGACGGATCTGGACAAGGTCCGCACCCGGATCGGCATGGTGTTCCAGCAGTTCAACCTGTTCCCGCACCTGAACGTGCTGCGGAACCTGACCCTGGCCCAGCGCCGGGCCAAGCGCCGCGGCAAGGCCGAAGCGGAGGAAACCGCCCGCCGGAACCTGGCCAAGGTGGGCCTGGCGGACCGCGCCGAGGCATTCCCCGCCCAGCTTTCCGGCGGCCAGCAGCAGCGCGTGGCCATTGCCCGTGCCCTGTCCATGGATCCGGACATGATGCTCTTTGACGAGCCCACCAGTGCCCTGGACCCCGAGTTGGTGGGCGATGTGCTCGAAGTAATGCGCCAGCTCGCCGAAGAGGGAATGACCATGATGGTGGTCACCCACGAAATGGGCTTTGCCCGCGAGGTGGGAGACCGCGTTGTCTTTATGGACGGCGGCGTTGTGGTGGAGCAGGGACGCCCCGAGGATGTCCTGGGCAACCCCCAGCATGAACGCACCCGTGCGTTCCTCTCCAAGGTCCTTTAGAGCAGCAGAGCTAAAAAGCGCGGTCCGCACCAGCAGGTGCGGACCGCGCTTTTTTGTTGCTTTGTTAACCCCGAAGTGAAGCGGCCACCGCGGCCTGCACCCGGGCGTGTAGGCCGCGAAGGGCATCCCGTGCCACGGGTACTTCCAGTACGGAACGGCCCTGCACCGGAGCTGCCAGGGCACTTTCCAGTTCGGCAGCCGAGCGGATGAGCTGGTGCCGCACCCCGTAACCCCGGCACAACGCGGCGAGGTCCGCGTTGTGCGGGGTACCGAAGAACCGTTCCACCAGTGCGGTGTATTTCGGGTCTTCGCCCAGGGCGCCGTGTTCCAGTACCGAGAAAATGCCGCCGCCGGAATCGTTCAGCACCACTATCTGCAGATCCGGTTCGGTTTCCCCCGGGCCCAGGAGCAGCGCGCCGACGTCGTGCAGGAACGTCAGGTCCCCCAACAGCAGCCGGGTCGGAATCCCGTTGGCGAGGGCGATGCCGGCAGCTGTGGAAATGGTCCCGTCAATGCCGGCGAGTCCGCGGTTGGCGTACACGTCCAACGGATGCCAGTCGGGGGAAGCCACCAGGTCCATATCGCGGATGACGTTGGAGGAGCCAAGCACCAGATTGGTGTCGGAGGCATCCCAGAGAAGGTCTGCCACCTGCAGCCCGGTCAGCTCCGTCTGTGTCTCCAGCAGGTTGGTGAGCGCGCTCTGCGCCGCCTCGGAGGCGGTCTGCCAGCGTTCCAGCCAGCCCGGGGCGCCTGTACCGGCAAAGGCCAGGAGTCCGGGGATGTCAGTGATGATGGTTTCGCTCCGACGCCCGGGGGTAAACCAGTTCACCGGCCGGGGAAGGTACAGTGCCTTCTCGACGTCGCTGCGTGCCAGCAGCGCCGCTACCGGACGGGAGAGCGTGGGCCGCCCGAAGACCACCACGCGTTCAATGTCCGGGCCCAGTTCCGGCAGCAGCAGCCGGTACGCGTTGACAGCGTTCGGGCCGAACCGGGCGTTTGAGGACGGCTCGGCCAGCAACGGCAGCCCGGTCCGTAGCGCGAAAAGAGCTGCCAGTTCCCCCGCCCCGTCACCGGCCACAACGACCGTACGGTGGGTACCGCGGGCGGGGGCGGCTTCAGCGGGTACCCGGTCCGCCGGCGAAGCTTCGGCGGGAAGGGCGGCCCGGGCATCCGGGGCATCGAGGAAGAGCGGATCGCCGGAATCGGGCGTGAGCGGATCGCGGAACTGCAGGTTCACGTGCACCGGGCCGGTGGGAACACCGCTGCCCAGCTGGGCCAGGGCGGCGGAAATGACCTCTGCCGGATCGGTGCCCGCTTCGACGTCCACGGCGGCGGTGGGGAAGCCGGAAAATATGCCCGGCTGCACGGTGGTCTGGTTCGCTCCGGTGCCATGCAGCTCGGCGGGCCGGTCCGCGGAGAGGACCACCAGCGGAACTCCGGCATGGTGGGCTTCCATCACTGCCGGGAGCAGTTCTCCCACGGCCGTGCCCGACGTCGTCACTACGGCGGACGGCCGGCGTCCGCCGCGGGCCAGGCCCAGAGCGGTGAATCCGGCGACCCGTTCATCAATGCGCACGTGCACGCGGATCCGATCCTGCAGTTCTGCCTCCGCCAGTGCGTAGGCCAGCGGGGCGCTGCGGGAGCCGGGGGCAATCACGACGTCGCGTACTCCGGCTTCCGCAAGTGCGGCGACGGCGGAGCGGGCGGCCTGCAGGGAACTCAGGGATCCAGTCACCCTTCCATCCTAGGGGGCCGGCGGACGCACCATCTGGTCCGCCGGCCCCATCCTGCCGCTGCGGGTCAGGCAGGCTCCCCTACGGACCGCGCCGGTTGCGCCGCGGGTTGGGCAGGCCTGCCCAGCGGCTGAGCGGGTCCACCCGCCTGTTGCCCCACCGGCTGTACCGACGTACCCGCCGGCTGGACCAACTCTCCCACCGACTGAACGGAGGTACCCACCGGCTGGGCCGACTCCCCCACCGGCTGAACGGACGTCGGCGCAGGCATAGTCCCGGTGCTCAAAACAGGCCCCTCTGCCGGCGCCGTTCCGGTGTCCGGAGCGTCCCCGCCCTGCCCGTCCTTCATCCTGCCCGCAACGTTGAAGATCAGGTTGAGCACAATGGCGGACAGGCAGGCCAGGACAATGCTGTTCTCCACAACTATCTGCAGTGACGCCGGGAAGCCGCTGAATATCCCCGGTTTGCTCACCGGGACCATGGCCAGGCCGAGGCTGACGCTGACAATCAGGATGTTGCGGGAATCGTTCAGGTTCACCCGGCCCAGGATGCCGATACCCACTGCGGCCACGCCGCCGAAGAGCACCATCGCGGCACCGCCCAGCACCGGCATGGGAATGGCTGCCACAACCGCGGAAATCTGCGGGAAAAGCCCCATCAGAACCAGCAACACCCCGGCGGCGGTGATGGCCCACCGGCTCTTCACTCCGGAGAGCCGGATGAGGCCAACGTTCTGGGCGTAGGCGGTAAACGGGAAGGAGTTGAACACTCCGCCCAGCATCGTGGACAGGCCGTCCGCCCGCAGGGTGGCGGCAACGCGTTTTTCGTCCACCTTCTCCCCCGTAATGTCTCCGATGGCCAGCGCATCACTGGTGGTTTCCACCATGGTGATCAGCATGACGATAATCATCGCGAGGACGGCGGAGAAGTGGAAGGTCGGCAGGCCGAAGGCGAAGGGGGCGGGGAACTCGAAAACAGATGCGGTGCCGACGCCGGAGAAGTCCACCAGCCCGAATGGGATGGCAATCAAGGTTCCGAGGACCAGACCCACCAGCACGGCAATCCGCCCCAGGAAACCGGAGAAGATGCGTGACACGGCAAGGATGATGACCAGGGTGGAGACCGCCAGCAGCAGGTTCAGACCTGAGATGGCAGTAACTGACTGGTCCCCTCCCACCATCCAGTTGGCAGCGATCGGGATCAGCGAAATGCCGATCGCGGCAATGGTGGTCCCGGTGACCACCGGCGGAAAGAGGAAGAGCACCCGGCTGAAGAACGGGGCGGCAATAAAAGTGAACAGACCGGCTGCAATCACCGAGCCGAAGATCGCCGGCAGCCCCCACTCCCCGCCGATCAGGATCATGGGTGCCACCGCGGTGAACGTGGTGCCCTGGACAATCGGCAGCCGGGCTCCGATGTTCCAGATGCCCACGGACTGCAGGATGGTCGCCACCCCGCTGGCCAGGGCGGTGACGGCCAGCAGGTAAATGACCTGTTCCTGCGGAAGCTGCAGGGCCACGGCAAGCACCAGCGGCGCCGCCGCGATACTCGCATACATGGCGAGCAGGTGCTGGGCCCCTGCCAGTACCAGCTTGGCCGGCGGGAGCTTTTCATCGACTCCGGTTAGCGCTGCGGACATGTCCGTTCCTTTCACTGGATTGGTGTTCTTCATGGTTCAGGCCCCGCTCCGTGCCCGGAGTGCGAGGGCGCTTTCGCGGAAGCGGCGGCGGACCTCGGTTTCGTCTACGCCGGGAATCTGTTTGTCATCAAGCAGGACCTCTCCCGCCACGATGGTGAAGCGGACATCGTCTGCACGGCTGGCATACGCGAGTGTGGATTCCGGATCGTAAACGGGCATGGTGTGGGCGGTATCGAAGTCCACCACCACAATGTCCGCAGGATGCCCGGGCGCCAGCCGGCCAAGCTCGGGCCGGTGCATGGCCGCCGCCGATCCGGTGGTGGCAAGGTTGAGCAGCTGCCGGGTCGGCAGGAACAGCGGGTCCTGCGTGCGGTCCTTGTGGATGAGGCCGGCGAACTTCATTTCCTGGAACAGATCCATGGTGTTGTGGCTGGCCGGTCCGTCCGTTGCCAGGCCCACAGTGATTCCCGCATCCGTGACCGCCCCCAGGTCCAGGGTGCCGGAGACCAGTTTCGCGTTGCTGACCGGACAGTGGGCAATCTTCACGCCGCGTTCGGCCATGATCCGCCGGTCGACGTCGTTCAGCCGGGTGCAGTGCGCGGCCGTGACGTCGGGGCCGAGGAAGCCCATGGACTCCAGCCACTGCACGCTGGTGGTGCCATAGGTGTCCTGCATATACCGCACTTCATTCATGCCCTCGGCCAGGTGGGTGTGGATGGAGACCCCGTGGTCGTCCGCCACTTTCCGGGTGAGTTTCCACATTTCCGCTCCCACCGAATAGGGGGCATGCGGAGACAGGGCCACCTGGATCCGGCCGTCGGCGCTCATGTGGTGCCGAGCGACCTTCTCGCCGAAGTTCTCCAAAGCCTTCCAGGACCATTCCGAGATGGGTTCGTAGATACCGCGGTCCGCAAACCCGTAGCCGAGGGTGGCGCGGAGCGGAATAATTTTCAGCGCCTCGACCTCCGGTTCCACGGCGTAGGCGTCAAAGTGCTCGTTGAAGCAGGTGATTCCGGAGCGGACCATTTCAATGAGGCCGCAGAGACTCGCCCAGTAAAGCGTTTCCGGGTCGAAGTTCTGCTTCAGCTTCCACATGGACTCCAGCCAGGACCACAGCTCGGCGTCTTCATCCAGGCCGCGCAGGAGCATGTTGGAGGCATTGTGCGTGTGCGAATTGATGAAGCCTGGCATGATCGCTCCGCCGCGGGCATCTATGATCCGGCCGGCGCCGCTGACATCAACGGATCCCGCAGTGCCGATCCGGTCAATGACCCCGCCGCTGAAGGTGACGACGCCGTCCGGTATGGGGGCCTGGTTGTTCATCGGCAGGACATAGCCGTTTATTACTGCGACATCTTCTGGACCCAAACTCACGGATAGCGCCTTCCATCTCGATCAATCCGGCGTTCAGGACGCCGTTGGACAGAGATTCGCAGACACATGTTTCCGGTGCGTGTTGTTTTGTTTCGACTGTGTTCCCCGCCCCGGCGGGATCCGGCCGACGGCCGTCATGACGCTTCATCCGGCGGCTGTCCCGCCGCTTCATCCGTTGACGGAAGCTTCTGGCATGATGGCGGGGTGCGATGAGCGCGGCCCTGCTGCACGGGCCTTCCGCACGGACAAACCAGGACATGCCATGACCCTTTCAACCCCCGCACCCACCGTGGAGCTGCACGCCCTTGCCGGTGACTACGTGATCGCACGGCTTCCCGTGACAGCAGAGGTTCCTGCGGCATTTACGGCGCCGGGCACAGGGGCAGGATTCATATCGGTCACCCGCACCCCGCAGGAACTTTCGCTGGTCTGCCCTGCCGCGCTGGCCCCGGCCGACGCCGAGACCGACGGCCCCTGGACGGCCCTCTACGCAGCGGGTCCCATGCCTTTCGGCCTGACCGGTGTGGTCACGTCGCTGGTGGCGCCGCTGTCCGCCGCAGGCTGCCCGGTATTTGTGGTTTCCACCTTTGACGGAGACATCCTGCTGGTTCCGTCAACGGATTACGCCCGGGCCTGCGACCTGCTGCTCGCGGCAGGCCACATACTCCGCCGGAACCTGGAGGCCGGGACGTCCGGGGCGGCGGGGTAACTGACCGGTAACTAAGCCCGGGAACCGGGGCACCCGGGAACCGGGGCCACCGGGGCCACCGGGGCCACCGGGGCCACCGGGCAACCAGGGTAACCCGGGTAACCGGAAGTAACGGCGGTCAGGCCTGCCCGTCTGCAGAGCCGGCCTGTCCCGACACCAGCAGCGCATGGACCCGGTCCAGACGGTCCAGCCACCACCGGGTGCGTTCCGGTGACGCGGCGAAACGTTCCAGCAGGTCTCCGGAAACCGGAACATCCCGCACGGCCAGGGCCCCGCCGTCGGGCAGCAGCGGTTCATTGGTCACATCACCGGCCATCAGGGACAGGGTGCCCAGTCCGCACGCGTAGGGCAGTTCCGGCAGCGCGGCGGCCAGAGCGACGCCGGTGCGGATGCCCACGGAGGTGTCAATGGCCGAGCTCACCACTGCCGGCAGCCCGGCCTGCTTCACTATTTCCACTGCCCGGCGCACTCCGCCCAGCGGGGCGGCCTTGATGACAATCAGGTCCGCGGCGTCTTCCCGCGCAACCTTCAGCGGATCCGTTTCCTTGCGTACACTTTCATCCGCTGCGATCAGGACCGGTACACCGCGGCGGCGCAGCTCTGTGCGCACCGCGCGCAGCCCGTTTATGCCGGCCACCGGCTGTTCCGCGTACTCCAGGCCGGCCTCGGCCAGCCGGCTCAGCGTATCGACGGCGGTGGGAATGTCCCAGCCTGCGTTGGCATCCACGCGGATCCCGGCCCCGGGCAGCAACCTGCGCACTTCCGCCACCCGGGCGAGGTCCTCGGCCGGGGACTGTCCTGCTTCGGCCACCTTCACCTTGACGGCGGACACTGACCCGAACCGGGCCAGCACTGCTTCGACCTGGCCCACGTCCACTGCGGGGACAGTTCCGTTGACCGGAATGGAGGTTCTGCGCGGCTCCGGGTACCCCTGCTGCGCGGCTTCGAGGGCGGATGCCAGCCAGGGAACAGCTTCGGCGTCCGCGTATTCCGGGAACGGGGAGAACTCGCCCCATCCGGCCGGTCCGTGCAGCAGCAGGGCCTCTCGGTGCAGGATGCCGCGGAATTTCACCCGCATGGGAATGGAAACCACACGGGCGCTTTCACGCAGGACGGAGGGCTCCGGATTTATCCAAGTCGACACCCTGCCAGCCTACGCTTTGCCGCCCTGCACCCGCCCTGGCCGGGCCGCTCAGGCAACCACCAAGATGATGTGGCAATCTGGAACCAATGGATACTCGCAATTTGCTGGCACAGCGCTCCCGGGCACAACGCCCGGCTGCGCATAATCCGGCGCTCTTCCTCTTTGCCGCTCTGTGCTGCGCTGCAGGCGTAGCCGTGACGTATTGGTTTTTTGTCCGGACCACCACCGGGCAGCTGGCTGACGAGTCGGCGTTTCAGGAAGCCGAACTGATCGCTGCCGGCAATCATCTGCCGGTGATCAGCTTCCTGGACAATCTGCCCCTGATCTCGGTGTTCATCGCCGGAATAGTGGTGGTGTTCGTGTCCATCCTGCGGCAGCGCCTTTCCCCGGCGGTCATTGCGCTGGGCACATTCGCGGCGGCAAACATCAGCAGCCAGCTGCTCAAACGGCTGGTTCTGGACCGGCCGGACCGCGGCGTCCTGACGCTGGACTTTAATTCCCTGCCTTCCGGGCACACCACGCTGGCTGCATCGGCAGCAGCGGCGGTCTTCCTGCTGGCCGCCCCGCGCTGGCGGCCGCTGGCAGCGTTCTGGGGCGGTTGTTACGCGATCCTCGCGGGCGCCGCCACGTTCCTCAACAGCTGGCACCGGCCGGCCGACGTCGTCGCCTCGCTCCTGGTGGTCTCGGCCTGGACCCTGATCGGGGGCCTGGTCATGATGCGGACCAACCCGGAGTGGAACCTGTGGCCCGCGTCCGGTCGGGGACAGGGCACGGCACGGGCGGTTACGCTGCTTTGCGCCATTCCCGGGACCCTCGCCGCCCTGGCCAGCCTTGGCCTGTATTTCTATGCCCGCTGGGATGCCGCGCCCATTGCCACCGCCGCACCCCTGTACTTCTGGGCGGGCCTGGCCCTGATAGCGGGCGTAGGCCTGCTGATCAGCGCCCTTGCCTGCTGGCTTTTCAGCCAGCAGGCCGGCGATCCGGCGCGGCGCTAGCGGACCTGCCGGGTTTTCCCTTGGGAACCCAGCACCAGAGGACGACGGCGCCGGCCAGTCCCAGCAGTGCGGTGGCCGCAATGCCGGCGGAGAGGGAGACCAGTGCGGTCACACCGGCGAGGATTCCCGGCCCGCCCATGTTGCCCAGATCGGCCAGCAGCCGCCAGATGCCCAGGAACTGCGGGCGGCCCGGCGAGGGTGAAAAGTCCGCTCCGAGGGTCATGACAATCCCCGAGCCGATACCGTTGCCGAAGCCGATCAACAGGGCTGCCAGCAGCAGGCCGGTGGCGTCGGTGGCCAGTGGCAGCAGTCCCAGCCCCACGCCCATTACGAGCATGCACGGCACGGCCACCGAACGCCTCCCCCAGGTGTCCATGGCTTTGCCTGCGGGGTAGAAAATCAGCATGTCGATGGCGCCGGACAGTCCGTAGATCAGCGCCGTCTGGGTGGGGTCCAGGCCAATGTGCTGGCCCCAGAGCGGAATGACTGCCTGGCGGGTGGCCCGCACCGCGGCGATCAGCAGTATGCCAATGCCGATGGTTCGGAACACCCGGGCATGGCTGCGCAGGATCGCCCGGACGGTGGGAGTGGGCACCGCCGCGGCCGCCGCGGCAGTGCCGGGTCCGGGCCGGGTGCCGTTTCGCTTGGCGGCCGCACGGACGGACAGGTCCGGCACGGTGAGGCTGAGCAGCCCCGCACCCACGGCGGCGGCTGCCCCCACCCAGTAGGCGCCCGCGGTACCGAGGAAGTGGATGGCTCCGGCACCTGCGAAGGGACCGATGAAGACCCCGATCCGGTTCACCCCGCCCAGGGTGGACAGCGCCCGTGCACGGAAATGCAGTGGTACGGCCTCCGTCAGGTAGCTCTGCCGGGCGAGCCCGAAGACCGATCCGGCCATACCGGTCATAAAAACGGCGAGTGCGAAGACCCAGAGGACGGGAACCGATGCCGCCAGGATCATGGCGAGGGCGCACCACGCCGCTGCGGCCGCTAGGGCCCACCTTTCCCCGAACCGCGTGGTGACCACCGTGGCCGGGACGTTGGTCAGGAGCGATCCCACGCCGGTGAGGGTAATTACCAGGGCAGCCAGGGCTACGGTGGCGCCGAGATCCCGGGCACTGAGTGCCACTACGGGCAGGATGGCTCCGGTTGCCAGTCCGTAGAGCAGGGTGGGCCCGTAGGCCGGAACGGCAATACGTCGAAGGCTGAAATCATCCGCTGGCACGGCCTCAGACTATCCCCCGCACTGGCAGTGTCCTGTCCGGACTACCGTTTCAGCCATTTCCATTTCGCCAGGGTCCGCAGCCGGGTGAGCAGCGCGCGGGACTGTTCGGGGCCGTACGGCAGGATGGGAATGGCCTTGGTCATGTCCACTGACGCCTGGTCCATGGCGCTGCGGGTCACGGCGACGGCGGTGCGCATTTTGTTCATCTGCGTGGACACGAAATCCACGGTGACGGGTTTGCCGTGGCCCGGCACGAAGACCGTATACAGGTCCTCCAGCGCGGTGACCTTGCCCAGGGTTCGGATCCATTCCTTCGGGAAGGAATCCTCGAACTGCGGATCGGCGCCCTGCTCCACCAGGTCCCCGGTGAAGAGCACGTCGCCCGCACCCACCAGCAGGTCGTGGTCCGTGTGCCCGCGTCCCAGATGGAAAAGCGTCACCGAAATGCCACCCAGGTCCAGATCCACCGGGGCGTTTTCCACCAGCTTGGTAGGCCCGGTGATGGCAGTGTGCTCGCCCATGGCCGAGGCCATTTCCGGTTCCGTGTCGGCGGCCTGCGGACGATGGTCCTCACCGTTTTCAAGGATGCTTGCGGCGCACCCGGCGGTGCCCCAGATATCCTCGACGCCGCGGGCCAGCATCAGCGTGTTTCCGAAGTAGTGGTCGAAGTGGGCATGCGTGTTCACTGCGGACAGCGGCAGATCCGTCAGCTGCCGTGCTGCCGCGTGGATTTCCTCTGCCATCACCGGGCCGGCACCGGTATCGATCAGCAGGGCACGCTCGTCGCCGATCACCAGGCCGGTGTTCACGGCGTACGCCTCGTTGCGCCGCACCCAGATGCGGGGGGCAATTTCCATCCAGCCCGCGGTGCTCACTGCGGGCTGGTGCGGTGTTTCGGTCATGTCAGCTTTCCCTTTCGCCGGCCTTCTCCAACCTACCGCGGGTAGGGATTCGGGGCACGTATTACAGGTCTACGAGGACCCTGCCCGGGTTTTCGACCGCGTCCGCCACGTACCGCAGGAAGCCTCCGGCCGTACCGCCGTCGCACACCCGGTGGTCGAAGACCAGGGTCAGCTCCGTCATCTTGCGCACGGCCAGTTCGCCCCGGACCACCCACGGTTTATCGATGATGCGGCCGACGCCGAGAATGGCGGATTCCGGGTAGTTGATGATTGCTGCGCTGCCGTCCACACCGAACACTCCGTAGTTGTTGAGGGTGAACGTGCCCGAGGTCAGCTCGGCAGCGGTGGCCCGGCCCGCCTGCGCCGCTGCGGTGAGCCTGCGGATTTCGGTGTCCAGGTCGCGGGTGGACAGGCTGTCCGCGCGACGGACTGCGGGGACCATCAGTCCCCGGCCGGCCTGGACAGCAATGCCCAGGTTGATGCCCTCGAAGGCCTCTATGGCGGCGTCGGGGGCATCGGCGGAAAGGCCGTCTGTGCCCATTCCACCGGGTACGTATCGGGTGTTGAGTTCCGGGAATCTGCGCAGGCCGGCCAGGGTGAAGCGGGCTAGGAAGGCCAGCAGCGAGGGGACCTCTCCGCCGCTGCGTCCGAGGTCGCTGCGCAGTTCCATCAGCGCCGTCGCGTCCACGTCCACCCAGACGGTGGCCTCCGGGATCAGGGCACGGCTGCGGGTGAGGTTCGCGGCCACCGTTCGACGCACGCCGCGCACGGGGGTGCGGGCAGCGACCTGCAGCCCGGTCCGCGGGTCAAGGGTTGCGGCGCTGCCGTCCGGGCCGGAGACCATGGTCTCGGCCGCGGATGCCGTGGTGTCGACCGGGCCGGAGACGGCGCCGACCAGCGCGGTCGCGGAAACCACCGCCGGCGTCCGGAATGACGACTCACCCTGGACGGGTACCGTGCGCAGTGCTGCCTGGACGTCGCGGCGCAGGATCAGTCCGTCCGGGCCGCTGCCGCTGAGATCGGCCAGCCGCAGGCCTGACTCACGTGCCATCCTCCGGACCAGCGGCGAGATGCAACGCGGTGCAGCGGATCGGGGCGGATTCATCTGGAGGGCAGGCCGCACGGGGCTTTTCGGAGGCCTGGTCCGGCGTGCCGTCTTCGCTGCTTCCGGAGTTCCGTAGCCGATCAGCACGTTCCCGGAACCCGCCTTCTCTTCCTGCCGGTAAGCCTCCCCTGCCGATGACACCGCCGCTTCCACGGTTCCCACGGCAGCGGCGGTTTCCAACCCGGCGGCCGGTGCAGCACCGCCCGGCGCAGTGTCCGCCGGTGCAGCACCGCCCGGCGCAGTGTCCGCCGGTGCAGTGTCCACCGAAATAAGCGGTCGCCCAACGTCCATGCTTTCGCCGGCATTGCCGTGCAGCTGCGCCACGCGGCCGGCATACGGCGACGGGACCTCGACCAGGGATTTGGCCGTCTCCACTTCAGCCACGGGCTGGTCCACCGCGACGGAGTCCCCCACCGCAACGAGCCAGCTGACCAGCTCGGCTTCGGTCAGCCCCTCGCCCAGATCCGGCAGCAGGAAGGTTCGCACGCTCACAGGTGGCCCTCCGAACCGGTATCCACAGCCGCGGTACCCCCGGCAAGGGAATCCCCGGCAAGCACATCCGCGCCGTCACCCGGTTCATCCCACTGCAGCTCATCCACCGCGTCCAGAATCCGGTCCACGCCGGGCAGGAACCAGTGTTCCAGTTTGGGAGCCGGGTACGGCACGTCGAATCCGGTCACGCGCCGCACCGGGGCGGCCAGGGAATGGAAGCAGCGTTCGGAGACACGGGCTGCGATCTCGGAGGCAACGGAGGCAAAACCCGGCGCTTCGGCAATCACCACGGCCCGGCCCGTGCGGCGGACCGAGGCGTCCACGGTGGCGTCGTCATACGGAACAATCGAGCGCAGGTCAATCACTTCCAGGGACCGGCCTTCAACCTCGGCAGCAGCCGCTGCCGCCAGGGCTGTGGATACGGAGGGTCCGTAGGCAATCAGTGTGGCATCGGTGCCCGGCCGCGCCACCGCCGCGGTACCGATGCCGCCGGCAGCGCTCCGGCCCGTCTGCGCCGCATCATCCGCCGCACGGCGCAGGCCGGCAAGATCCACTCTCTCCTTGGTCCAGTACAGCTTTTTGGGCTCCAGGAAAATCACCGGGTCATCGAGGCGGATGGCTTCGCGCAGCAGCGAATAGGCATCCGCCACGGTGGCGGGGGCCACTACGGTGAGGCCCGGGGTGTGGGCGTAGTAGGACTCGGAGGAATCACAGTGATGTTCCACCCCGCCGATCCCGCCGGCATAGGGAATCCGGATCACCATCGGAAGCTTGATCCGGGCCTTGGTCCGGTTCGGCATTTTGGCCACGTGGCTGACTATCTGCTCAAACGCGGGATAGGCAAAAGCATCGAACTGCATCTCCACCACCGGGCGCAACCCGTTCATGGCCATTCCCACGGCCATACCCACAATGCCCGATTCAGCCAGCGGGGTATCGAAACAGCGCTCGGCCCCGAACCGCGCCGTCAGGGAATCCGTGATCCGGAAGACCCCGCCCAGCGGCCCCACATCCTCGCCGAACATCACCACCGTGGAATCGGCAGCCATCTCATCAGCGAGGGCGGTATTGAGTGCCTTCGCGAACGTCAGCGGCGCGTTGTCGGTGCTGTCCGCGGTGTCGGCGGCCTGCCGGGTGCCCGGCGGCACCTCCGTGGTTGTTGCTGCCATGATGTGTGCCCTTCCGTGGGGAGTCAGCGCGTGGCGCCGGTGTCGCGGGTGTCCGGCTCCACGGCTGCGGCGTCGCGTTCCAGTTCGCTGCGCAGCAGCTCGGCCTGTTCCGCCAGCTGGGGAGTCCGGCGGCTGTAAACGTGCTCGAACAGGGCCATCGGTTCCGGCTCGACGTCGGCATTCAACCCGTCGCGCATGGCCGTCGCGACGGTCTCGGCGTCGGCTGCCAGCCCGGCCTCGGCGGCGTCGTCGAGCAGACCCGACGAGCGCAGAAAGGTCCGGATCCGCAGCAGCGGGTCCAGGGGTTCCCACCGCTGCACCTCGTCGGCCGTGCGGTACCTGGTGGCGTCATCGGCGTTTGTGTGGGGCTGCATCCGGTAGGTGTGGGCCTCCACCAGCGACGGACCGCCGCCTTCGCGTGCCCGCCGCACTGCAGCGCCCAGCACGGCCAGGAGGGCGGCGACGTCGTTCCCGTCCACCCGCTCTCCCGGCATGCCGTACCCCACTGCCTTATGTGCAAGGGAGGGGGCAACGGTCTGGCTGCGCAGCGGCACGGAAATCGCGTACTCGTTGTTCTGGACAAAAAACACCACGGGCACATGGAAGACCGCGGCAAAGTTCAGTGCCTCGTGGAAGTCGCCCTCGCTGGTGGCACCGTCACCGCACAGGGCCAGCACCACGGTGTCTTCACCCTTCAGTTTCGCAGCGTGGGCAACGCCGACGGCGTGGAGCAGCTGGGTGGCCAGCGGCGTCGCCTGCGGGGCCACCCTGTGTTCGTAGGGGTCATACCCGCTGTGCCAGTCCCCGCGGAGCAGGGTCAGCACCTGCAGGGGATCCACGCCGCGGGACATCACGGCCACGGAATCCCGGTAGGTGGGGAAAAGCCAGTCCCGGGCCTGCAGCACGGCTGCGGCTGCCACTTGGCATGCCTCCTGCCCGTGCGAGGACGGGTACACGGCCAGCCGGCCCTGCCGGACCAGGGCGTTGGCCTGGTCGTTGACCCGCCGTCCGGCCACCAGCCGCGCGTAGGCGTCCAGCAAGCTGTCGCCGGAGGGCAGCGGATAGCGTTCATCGCTGTGCTCCGCCCCGTCGGCATCGATCAGCCGGACGGGAACCGGGGACGGAAGAAGTCCGGTGTCTGCGGCGAAACCCGGGGATGGGGGAAACCCGGTGTGCCGCGGCGTCGAGATGGTCATCAGAGAGCCTCCGTCCGTGAGTGCCTGCGGCACCTTTGCACGCGGGTACTACTGTCTAGCCAGTATGCTGACCGGCGCTCATCAGGGGCCAGCATTCCCGGAAATCTTGGACGGAAAGCTCCGCTGCGGGTACTCTGATGGACACCTTGCAAATGTGACGCAGATTACTTGGGGAAAGCGTGGACATTATGACAGCAGCTCCGGCGGTACTGGATGAAACAGACCGGAAAATCCTGGCAGTGCTGCGCTCCGACGGGAGGGCATCCTTTACGGCCGTTGCGCAGGCGGTACACATTTCTCGGGCGCATGCCTATTCGCGGATTGCCCGGCTGACCGAATCGGGCGTACTCAGCCGCTTCACCGCATTGGTGGATCCGGAAAAGGCAGGATTGGGCTCCTCGGCCTATGTGACGCTGAAAGTCCGCCAGCACGCCTGGCGGGAGTTGAAGGACCGCCTCAGCGAGGTGCCGGAAATCCACCACATCGCCCTGGTGGGAGGGTCCTTCGACGTCATTGTGCTGGTACGGGCCGAGGACAACGTCCACCTGCGCCGGGTTATTTTCGACCAGCTGCAGTCCATGCCCGGAGTGCTGGACACCCAGACGTTCCTGGTCTTCGAGGAACGCGACACCCGCTGAGGGCTGTCAGTCGAAAAGTTCCGCGCCGACAAAGCTCCCTTCCCGTGCGCCCGGCGGAACCGCGAACACGGCGGAGCCCACCGGCGTCGTCCATTCGTTGAGGATGTCCAGCTCGTCCAGCCGCCGCTGGATCGGCACGAACTGCCGGTCGACGTCGGCCTGGTAGGACACAAAGATCTGGCCCGAGTTGGAGACGCCGCTTTCCGCGCCGCCCGTGACAGGCGCGTCGTCATAGTTGTAGGGACGGCGGAATATCCGCTGCCGTTCATCCTCCGGACGGGCCCGGCGCATGTGCGCGGATTCGGCAATCACCGGAAAACCGAGACTGTTGCGTGCCGAGAAGTCCGGCTCGTCATGTTCGGTTCCGCCCGTCAGCGGAGCCCCGTCACTGAGCCGCCGGCCCACGGTTTCCTCCCGTCCCCTTCGGTCCAGTTCATCCCATGTATCCAGGTTCATGGCGATGCGCCGGATCACCACGGAGGTCCCGTCCTTCAGCCACGGTTCGATGCCCTCCCCGCCCCACACCACACGTTCGAAGGCGCCGCCTCGGGGGTTGGCGGTACCGTCCAGCTGGCCGAACAGATTCCGTGGTGTCTCCTCTGCGGGGTTGGAACGGGCGGCGCGCAGAAACCCCGTCTGGGTCCATCGAAGGGTCGCAAAGGAGCGGCTGTCCTTGAGCAGCATGCGCCGTGCGTGGGCCACCGTCAGCGGGTCATCGGCGCACACCTGCAGCAGCAGATCTCCCCCGCTGTAGGCAGGCTCCAGCCGGTCAATTCCGAAGGCAGGCAGCGGTCGGAGCCAGGCGGGTGCCAGCCCCGGAGAAGCCAGCGCCACCAGCGCCGGACCGAACCCGAACGTCACCGTCAGCCGGGCCGGGCCTGCCGCCAGCTCAGGTTCCGTGTCAGCCAGCGCCGGCCGGCCCTGTGTCAGGGCGGCGGCGTCCTCGGACAGCAGCCGCAGCCAGGCGGCAAGCCGCTGCCGGGTTAGGCCCGGTTTCAGGTCCAGGCCCAGGAAGACGGCGTGGGTCTGGGCCGGCGTTTCGATGCCCGCCTGCCGCGGTCCGTAAAAGGGCACGACGTCGGAAGCGCCGGCTGAAGGGGCCGCGCCGGTCTCCGTGTTCTGCCCTTTCCGGCCGGCGGCATCCGGTTTGGTCCCGGCGGCGATCCCGGCTGCCGCCAGCGCTCCCAACCCAGCCGCTGCACCGCCGAATAACAGGTGCCGCCGCCTGACACCGCCGGAGGCCTCCTGTTCCGGCTTCTGCCCGTCTCCGCTGTGCTCGCTATGTTCGGGCTCGCCGTGGTCGGGCGCCACGCCCTCCGTGATGCTCATTCCCCGTGGTAGCTCTCATTGGCGCCGGAGAAGTCCTTAACGGTGGCGGTGAATTCCACAACGGTTCCGTCTTCCAGTTCCAGGTTGAGGATGACCTCGTCCCCGGCAAGGAGCGGTTCCGCCAGCCCCATCAGCATCAGGTGGTTTGCTCCGGGTTCCAGCGCAAAGTCCGCGCCAGCGGGGATGGTGAATCCGTCAGTGGTTTCGGCCATGGTGAACGTGCCGTCGGGACCCGCGACGGTCTCGTGCAGTTCAACCTTCTTGGCGGACGGCGACGTTGCCGCGACCACCCGGATATCTTCGGTGCCGTTGTTTGTGAGGACACCGAATGCCCCCGTCATACGGGATTCGGCAGCCTTCACCCACGGCTGGTGCACGGACAGCGGAGAAGCGGATGCCGTCGCGGATTCCGTGGCGGATTGCGGACCGGATGCTGGAGCTGCTTCCGTGGCGGACGGAGCCTGGGTCTGCGCCCCTGCTGCTGGCCCCTCGGGTGCGGGGTCAGCGGCACAACCGCCCAACAGCAGTCCGGCCAGGATGGTGGCAGCCACGGCCGGGAGCGCCTTTTTGCGGATGGGACGGGCGGGGAATGGGGCGGGCACCGGGGCGGAGCCACAAGCGGGCGCCACAGCCGGAGAGTGGTCGGGGCCCGCAGCGGGCAACCTGGTCGGAGAGTGGTCAGGGCCCATGGCGGGCAACCCGGTCGGAGACTGCCCGGGAACGGAAGTGTGGGCGGGGGTAGGCGGACGAGACGTCATGGTGGTGTAGCTCCTAAGTGTGAGAGGCGCTGTCGTGATGGAGCGCTGAAAGTTTTGCGCGCGCTGCCGTGGGGGCACTGAAATGAGGGACGCGCTGGAGTTGTGGGAGGTGCGCGGCCGGAAGCCGACTGGCCCACTCTGTGAGGTTGTTGCCGTTGCCGGGCAGCGCTAGTCCGAACTGCTGCGCTGCCGGCGGCGGGAGAACACTGCGTAGCCGGCATAGATCAGCAGCCCGGCTGCCGCGCCGCAGATCCCGGGAAGCACCCAGTCAGGCAGGCCCTCGTTGGCCTCGGCACCAGCATGGGCGGCGGCCTCAGCGGTGTCAGGTTCAGCGGCGTCGGTTTCAACGGCGTCGGTTTCAAGGGCGTCGGCCTGAGTGTCCCCGGCGGCGCCGGTTCCGTTTGCAGGCGTTTCGGCGCTTCCCTTCGCCGGCATGCCCGCGGCGTTGTCACTCCCGGCTGCATCCGTGCCCGGAACAGCGTCGACGGCAGATCCGGCCACGGCGTCCGCACCCACCAGGAATTCGAACCGGCCGGCGATCGGATGCCCGTCGGAGGACACCACACGCCAGCGCACCGAATACTCCCCGCGGGGCAGCTCCTCCGGCAGCGGCTGGACCAGGGTTTCCCGGTTCAGCCGGGGGTCGGCTCCCGCCCAGTCGCGGCCGTCAGCATCCAGAACCAGGACCTGATGGCCCACATCCATCAGCACCGAACTGAAGGTAAGTTCCAGCTGCTCGGGAGCCGCATCGAGGCGCTCGCCGGCTGCGGGTGCAGTGCCCACGAGCTGGTCGTGGGCCGCGGCCGGGGCAGCCGATGCCAACGCTGCAATAAGGCAGCCCACGGCCAAGCCCATAGCCAGGACCGCAGCGAGCACGGCACGGTAGGGGCCGGACCTGCGCGGCCGCGCCGGAACGGCAGCGGAAAAGGGCATGGGAAACGGAGGGGACAGGTTGATCGAAGGCATGACTGCTTTCCGCCGCCGGACGAGCGTCCGCGGCTGCTGGGGGATAGGTGTCCGCTGACGCGGTCAACCGGGGCATCCGCACGTTTGTGCGGATGCCCGAAAGCGCTCCTTAGCGGAACGCGGCAGCAGCTGGCGGGCCCCGGTGCCGCATCACCAGCAGTGGGATGCCGAGACGGGGTGCAGGTTCAATCCGCGCCATGTGCGCGGGCTTGGGCGCTTCCGGGCCCAGCGGCGCCGGCAGCGGCAACCGCGGAAATATGGCAACGATGCGCAGGCGGACGGCGCCCGCGAGGCGGAGCAGCGCGGCTTCACCGTGGCCGATGATCAGCATGGTAGCCGCCGCGGCCAGCAGATGCCCGAACCACATGCCTGCCGAAGGATGCCCCGAGGCCGTCACGCCTGCGCCAGCCACCACCTGGTCGGCGAGGGCCCCGGGATCAACGTGCCCCGCGTGGCCGGCATGCCCGGCTGCGGCACCCGCCGTCGAGAGTCCCGTGAAACCGCCTGCAGGGGAAGGCATACCGGCACCGCCGGCGGTAAACATCCAGTGGAAGAGGCCTTGGCTCACAAGAACGGCTCCCGCCGTACGCACGTGCGACAGGGCACGGCCTGCCAGAGCGCAGGAGACCATGGCGGACAGCGCAAGGCAGAGGACCAGGATGGACGGGTGAGGAATACTGCCGCCGGCCAGGATGTGCGCCGCAGCGGCAACCCCCGTGGCCGAGAGGGCGACAGCCCAGCCACGCAACTGACGTGCCGCGCGCGTGCCCATGCTTCCTCCCGAAGGGAATCCCGACCGGACGGATCGTCCGTCTGGTGCCAATTCTTCCCGGATTTCTACACGTTGTCGAATACGCGCGGCATCCGTGACACGCGCTGCAGCAGCCGTGCCGCGCTTACCATGGGCGGATGCACACGCACCCTCCCCTCCCCCTGTCCGGACGCACGGCTGTTATTACCGGGGTGAGCCGCCGCCAGGGAATCGGCTTCGCCATCGCCCGGCGGCTGGGCGGAATGGGAGCCAACCTTTTCCTGCAGCATCATGTGCCCCACGACGAGGCGCAGCCCTGGGGTGCCGATTCCATTCCGGACCTGGTCCGGGACCTGCAGACTTCCCTGCCCGACGGCATCCGGGTGGAACACGCCGGGATCGACCTCGCGCCGGCGGCCGGTGCTGCCGAACTCATTCAGCGCGCACAATCCGCACTGGGCCACCTGGACATCCTCTGCTGCAACCATGCCAAAAGCGGCAGCGACGGCGGACTGCTGGACATGACACCGGAAAACCTGGATGCCCACTGGCAGGTCAACACGCGCTCCACCCTGCTGGCCACCCGCTATTTCGCGGAGCAGCACGACGGCCGGGAGGGCGGGCGCGTGGTGTGGATGACGTCGGGCCAGTCACAGGGCCCCATGCCGGGCGAAATAGCCTATGCAACGTCGAAGGCCGCACTGGCCGGCGTGACGG
The DNA here is from genome assembly GCF_022869865.1 of Arthrobacter zhangbolii. NCBI lineage: Bacteria > Bacillati > Actinomycetota > Actinomycetes > Micrococcales > Micrococcaceae > Arthrobacter > Arthrobacter zhangbolii. The sequence continues at coordinate 2,890,228 of NZ_CP094984.1, forward strand.
CTTCAGTGGCGGACGGCCTGATGAGTCAGGGCATCATCCTCAATACCGTCAACCCGGGCCCGGTCAACACCGGCTACCTGAATGAGGAAACGGCGGACCGGCCGTCGGCGGAACTAAAGAGCGTGCTGGCGCATTTCCCGGGCGGACGGTTCGGCGAGCCCGACGACCCCGCCAGGCTCATCGCCTGGCTGGTCAGTGACGAAGGCCGCTGGATGGTAGGACAGGTCCTCAATACCGAGGGCGGTTTCCGCCGCTGGTAACCGTTCCTGCCCGGCAACGCCCGGCAACCCCCGCAAATGCAGACAGCACCCGCAGCAGTTGCTGCGGGTGCTGTCCGGTTGTGCGGCGATTCAGTTCTCGTCGTGGCCCTGGTCGCTGCTCATCTGGCCTTCGGCGGGCGGGGTCTCTCCCGGGGGAACTCCGCCGCCCGGCTCCAGTCCGGTGATGTTCCCCTCGGCGGGGTCCGGGTTGGGGCTGTCCGCCTTCGCCTCGCTGTGCGCGTGGTTGCCCGTCCCCTCCTGCGTGCCGGCACCCTTTTGCGCGTCCTTGGGCTTATCCGGATTTGCCGGGTCATTGTTCGGGTTGTAGCTCTCGGCCATGTTCTGCCTCCTCGGCATCTCTGCGCGTTCACCAGCCTTGGCAAGCATCGTACTAAGCATGCTTACGAGTTGCCTTCCAACCTAGTCCCCGTCCGGGCACATCTCAAGCCGGAGTCTTCAGGTTTCACCCGCGCAGAAGCTGCCCGGACGGAGATCAGCCGCGGAAAACAGGCTTCCGCTTGGCCAGGAAGGCGGTAAATCCTTCGGCGTAATCCGGTGTTTTACTCAGCTGCACCTGTACCTCGTTTTCGGCATCCAGGGCATCCCAATAGCCCATACGGTGGTCCCTGATCTGCCCCACGAGCTCCTTGGAGGCCGCGAACGCCTGGGTAGGGCCGGACGCTGCTTTGGCGACGGCGGCGCGCGTCTTCGCGAGCAGCTCCGTCGGGGCAACCGCCCGGCTGAACAGTCCCCCCGCCACGGCGTCCGCACCGCTCATCAGTTCGGCGGTGTAGATCAGGTCCAAGGTCCGCTGCGGTCCAAGCCGTTCAGTGAACAGCCAGTGCCCGCCCGAATCCAGGGCGGCACCCAGGTTGGCGAAGGGCGAGCCGATCTTCGCGTCGTCGGCAACATAAACGACGTCGGTGACAGCCAGCAGGCCGAGCCCCACCCCCAGGCACGCACCGTGCGCGGCCGCGAAGGTCGGCACGGGAAACTCAGCCATTTTCTTCAGCAGGGGCCGCAGGGCATCCACCAGATAGGTCCGGGCATCGTCATTTTCCGGTGACACGCCCGTCAGGTCCCTACCGGCGCAGAAAGCGCGGCCCTCCCCGCGAAGCAGCAGGGCCCGCACACCGGCGGCCCCGGCGTCGTCGTACGCCTGTGAAAGCTCCCCGAGTGCCTCACCGCTGAGCGCATTGAGTTTCGCCGGGGCGTTCAGCACCACTTCGGCGATGCCGTCCCGTATGTCCAAATCAATCATGGCGTGCTCCTAGGCGTCGTAGTCCACGGTGACTGATGGACTGGTGGGCCGGCTCTGGCAGGTCAGGATGTAGCCGCGCTCCAGCTCCTCCGGTTCCAGGGCGTAGTTCTCCTCCATCTCCACGGTCCCGGTGACGAGCTTGGCCCGGCAGGTGCCGCAGACCCCGCCGGCGCAGGCGAAGGGAACATCCGGACGCACACGCAGGGCGGCGTTCAGCACTGATTCCCGGGCATGCACCGGGCTGGAAACTTTTCCCTGCAGCCCGTCGAGGCGGAAGGCAATGTCGTAGCTGGCACCCGCACTGTCCGGAACCACCGGCCGTCCGGCGGAGCCCTCCGGCCGGTCCGGCCTGCCGGTGGTGAACAGCTCAAACCGGACCCTGGCCGGATCAATGCCGCGTTCCGCGAGCGCATCGCGGCAAAGCTGGACCAGGTCAAACGGACCGCAGAGAAACCATTCATCCACCGCATCTGCCGGAAGGACGGTGTCAATGAAGCTGGTGATTTTCTCTGCGTTGAGCCGCCCGCTGAGCAGCGGCGAGATCCGCTGCTCACGGGAAAGCACATGGTGCACGGCGAACCGCGAAGGGTAACGGTCCTTCAGGTCCGCCAGTTCCTCCAGGAACATCACGTCCATGGCTGCCTTGTTGGCATACACCAGGTCAAAGCGGGTGTGCTCCGAGGAGGCCAGGACGGACCGGGCAATGGCGATCACCGGGGTGATCCCCGATCCGGCTGCAACGGCAGCGAAGACCTGGCCGCGTGCCTGTTCAGCCGCCATCCCCGACACCGGGCGCACGGTAAAGCTGCCGGCGGGCGACATCACGTCCAGCATGTCTCCGGCCTTCAGATGCTCGTTGGCCCAGGAGGAAAACAGGCCCCCGAGGTCACGCTTGACGGCCACCTTCAGTTCTCCGGGACGGGGTTCGGCACAGATGGAATAGCTGCGCCGCAGTTCGGTGCCTTCCAGCACCGTGCGGAGGGCAACGTATTGCCCGGGCAGGTAGCCATAGGCGTCCGCCAGTTCGGGAGGAACCGCGAAGGTGACCTCCACGGCGTCTTCGGTCAGCCGGCGCACTGCCGCCACGGTCAGGGAATGGAAAGCGGCGCGCCGTACAGGCGCGGCGGGAAGAACGGTCATGGATCAGAGCACCTTGAAGTAGTCGAACGGTTCCAGGCAGTCCCGGCAGACCCAGAGGGCCTTGCACGAGGTAGAGCCGAACCGGGTCAGTTCCCGGGTGTTGAGCGAGGAGCACTGCGGGCATTTCACGCTCAGCCCCACGCGGACAGGACCGGCGGCGGCACTGCCCGACGGCGGGGCGATGCCGTAGGCGTCCAGCTTCGCCTTCCCGTCAGCGGTCAGCCAGTCAGTGGTCCAGGCCGGAGCCAGTTCCAGGGCAACCTGCACCTCGGCATACCCGGCCCCGTGCAGGGCAGCCGTGACGTCCTGGCGGATGGCGTCCATGGCCGGGCAGCCGGAGTAGGTGGGGGTGATGGCCACCTGCACGCCGGCGTCGGAAACCTCCACCCGTCGCAGCACCCCCAGGTCCTCGATGCTCAGTACGGGGATCTCCGGATCACACACCGTCGCGGCTACATCCCAGGCGGCGGCCGCCGCAGGATCTGCCGGCCGCAGGGAGGATGCCATCAGGCTCACCACGTGGCACCGGGATGTTCGCGGGCCAGGACCTGCAGTTCCGCCAGCAGGTAGCCCAGGTGCTCGCTGTGCCGTCCCTGCCTGCCGCCGCCGGGAGCCGGCTGAACCGCAGGTACCTGAAGCCCCGCCTCCTGCAATACGGCGGTGATGCTCCGCTCAAACTCCGGCTTCAGGCTGGACGGAAGGACCGCGCGCTCCCCCATCGCCACCGCCGCGTCGTCGTCCTCGAACAGCTCACCGACGTACGGCCAGGTCAGCTCCAGCGCGCGGATCATCCGCCGGCGGGATTCATCAGTGCCAAGGCCCAGCCGCAGCACCCACTGGACGCTGTGGTCCCGGTGGTAGTCCACTTCCTTGACCGCCTTCGCCGCGATGGCCGCCAGCGTGGGGTCCGCACAGTGCTGCAGCGAGCTGTACAGCCCGAACTGATAGAAGGAGACCGCCAGCTGGCGGGCTATGGTGCGGGCAAAATCGCCGTTCGGCTGCTCCATCAGGTGGGCGGAACGGAACTCCGATTCGCTCCGCCAGTAGGCCAGGTCATCCTCGGTGCGGCCGTCGGCACTGCCGGCGTAGGTGAGGAAGGACCGGGCGTGGCCGATCAGGTCCAGGGCAATGTTGCCCAGCGCCACGTCCTCTTCGAGTTCCGGGGCGCGGGAAATCCACCAGCCCAGCCGCTGGGCCAGGACTAGGGCGTCGTCGCCCAGGCGGAGGGCATATGCCGCGGCGTCGGCCGGTGCCCGGGTGCCCGCTGCGGCAATGTCCTCGGGCCGCAGCGCATTGCCGGGGGTGATGCGGGTGGCGCTGTCCGAACTCACAGGTGCCTCACTCCCTCGGACTTTGTGTAGTAGGTCGCGTGCCGGTAGTCCTTGCCCTGCGGGGATTCGAAGAGGCGCCCCCTGGCATCCGGGTCACTGGCGATGATGGCCGACGCCGGAACCACCCAGAGCGAGATGCCCTCGTTCCGGCGGGTGTACAGATCACGGGCGTTACGCACCGCCATGTCGGCATCCGGGGCGTGCAGGGACCCGGCGTGCACGTGGGAAAGGCCGCGGGAGGAACGCACAAAAACTTCCCACAATGGCCACACCGCGGACGGCGCTGCGGGCACGTCGGGCACGGGGGCAGCAGGGGCGGAAACCGCAGGCGCGGGTGCCAGGGCGCCGTCGTCGCCGGTTGTTGATCCACCTGTCATGGCTAGGCCACCTCCGTGGCATTCTGCCGGCGCGCATAGGCCGCTGCGGCCTCACGGACCCAGGCACCTTCCTCATGGGCTTCGCGGCGCCGGGCCAGCCGCTGCGAATTGCAGGGCCCCCGCCCGGCCAGGACCTCGCGGAACTCCTCCCAGTCAAGCGGCCCGTGCTCCCACCGTCCGGTTTCCGCGTTGAAGCGGATGGCCGGGTCAGGCAGGGTCAGGCCAAGGACCTGCACCTGCTCAACGATCATTCCGACGAACCGCGAGCGCAGTTCATCGTTGGAAAACCGCTTGATGTTCCAGGCCATGGACTGGCGCGAGTTCGGTGAATCATCATCGGGCGGGCCGAACATCATCAGGGACGGTGCGTACCAGCGGTTGATGGCATCCTGCGCCATCTCCTTCTGTGCGTCAGTGCCCCGGGCGAGTTCGAGCAGGATTTCAAAGCCCTGCCGCTGGTGAAAGGACTCTTCCTTGCAGATCCGCACCATCGCCCGGCCGTAGGGTCCGTAGGAAGCGCGGCACAGCGGGACCTGGTTGCAGATGGCCGCACCGTCCACCAGCCAGCCAATGGCGCCCATGTCCGCCCAAGACAATGCGGGATAGTTGAAGATCGAGGAATAGCGGGCCTTGCCGGCAATCAGGTCCTCGGTCATCCGGTCCCGGGGGGTGCCCAGGGTTTCTGCGGCGGAGTAGAGGTACAGGCCGTGCCCGGCTTCGTCCTGGACCTTGGCCATCAGGATGGCTTTGCGCTTGAGCGAGGGGGCACGGGAGATCCAGTTTCCCTCCGGCTGCATCCCGATGATTTCCGAGTGCGCATGCTGGGAGATCTGCCGGACCAGGGTCTTCCGGTATCCCTCCGGCATCCAGTCCCGCGGTTCCACCCGGGCATCAGCTGCGATCAATGCCTCGAACTGCTCTTGCCCGTCCATGCCTAACCCCGTTCAATAATTACCGACCGTTCGTTCAGGATATGGACGCGGGATGGGACCGTCAAGGGATCCGCTGCCGCCCGTCCGGCGCCCGCGGTTATGGAAAACTAGTGGTCTGGATAGTTTCCTCAGCGCAGAAGGAGTCATATGGGTATCCCCGAGCCCGACGCCGGACCGCCGGCCGTGGACGCCCTTGCCGCACGCCCCGCGGAGGACCCGGTTGAAAAGGACGGCGTTGATACCGCCACCGCTCCCCACTCCGGCTCCGCAGCGGCACTGATTGTTCCAACACTCCTGGGCCTGCTTGGGTTTGTTGCCGTAGCAGCCGCCGTAACCTCGGAAGCGGCCACGGTTGCCGTCACCGCCCCGGGGCTGATGCTGGCCTTTACCGCGCTGGTGGTGGCCGGAATCAGTCCGCTGTACCTGCGGCGTCCCACGCTGCGCTCGCTGCGGCGCCCGGCCATCCTGCTGGCCGCCTGCCTGCTGGTGGAAGCCGCACTGTTCCTGGCGGCCTCGCATCTGGTCCTTTTCTCACTGCCTGCCCTGCCGCTGGCCCTGTGCGGCGGTGCCGTCCTGCTGGGCACCAGCCTGTGGGGCCAGTTCCGCAAGGGCCCGGCTCCGGACCCGGTGCTGCGCCCTCGCAGCGAACTGCCGCCCCGGCCCTTCGCTTCCACCCTGCTGGCCGTGGCAGTGAACTGGCTGCTCTTCCTGACGGCTGGCGCCGTCTGTGCCTGGTTGCTGCTGGGCGACTAGCCCTCTAGCCCTCTAACTGTTCCGGCAGGAACAGTTCCTCGATCCGCCGGCCCAGCACGCGGGCCAGGCCAAAAGCCAGGGGCAGCGAGGGATCAAACCTGCCCTTTTCAATGGAAATGACCGTCTGCCGTGAGACCCCCAGGCGTTCCGCGAGCTGCACCTGCGACAATCCCAGCCGCACCCGCTCCTGCGCCACGCGGTTCTTCATTCCTAGGCGTTTCGGCGTCGGGCCGCGGCGTAGCGCAGCGCCCAGGCCGCCAGGCCGGCCGCGCAGAAGAGCGGAAGCGGGACGGTCCAGCCCGCCACAGCCTGCAGCGCAACCCCCAAGGACACCACCACCATCACATCGGTGAAGGCGGCGGCAGCCGCATCCCGGGACCAGGAACGTTCGACGTCGGCAGCACCTGCGGCCTCGATCCGGCGGGTTTCCGCCGAATTCAGGACCAGCATCCAGAAGGCAACCCCCACCATGGGCCCCACTGCCGCGGCAAACACCGGCACGTACAGCGCCGGGTCCCCTCCGTTGCTCAGCGCCACCGCCCAGCCCAGGGCCGCTCCCGCTGCGGCGCCCCCGGCCGTGCTCAATCCAATCCTGAGTCCGCGGGTCCGCCTGCCCGCTGTTTCCGTCGCCATGGCCGAAAGCCTGCCACCGACCCCGCCGACTGTAAAGGGTGCTTTACATTCCGGAGTGCCCGCTGCAGGACACCCGCCGGCTAAGCCGCGAGCATAAGCCCGGCGCGCGGCCCTTCGACACCGCCCCGCGGATGGATATATTCGAATCATGACTACTCCCCAGCCCCCGGTTGCCAAGAAAGTCCCTACTGAACGCACCCACCACGGCGATACGTTTGTGGATAACTATGAGTGGCTGCGGGAGAAGGAAAGCCCCGAGGTGGTGGCGCACCTGACCGCAGAGAACGAGTACACCGCCGCGGTCACCGCAGACCAGGAAGAGCTGCGCAACCGGATCTTCGAGGAGATCAGGAACCGTACCGAAGAGACTGACCTCTCCGTCCCCGCCCGCAAGAAGGGCTGGTGGTATTACACCCGCACCGAGGAGGGCAAGCAGTACGCGATCCACTGCCGCACCGCCGCCCGGGACACCGGTGACCTGGCCGCCGACTGGACTCCGCCGTCGGTCCTGCCCGGAGTGCCGGTAGAGGGCGAACAAATCCTGATCGACGGCAATGCGGAAGCGGAGGGCAAGCCTTTCTTCTCCCTCGGCGGCCTGGCCGTAACCGAGGACGGTCACCTGCTGGCCTACTCCGAGGACAACGCCGGTGATGAACGCTTCACCCTGCGGATCAAGGACCTGCGCACAGGCGACCTGCTGCCGGACAGCATCCCCAATGTCTTCTACTCGCTTGCGTTCTCCCCCGATGGCAACCGCGTGTTCTACACCGTGGTGGATGACTCCTGGCGCCCCTACCAGGTCAAGGCCCATACCCTCGGCACCCCGGTGGAAGACGACGTCGTCATCTACCAGGAGGACGACATTGCCATGTGGACCGGCTTTGACCTTTCCGCAGACCGCCGGCAGCTGCTCATCGGCATCAGCAGCTCCGAGTACAGCGAGTACCGGGTGCTGGACTTTGATGATCCCGCGGACACCGTCCGCGTGCTGATTCCGCGCAGTGAACGGATTCTTTACGAAGCCGAACCGCTCACTGTGGACGGGCGCCGTCAGTACCTGCTCACGCACAACCACGGGGCCCTGAACTCAATGCTTTCCCTGGTTGCGGAGGAGGAATTCGCTAAGCCGCTGGCCGATCAGCACTGGCAGACCGTCATTGCCCACGACGACACCGTGCGGGTCAACGGCGCCGCCGTAACCCGGACCCATGTGCTCGTCTCCGTCCGCAAGGACACAACGGAACGCGTTCAGATCCTCCCCTTGGAAGGCCTCGGCACTCCCGCCCAGGCGCCTGCGGTGGAACCGGCCTTCGACGAGGAGCTGTACACCGCCAACCTAGCGAACGCGGAATTCGATTCCCCGATCATCCGGCTCAGCTACACCTCCTTCCTCACCCCGCCGCGGGTTTACGACTACGTCCTGTCCACCGGTGACCTGGAACTGCGGAAGCAGACGCCGGTCAAGGGCGGCTACCGTTCCGAGGACTACGTGGCCGAACGTGAATGGGCGACGGCGGCGGACGGCACCCGCATTCCGCTCTCGGTCATCCGCCGGGCGGATCTGCGCCGGGACGGCAGCAACCCGGCACTGGTTTACGCCTACGGAAGCTATGAAGTGAGCATGGATCCCGGCTTCAATGTTGCCCGGTTGTCCCTGCTGGACCGCGGCGTGGTCTACGTGGTGGCCCACATCCGCGGCGGCGGCGAGATGGGCCGGGCCTGGTACGACGACGGCAAGAAGCTGAACAAAAAGAACACCTTCACGGACTTCGTGGATGCCACGGACTGGGTCGCGGCGTCGGGCTGGGCGGATCCGGGCCGGATCGCCGCCATGGGCGGCTCGGCCGGCGGGCTGCTGATGGGCGCAGTAGCGAACCTGGCACCGGAGAAATACCGGGCCATTGTGGCGCAGGTGCCGTTTGTGGATGCCCTGACCTCCATCCTGGATCCGGACCTGCCGCTCTCGGCTCTCGAGTGGGAGGAATGGGGCAACCCCATCACCGACCCCGAGGTGTACCGGTACATGAAGGAATACACCCCCTACGAAAACATCCGCGCCGTGGACTATCCGAAGATCGCAGCTGTCACCAGCTTTAATGACACCCGCGTCCTGTACGTGGAGCCGGCCAAATGGGTGGCGCAGCTGCGGGAAACCTCCACCGGGTCAGAACCCATCGTGCTCAAGATCGAAATGGACGGCGGCCACGGCGGGGCCTCCGGCCGGTACGAGGCATGGAAGGACCGGGCGTGGGACTACGCCTTCATCCTCGCCGCCCTCGGTGCGCGGGACCTGCTGCCGGCGGCCGCGCGCGAGGACGCCGCGTAGGCGAACGGGACATTCTGCGTAGCCCGCATCGCCGAGCGAGGAACGAGCGAGGTGTCTAAGGGCGGCGGAATGTCCCGGTAGCCTAGGCGGAGTGCCGGATCACCAGTTCCGGCGGGTACACCGCCGGTTCCAGCCGGGAGCCGGGCTCCTCGATTTCCTGCAGCAGCATCTCGGAGGCACGCCGGGCCATTTCGATCATGGGGTTTATGACGGTGGTCAGGCCCGGGGTGCTGGACGCGGCAAGCTGGTGGTTGTCATAGCCCACCAGCGCCACATCGCCGGGCACGGAAAGACCCCGCTCGCGCAGCACGTTCAGCACACCCAGGGCCATAAGATCCGACGCCGCGAAGATGGCGTCGATGTCCGGATTAGTGTCCAGCAGCCTGGCCGCTGCGGCCGCACCGCCCTCGGTGGTGAACTGGCCGCTTTCCATTCCCGCCGGTGCCAGGCCCGCTTCTGCCAGCCCTGCCCGCCATCCTTCGGTCCGGTCCTGGGCCGCGGTCATGTCCGCCGGTCCCGTGACAGTGGCAATGCGGCGGTAGCCCCGCTCCATCAGGTGCCGGGCAGCAAGCAGTCCTCCGGTGCGGTTGTCCGTGTCCACGAACACCAATCCGTCCCGGTCCTGCCAGGGGCGTCCGATAAAAACGGCCGGCAGGGGCGCATCCGCCAGCTGGGTTTCCAAGGCGTCCGCCTTGTGGTGGGAGACCACAATGGCTCCGTCCACGTGTCCGCTGCGCAGGTAGCGGATGATCTGCCCTTCCTTCTCGCCCTGCCGGGCAATCAGCAGCACCAGCTGGACTTCCGTGTCCTTCAGCGACTCCGTGATGCCGTTCAGCGTCATGGCGAAGAAGGGGTCCACCAGCACCCGGCCGTCCGGTTCCGGAATGACGAGGGCAATGGAATCGGCGCGGCTGGTGGCGAGGGACCGGGCCGCACGGTTGGGGGTGAACCCCAACTCACCAATGGCCGCATCAATGGCGGCCTGAGTCTGGGCGCTCACCCGTGCCCCGCCGTTAATCGCCCGCGAAACAGTGGAGCGGGAGACACCGGAAAGCGCCGCCACGTCCTCCAGCGTAGGGCTGGCCCTGCGGGGTTTGACCGGCGCGGTGCGGGTGCCGGGGTCCAAGCTGCTCACCCTACCGACGATACGACATGGGACCCCGCTCCGGAGGACCGTTCCGGCAACTCGTTGGCACGGGCAACTTCGGCGAACCACCGGCCGCTGGCCTTTGGCGTTCGCTGCTGCGTGGCATAGTCCACATGGACTATGCCGAACCGTTTCGCGTAGCCCCAGGCCCATTCGAAGTTGTCCATCAGTGACCAGGCAAAGTAGCCGCGGACATCCACACCGTCCGCTGCCGCCTGTTGGACCGCGGCCAGGTGCGCTTCGATAAACCCCAGCCGGTCCTCGTCCCGGACCACGCCGTCCACCACCTCGTCGTCGTCGAACGCCGCACCGTTTTCCGTGATGTACAGCTTCACGCCGGCCGGGCCGGTGTATTCGCGCTGCAGCCGCATCAGCAGCCGATGCAGGCCCTCAGGCTGGATTTCCCAGCCCATGTTGGTCACCGGCAGCCCGCGCGGCACGGTGTATACACCGTCCGCGGCGGGATACGGGCTGGCCGTGGGCCGTGCAGAGGGAGCGGCAGTGGTAATGGCCACCGCCGGTTCGGTTTTGGTCACCGCCTCACCGTGGTAATAATTCACACCGAGGAAGTCGATGGGGGTGCTGATCGCGGCCAGGTCGCCGTCGCGAATATGGCCCTGGAGCCCGTAGGGCGCCAGATCCGCCAGCACATCCTCGGGATACTGGCCACGGAACACCGGGTCGGCAAAGACCCGGTTGAACTGACCGTCAATGCGGCGGGCAGCGTCCACGTCATCCGGGTTCTGCGGATCCAGCGGATCAGCAACCGTGAAGTTCAGGGTCAGCCCCAGCTCCAGCGCTGCATCCCGTGCCCGCAGTTCCTGCGCGGCCAGCCCGTGGGCGAGCAGGAGGTGGTGGTTGGCGGCAACGGCCTGCGACCGGTCCTGCAGCCCCGGCGCATGTTCCCCGCTGGCATAGCCCACGTAGGCCGAGCACCACGGCTCGTTCAGGGTGGTCCAGGCCTGCACCCTGTCCCCCAGGACATCGTGGACGCTGAGCGCATACTCGGCAAAGCGGTAGGCGGTGTCGCGGTTGGCCCAGCCGCCGGCGTCCTGCAGTGCCTGCGGCAGGTCCCAGTGGTAGAGCGTCAGCCAGGGTTTGATTCCGGCGTCCAGCAGTTTGTCGGTGAGCCGGCTGTAGAAGTCCAGGCCCGCGGGGTTCACGGCACCGCCGTCGGGCCGGATCCGCGCCCAGGAGGTCGAGAACCGGTAGGAGGCCAGATTCAGGGACTGCATGAGCGCTACGTCCTCGTCGAGTCGGTGGTAATGGTCGCAGGCAACGTCTCCGTTGTCGCCGTTGGCCACGGCACCGGGAACCCGGGCGAAGGTGTCCCAGATGGAGTCCTTCCTGCCGTCCTCGGAGGCTGCCCCCTCCACCTGGTAGGCAGCGGTGGCCGCGCCCCACAGGAACCCCGGGGGGAACTGGCCGTTGTTGTTCTGCGTCATCCTTTGACCGCTCCCTGCATGATTCCTGCAACCAGGTGCCGTCCGGCGACGGCGAAGACAATAAACAGCGGAATGGTGGAAAGCACCACACCGGCAAGCACCACCGAGTAATCCACGAAGCGCGCCGACTGAAGCTGGGACAGCGCCACGGGCAGGGTGGGGTTTTGGGCGTTGAGCACAATGAACGGCCAGAAGAAGTTGGTCCATGTGGCCACGAAGGTAAACAGCGCCAGCATGGCGGCTGCCGGACGGCCCGCCGGCAGGGCTACATGCCAGAACGCCTGCCACATGTTCGCGCCGTCCATCCGGACGGCTTCGATGAGCTCATCGGGCAGCGCGTCCCGCAGATACTGCGTCATCCAGAACACTCCGAACGCGGTGACGAGGCCCGGAACAATAACCGCCCCCATGGTGCCGGTCCAACCCAGCTTCGACATCACGATGAACAGGGGAACCACACCCAGCTGTGTGGGCACGGCCATGGTGGCGACGACGAACACCAGCAGCACCTTGCTGCCCCGGAACCGCAGCTTGGCGAAGGCGAAACCTGCCAGCGAGGAGAAGATCACCACGGACGCTGCCGTCACCGTGGACACCAGGACGCTGTTGCCCAGCGCCTTCCAGAACGGAATGCTGTCCAGCACGGTGGCGGCGTTGATAAAGAAGTTGCCGCCCGGCAGCAGGGTCATGCCCGAGGCCAGGGCGTCGCTGTCGTGGCTGGCCACCAGGACGGACCAGAGAATGGGAAGCGCCGAACCGAGGATCACCGCTCCCAGCAGCCCGTAGGTCAGGAACCCGGGCCGCCGGTTGTAGCCGCCGGTTTTCCGGCCGCGTCCCGGGCGCCCGGGCCGCGGCGGGCGTGCCCCGGTCCGTTCCCGGCGTCGTTTGGCCGCGTCGGCGGCCTTCCGGCCGGCGGTTTGTTCAACCATGGGTACGGAAGTCATCTGCGTCCTCCCTGAGTGGCGATCCGTCTGGTGATGAGGAAATTGAGGGCGGCGATGATGACGATGATGACGAACAGCAGCCAGGCGACCGCCGAGGCGCGTCCGAAGCTGCGCTGGCCCCAGCCCATTTCCCAGATGTACATGGTCAGGGTCTGCCATTGCCGGTCCGCCCCGCCGAGTCCGGTGATGTCAAAGACCCGCGGCTCGTCGAAGATCTGAAGACCGCCGATGGTGGCGGTGATGACCACGAAAATGATGGTGGGCCGCAGCATCGGCACGGTCACCGAGATGAACTGGCGCCAGCGGCTGGCGCCGTCAATGATGGCGGCCTCGTACATGTCCCGGGGAACCGCCTGCATGGCGGCGAGGAAGATCAGGGCGTTGTATCCGGTCCAGCGGAAGTTCACCATGGTGGCAATGGCTGCGTGGCTGGCCAGCTGGTTGGAGTGCCATCCCACCGGGTCCAGGCCCACGGCCAGGAGCAGGGCGTTGATGGTGCCGGAATCATCGGCGAAGAGCCGGTTGAAGATCAGGCCCACGGCCACCGGGGCCACGATGTAGGGCACCAGCACGCCCATCCGCCAGAAGGTCTTGGCGCGCAGGTTCGCGTCCAGGACCGCTGCGATGGCGATGGCGATGATGATCTGCGGAACGGCGGAGATCAGGAAGATGCTGAAGGTGTTGCCCACGGCATTCCAGAAATAAGGCTGCGACAGGATAAACGTGTAGTTCTCCGCGCCCACGAAACCCTGGTTGCCGCCGATGAGGCTCCAGTTGTGCAGTGAAACCCAGCCCGTGTAAATGAGCGGGAAAAGGCCCACAATGCCAAAAAGGATGAAGAACGGCGAGATGTAGAGGTAGGGGGAGACTTTCACGTCCCAGCGGGCGAGCTTGCTGCGGAACCCGATCCTGCGGACCGGCGTGCGCACCGGCGGCGGCTTGACGGCGACAGCCATGGCTATCTTCCTAACGTTCAAGGGGAAAGAAGTTGGTTCCGGTGCCTGTGGCGCCCTTCCCGCGGGACTACGCGCGGGCGGCGGCCACAGGCACCGGAGGTTTGGGGGCTACTGCAGGGCGTTGACCCCGGTCACGAACTTCTCCCAGGAGGAGGCCGCGTCATCGGTCTTGACCACGTCTACGCGGTTCAGTGCCTGCTGCATGGCGTCATTGATGGGGAAGTACTTCTCGCCCTTGAAGGGCGTCACGGTGACGGCCTCCGCACGTTCGGCCAGGATTTCTCCCACCGGCGCATCGTTGAAGAACTCGTTGGTGGAGCTCAGCAGGGTTTCGGATTCCAGCGCTTCGGTCTGGCTGGGGAAGGTGCCCTTGGCTTCGAAGGCCTTGATCTGCTGCTCGGGGGCGGTCAGCCACTGTGCCAGCTTGATGGCTTCTTCCTGGTTCTTGCCCTGTGTGGGCACGGTCAGGTAGGAGCCGCCCCAGTTGCCGCCGCCGCCCGGGAAGACGTTGGCGATGTCCCAGCCTTCGACGCCGGCGGCGTTGCCTTCAATGCTGCCCAGCATCCAGCCCGGGCAGAAGGTGGTGGCAAAGGCGCCGCTCTGGAAGCCTGCCTTGTAGTCATCCGACCAGAGTTCCAGGTGGGCGGAGAGGCCCTTGTCCACGGAATTCTCCAGGACCTGGTTGTAAATGTCTTTTACTTCCTGGTTCTCGGTGGCGATGACGGTTCCGTCATTTTCCTCGTAGGCGTTCTCCACCTGGTTGATCATGGCCTGGTAGGTGGCCATGGCCGAGTCATACCAGGCGACGTCGGAGGCCGCGGTGAACTTCTCGCCCACCTCGAAGTAGTGGTCCCAGTCGCCTTCCAGCAGGGCTGCGACTTCCTCGCGGTCGGTCGGCAGTCCGGCAGCGGCGAAGAGATCCGAGCGGTAGCAGATGGCTTCCGGACCGATGTCGGTGCCGTAGCCGATGAGTTTGCCGTCCTCGGTGGTTGCGCCTTCGGTTTTCCACTCCAGCCAGCGGTCTTCCACCTCGGGGCTGGCCAGATCAGCGAATTGGTCCGGGTACTGCTTGAGCTCGGGCAGCCAGTCCACCTCGATACCCTCGATGTCCGAAAGGCCCGAGCCGGCAGCGAGCTTGGTGCTCAGGTTGTCGCGGGCAATGTTGGACGTGGCCTTTTTGTCATGAACGATCTTCACGTCGGGGTTGGCGTCCATGTACTCCTCGAACAGGTCCTCGTACCCGAACTCGTTGAAGGTACTGACGCTGAGCGTCACCTGGCCGTCTTCTCCGGCTGCTCCGTCATCTCCGCCGCCGCAGGCGGTCAGGAGAAGGGCTGCAGCTGCAACAGATGCGGCAACTGCGGGACCGCGGCGGCGCGCACGGGCGGCCAATGTCGGTTTGGTACTCATTGCTGACTCCTTTGTCTGTGACGAGTGCACGAGTGCGTCCGCGGTTTTCCGCGCCTGCCGTGCCGATGCCTAACGGATGCGCCCTGTGTGCCCGGATCGGCGGTGACGCCTGGTGGTGGGAGCGCTCCCACAAGCAATGCCTAAATGCTGGTGTGTGACAGATCACAAGTCAAGTGGGAGCGCTCCCATAACGACGGTCAAAAAAAGCGCATTGGTATACGTGCAGGTCAGACGGCATATTGGCGTCCAGCCTGTTATCCAATCGTTACCGGCAAACACGCCGGAAGAGCGGTTGGCTGGCACTGGGGGCACCGACCATGACTGGAGAAGCGGGCGCCGGCCACGGTGCATCCAGAGGTATGCCGAACCTTGCGGCGGGGGTGGGGTGGGGAGATACAGGGCGTTCCGGTCGGTGTCCAAGCGGGCCCGAAGGCGACGCTCCACGCAGCCAGGCAGGAAAAGGGCCCCGGGGACCACAACCGAGAACCTGCCTCGAGCCCGAGACCGATGAAGGCCCGCACCAAAAGGGCAGTGAGCCGGCCCGAATGGCAGCGAAACCGGTAGGTGTGGAGGGAACCGGGCCGGGCTTCGGGCTTCGGGCTTCGGGCTTCAGGCTTCAGGCTTCAGGCTTCAGGCTTCAGGCTTCAGGCTTCAGGCTTCAGGCTTCAGGCTTCAGGCTTCAGGCTTCAGGCTTCAGGCTTCAGGCTCAGTCTGCCGAACCGGCGCCTTCGACCTTCGGTTTGGGCCCGGCGAACCGGCGGCCATCAGTGGCCGCTGCATGCCGGGCCGGACGCCCTGCGGACTCTCCTGCGGATCCTGCAGAACCGGCGGACCCGCGCACGGCCTGACCGGAAGCAGTAGTGGGAGCGGAGGTTTCGGCTGCGTTGAGAGCGGTGGGAGCGGCAGCATCAGGTGCCTGTCCGCTACCGGCAGCGGACCCGGCGGGAGCGACCGACTCGGCGGGAGCGACGGACCCGGCGGGCTCGCCGTCGTCCTTGGTGGCGGCCTTATGGGACTGGCGCAGCACCTCGAACACGATCGGGATCACGGAGAGCACCACTACGCCCACGAAGATCAGATCCAGGTTTTCCCGGACAAAGGGCACGCGGTCCCCCAGTACGTACCCGAGCATGGTGACTCCCACGCCCCAGAGGAAGGCACCAATGACGTTGAATGCCACGAAGGTGCGGTAGTTCATCCGCGCGACACCAGCCACCACCGGGGTGAACGTACGCACCACGGGCACAAAGCGGGCCAGGATCACGGCCTTGCCGCCGTGCCGCTCGAAGAACACCTCCGCACGGCGGACGTTCTCCTGTTTAAACAGCCTGCTGTTGGGGCGTTTGAAAATGGCCGGGCCGGTCTTTTTGCCGATGTAATAGCCGGTCTGGTCGCCCACGAAGGCACTGATGAAAATCAGCAGGGCGAGCAGCCACACGTTGATGTTGATGGTGCCGGTGGCCACCAGCAATCCGGCCGTGAACAGCAGGGAATCACCGGGCAGGAAAAAGCCAATGAGGAGCCCGGTTTCGGCGAATACGATGCCGCAGACCAGCAGCACCACCCACGGACCAAGCGCAGGATCAGCCAGGAAAACCTGCGGATCCAGCCACTCCGGGAGGAGGGAAGAAGTGGGAGGCCGCACGGGACCGAAGGCGGCTGCGGCCGCAGAAAGAATCACTTCCTCAGGGTACGCCATGCCCCGCGGCGTCCTCTGGGAAATCCTGTATCTCCTCCGGGCTTCCCCTGCCTGGTCTTGACCTGCCTGTTCCGTGCCCGGGCATGAGGGCTGAGCGTGAGCCTGCGGGCCGCTGCTGCGGCATCGGGATGTCCCCGGCGGGGTTGCGGTCCGGTGTCACGGGGATCCGCTGACCATAAGCACTGTGGGACACTGCACAGGAACCGGGCACCGCGTAGCGGGGAAGCGGGTGCGGACGTGGGAAAATGGCGCCATGCCAGATGCCGACGCCACTCCCCCTGCCGCAGCGCCCCGCCGGGGCCGCCCGGGATATGACCAGCAGACGGTGCTGAACATGGCGGTGGATGTGTTCAACCGGCACGGCTACGAGGCCACGTCCATGGGGATCCTGGCCGAGAACCTGGGGCTGTCGAAGTCGGCGATCTACCATCATGTGCCATCCAAGGGCGATCTGCTCCGCCTGGCCCTGGACCATGCGCTGGATGGCTTGGAGGCGGTTCTGGATGATCCGCAGGCGTCCACGGGCGCCGCCGATGCACGGCTGGAATTCGTCCTGCGCGGCACCATCGAGGTGCTTACGCAGCGCCTGCCCTTCGTGACCCTGCTGCTGCGCCTGCGCGGCAACACGGAAATTGAACGCAATGCCCTGACCCGCCGCCGCGAGTTCGACCACCGTGTGGCCGATCTGGTGGACGCGGCCCGGCGCGAAGGCTCAGTGCGCCGCGACATTGACCCGCGCACCACCACCCGGCTGCTCTTCGGCACCATCAACTCGATTGTGGAATGGTACCGGCCCGGCGGCCCGCTGCCCGCGGACAAGCTGGCGGACAACATCATCACCATGGTCTTTGACGGACTGCATACCCGCGGGACTTCCGGCTCATGAGACACCGGCGCCGCTGGCTGTGGGCCGTAGTGGCAGTCGCCAGCGTCGCCCTGGCCGCTTACGGCGTGGTGTGGGTCAGCGACGTGCTGAGCCCGGAAACGGCCTGCGGCTGGGTGGTACGTGCCGGAGACTGCTAGGTCACTTCTCCACCAGCGTCAGGACGTCATAGGTGGCGACCAGCTCGTCGTTCCGGTTGGTGATCACGGCGTCCCAAGCCACTTCGCCGTACTCGTCGGTTTCCCGGGGCGTGATCTTCTTGGCAGTCAGAGTGACCCGGATGGCATCCCCGGCAGCCACCGGCGTGATGAACCGCAGGTTCTCCAGCCCGTAGTTGGCCAGCACCGGCCCCGGCGCCGGATCCACGAACAGCCCGGCAGCCCAGGAGAGCAGCAGGTAGCCGTGCGCCACGATGCCGGGGAAAAACGGATTGGCCTCAGCTGCAGCGGAGTCGGTATGCGCATAGAAGGTGTCGCCCGTGGTTTCCGCAAACGCGGCAATATCCTCCAGAGTGACGGTCCGCAGGTCCGAGCGCACCGCATCGCCGACCCGCAGTTCACTGAGCGGCTTGCGGAACGGATGTCCGGCGTCGAACCGCCGGTCTGCGCCGGAGTGCCAGATCCCGGTGAGGGCGGTGAGCATGTTGGGTGAGCCCTGCACGGCTGTGCGCTGCATGTAGTGCAGCACCGCCCGGATGCCGCCGAGCTCTTCTCCCCCGCCGGCACGTCCGGGACCCCCGTGGACCAGGTGCGGCACGGGTGATCCGTGGCCGGTGGAACTCGCGGCGTCCTCCCGGTTGAGGATGAGCACCCGGCCGTGGTGGCCGGCAATGCCGGTGAGCACCTCGGCCGCCACGGCCGGGTCATTGGTGCACACCGTTGCCACCAGCGATCCGCCGCCGCGGGCTGCCAGCCGCACGGCGTCGGCCACGCTGTCATATCCCACTACCGAGGCGACGGGTCCGAACGCCTCGACCGTGTGCAACGCATCCGCGTCGGCATCGGGCCAGGTCAGCAGCATCGGTGCCATAAATGCCCCGTCCGGCGCGGGACCGGTACGGCCGTCCGCGAGTACGACGTCGGGCGCGTCCAGCGTACCCAGCGCCAGTTCACCGCCGGCCTCCAGCAGGGAACGTACGGCGGCGCGGACCGCCTCCAGCTGCTCCAGGGAAGCCAGCGCACCCATGGTCACCTCTGCAGCGCGCGGATCACCCAGCACCACGCGCTGCCGGATGCGCTCCGCGGCGGCGGCAACGACGTCGTCCACCAGGGCACGGGGCACCAGTGCGCGGCGGATGCTGGTGCACTTCTGCCCTGCTTTGACGGTCACTTCGGTCACCAGCGACTTGATGTAGGCCTCGAACTCCGGAGTTCCGGGAACGGCATCCGGGCCCAGGATCGCCGCGTTGAGGGAATCCGTCTCCGCCGTGAAGCGAACTCCGCCCACCGCGACGTTCGGGTGGGCGCGCAGCGTGTCCGCAGTGGACGCCGAGCCGGTAAAGGAAACCATGTCGCGGTAGTCCAAGTGGTCCAGCAGGTCCCGCGCGGAACCGGAAATCAGCTGCAGCGATCCGGCGGGCAGGATGCCGGACTCCATGATCAGGCGCACGACAGCGGCGGCGAGGTACCCGGTGGGAGTGGCCGGCTTGGCGATGGTGGGGACGCCGGCGAGGAATGCCGGGGCAAGCTTTTCCAACATGCCCCAGACCGGGAAGTTGAAGGCGTTGATCTGCACGGCCGCCCCGGGGCGCCGGGTGTAGAGGTGCTCCCCGAGGAAGGATCCGTCCCTGGACAGTGTTTCCACGGCGCCGTCGGTGATGACCGTGGCATTGGGCAGCTCGCGCCGCCCCTTGGACCCGTAGGCAAACAGCACGCCGATCCCGCCGTCAATATCCACCAGCGAATCCCTGCGCGTGGCACCGGAGCGCGCGGACACCTCATAGAGCTCCTCCCGGTGTCCATTGAGGAAGGTGGCAAGGTCCTTCAGCAGCAGGGCGCGCTGGTGGAAGGTGTACTTTCCCAGCTCGTCCTGGCCGGTGGTCCGGGCATGCTCGACGGCAGCGGCCGTATCCAGTCCGTCACTGCTGACGAGGGCAAGCAGCTCCCCGGTGCTGGCATCCCGCACCCCGGTGCCGGGGACGGCGCCGCCAGGTGTCCACCAGGCGTCTCGGACATAGCTGGGCACGTACTCGACGTCGAGGGCCGTTGCCGTCATCTCGGAACCTTTCGCGGGGAACAGCGTTCCGGCGGCATTGCCGGGGCTGCACATCATGGATTACTGAACAGGCGGTCGGTATATCGCCAGCGTAGCGCAGCGCGGCCGTCCCGGCACCGCCGCCGGTCACAGGAAGGGGTCCGGGGCAAACGGCAGGCGGAGCGGGAAGCTGCAGCAAAAACGCCCGCCCACAGGAAGGATGTGGGGTTTTGGATTGCTGCCGGGCCGGCAGTGCGACAGACTGCTCCCCTTGGTGTGACCGCCCCCCTGTCCCGAAGGAGCGCAAAGATGAGCCCCGTCCAACACCCCTCCCGCCGAACATCACGTCGCGGAAGCCTTGCCGTCCTGGCCCTGGCTGTATCCGCCCTGCTGATCGGCGGTGTGGCGCCTGCCGCCGCAGACAGTCCGGCCCACCGCGGCGCGGGGAACGGCCATTCCCCCGAACACCGGGGCGGGCACGGCGCGGGCAACGGGCACGGCGGGGGCAACGGGCACGGCGGGGGCAACGGGCATGGCGGGGGCAACGGGCACGGCGGGGGCAACGGGCACGGCGGGGGCAACGGCTGGGGCCGAGACATCGATTATGTAGCCTTCGGGGATTCCTATGCCTCCGGGTTCGGTGGCGGTCCGCTGCTGGACGCCTGCGGGCGAACCGCACAGGGCTACCCCGCCCTGCTGGACGCCTTGAACCGGGTGGATCTGGAGACCGACGCCACCTGCGCCGGCGCCACTGCCCTGACTACCCCGCCGGATGCGCCGGCGGATCTCCCGGAACAGATCAGCGACGCCGCAGCCCGGGGCACGCTCAACGCCCGGACCGACGTCGTGACGGTAACCATCGGCGGAAACGACATCCGTTTCGGCACGGTGGTGGCCGCGTGTATCGGCCAGCAACTGCCGGCCACGTGTGCACCCGCCCTGGAACAGGCGAATACCTATGCATCGACGGTCCTTGCACCCCAGCTGGCAGCCCAGTTCGCACGGATCGCGGAGCTGGCACCACGGGCAACCCTGGTGGTCACGGGATACCCGTACCTCTTCGAAGCGGGCACGTCAGGACCGCTGAGCGCAGAGGCACAGACGCTGTTTAATGCCGGCACCGATGACCTGAACGCAGTGATTGCAGGGCAGGTTCCGGAAAGCGGCGTCTTTGTGGACGTGGTGGACGAGTTTGCCGGGCACGGCGTGGGAGCAGCGGATTCCTGGATCCGGCTCGAAGGCGGCCAGTTCGACCTTCACCCCAACGAAACGGGTTACCGGGAGGGTTATCTGGCAGCGATCCTCGCGGACGCCGGCAGCGAGTTCTCCGCCCCGGGATGCCGCGGCCGGCACTGAACCTGCGGACGGCCTGCCATCCTGCCCGTAGGAGGCAGGAGGCAGGGACACCGGTCAGGCGCCGTCGCCCTCCGGACCGGAAATAACCTCGCGCAGGAAGGCCACATGAGAGTCAAAGGCCGCCCTGCCTTTGACCGTCAGCTCCGCCCAGGTGTGGGTCCGTCCGGCCAGCCCGGGCCCCTTGCTCAGCTTGACGTACCCCGCCTGTTCGAGTTGCTTCAGGTGTTTACTCAGCGTGGGATCGCTGACTTCGAGGGTGTCCCGGAGCAGCGCAAATTCGGTGCTTCCCAGGCGTGACAGCAGTCCGCAGACCCGCAGCCGGACCGGGCCGTGCACTACCTCGTCAAAACGTGCCGCCGGCATCAGGGCTGCCCGTGGATGGACCGGACCAGGGCCCGCTCCATCCGGAGTCCGAGCACCAGCGTGGCTGCAAAGGTCAGCAGGGCTGCCGCGAAGAGGAGGGCCATGGAGCCTCCTGACTTGGAGACAACCATGCCGATCCCTACTGCGAGCGCAGCACAGCCAATGAATGTCAGGGCAACGCGCACGGACGCAGGGTAAGCCCACGGATCAGCCCGGGTTCCGGTGATCAGCGGACGCAGCATCCCCAGCAAAACCAGGGCAACTGCGGAAAGGGCGAACCCTGCGGATTCCCAGGGCCCCAGGCCGAAGGAGAGCACAAAGCCCGATATGCAGCAGGACTGGAGCAACACGTACCAGAACGGAGCTCCGGTGGACCCGCTGACTGCCGCCCCGTCGGCGTCCAGCGCCTCGAGGTGGTGCCTTGCGGTCTCCGGGGTGACATCTCGACTTTCCATATCGGCAACTCTAGACTTTCCAATCCGGAAAGTATAGGCCCCGGCGAAAATCCGCCAATCCCTCTCCCCGTCAGGCCCCGAGCACCTCTGCCAGATCAAACTTCACCGGCTCCTCCAACTGGTCGTACGTACAGGATTCCGGTGTGCGGTCGGGCCGCCAGCGCACAAACCGGGCCACGTGGCGGAACCGTTCACCCTCCATGTGGTCATACTTCACCTCCACCACCCGCTCCGGGCGCAGCGGCACAAAGGAGAGGTCCTTCTTTCCGCTCCACCGGCTGCCTTCGGAGTTCCGCGGCGTCCGGGTGCCGCCCTCCTGCTCCTGTGCGGCCCAGGGATGGCCGTCCTCCTCAGCGACCAGGGGCTGCAGTTCCTCGAAGAGCTCCCGCCGCCGGTCCATGGAAAAGGCCCCTGCCACGCCCACGTTGGTGAGCACGCCGTCGTCGTTGTATATCCCCAGCAGCAGCGAACCGATCAGGTCCGGGCCGGATTTGTGTACCCGGTAGCCGGCCAGCACGCAGTCGGCTGTGCGTTCGTGCTTGAGCTTGGCCATGGTGCGCTTGTTCGGCGCGTAGGGCCCGTCCAGCGGTTTGGCCACCACCCCGTCCAGCCCCGCACCTTCGAAGCGCTCGAACCAGTCCCGGGCCAGCGCCGGATCGTCCGTAGCCGCTGTCACGGACACCGGAGCCTTTGCTGCCTTGAACGCCTGCACGAGTGCCTCGCGCCGTTCGGCGAACGGCTTGTCCGTGTAATCGGTATCCCCCAGGGACAGCAGATCGAACGCCACGAACCGGGCCGGCGTTTCTTCCGCGAGCAGTTTCACCCGGCTGGCCGCGGGATGGATACGCTGCTGCAGCAGTTCAAAGTCCAGCCGTTTGCCGTCCGGTGCCACCATGACAATTTCGCCGTCCACCACGCAGCGCTCCGGGAGGTTGGCTTTAAGGGCTTCCACGAGTTCGGGGAAATAGCGCGTCATGGGCTTTTCGTTCCGGGACCCGATTTCGACGTCGTCCCCGTCCCGGAAAATGATGGAACGGAACCCGTCCCACTTGGGCTCGTAAAGATAGTCCCCCTCAGGGAGGGAACTGACCGCTTTGGCCAGCATGGGCGCAATGGGAGGCATCACCGGAAGTTGCATGAGCCCATTCTTATCCGAGCGGAGCCCGTTCCCCCAGCCCTGCGAGGAAGGCGGTAAGTAAATCCCTGCCCTGTTCCCAGTAGCCGACGCCGCTTTTCTCATTGATGTGGGCCAGTTCCCCCGCGCAGATCACGGGAACCCTCCATGCTCCGGCCATCGCCTCTGCTGCCGGCAACGCACAGTACGGGTCACTTTCGCTGGCCACGAGCAGAGCCGGAACGGGCAGCTCCTGCAGCCGCGGATTACGGAAGGTTCCGGCCGGTGCCGGGAAGGATGCGGCGGCGGGATCAGGCGGGCTGACGAGGAAGACGCCGCGGGCGCCACCGGGATTTCGCAGCAGCCATTCTGCGGCAGCCAGGCAGCCCAGGCTGTGCGCCACGAGCACGGTGTCTCCGTGCCGCTCTCCGGCGGCCCGGTCCAGCGCCGCCATCCAGTCCTCCAGCTCGGGTTCATCCCACGACGACGGCGCGAAACGGGTGACGTTGGGCAGCTCGGCTTCCCAGCGGCTCTGCCACTGGTCGGGTGGTGAGCCGTTGTAACCCGGGACCATGGTGATGTGCACTGTGCCTGTTTCCTTACGGTGGTTTCGCGGCGCCCGGCCGCGGGTCTGGACGGCCGGGAATACCGCAGAGTGCTCCGGCGCTGTGGCTGATATGAAACGAATAGGGTTCCTGTCCTTCGGACACTACCGGAACGCACTGGGGTCCCGGACGCCCAGTGCCCGGGACGCAGTATTGCAGCAGATCGAGCTGGCGGTAGCCGCGGAGGAAATCGGCGTCGACGGCGCGTACATGCGGGTGCACCACTTCGCCCCGCAGTTCTCCGCCCCGTTCCCCACGCTCGCCGCCATGGCCGCCCGGACCAGCAAAATCGAACTGGGCACCGGCGTGATCGATATGCGCTACATGAATCCGCTTTCGATGGCGGAAGATGCCGCAGTGGCGGACCTGATCAGCGGCGGACGGCTGCAGTTGGGCATCAGCCGGGGATCCCCCGAGCCTGCCCTGCGGGGCTATGAGTCCTTCGGTTACGTGCCAGGGCCGGACTCCACCGACGCGGACATGGCTCGCCAGCACACCGAGGTGTTCCGTGCCGCCATTGCCGGTGCCGGGGTGGCCCAGTCCGATCCGGCGATGACCGGGACCACCGCCCCCATGGCCATCGATCCCCTCTCCCCCGGTCTGCCTGAGCGCATCTGGTGGGGTTCGGGTACCCGCGCCACGGCGAAGTGGACCGGTGAGCAGGGCATGAACCTGATGAGCTCCACCCTGCTGACCGAAGACACCGGAGTTCCGTTCGACCAGCTGCAGGCCGAGCAGATCGAGGTCTACCGCAAGGCCTGGGCCGACGCCGGCCACCAGGGCACGCCGCGGGTCTCCGTGAGCCGCAGCGTCATCCCTCTGGTGACCGGGGAGGACCGGCATTACTTCGGTCTCCGCGCGCAGGCCGAGGGACGTGACCAGGTGGGCCACCTCGACGGGGGCCTCGCCCGGTTCGGCAAGAGCTACATCGGCGAACCCGACGTGATCGCTGCCGAACTGGCCGCTGACGCTGCCGTGCAGGCCGCAGACACCGTGCTCATCACCGTGCCCAACCAGCTCGGCGTGGACTACAACGCGCACCTGCTCGAAAGCATCGTCAAGCTCGTGGCTCCGGACGCCGGCTGGCGGTAACGGGGCGGTGTGAGGAATCGCTCCCTGCTCAGTAGGATCAAACGTATGGAGAGCGATCGCCACCCCGCAGATGAGGGGTGGGTGTTTGCCCCTGCACCGCCGGACACGAGTACCTATACGGGCCTTGGGACAATCACCGTCGACGGCGAGACGTTTGCAGTGCGCAGGCGTGACGAGGATGGAACGATTCTCTATGACTGGGTCTCGGGACCCAACAATGGTTATGGATTCAACGCCCTCGGCAGGCGTGAACCGCCCACGCATCAACAGCACGTGGCCGCTATTCGTGATTTCCTCTCGTCCATTGACCCCGCGACGGGGTATTTCCACGACCCGTAGGCTCAAGACTGCCAGCTGAATTGGTGATTGAGGCTAGTGCCTGACAGGCAAGTCAGGGTGCCATCGCCCAGACGAGATGCCGTGTGCCGGACGGGCCGGGTAAGGCGGCTTTATTAACTCTCGCGAGCGCTGCGAGCGGGAGTTTTCGTTGCCGCCGTCCCGGTCCGCCCGGCGTACCGCCGCCCGACGCCGCACGACCACACCAGACCCTGATATTGCGTCTCTGTCGAAATGTCGGTGCCCTCGGTTACAGTAGTTTCTAGCTTCACGAGATGTGGCCTTCGCCCGGTTCGCCGGGCATAAAAGCTCCGACTGGCCCCACACCAACCCCACTGTTCGGCGGGTGGTTCGGATGACGAAGCGGCCTGCTCCAACCGGTGCAGGCAAGGACAACCTGAAAAGGAACCCACTGTGAGCATGTCCAGTGTCAGCAACTCCGCTTCCAACAACTCCGGCTTCAACAACTCTTCCATCAGCAGCAGCTGCTCCGGTTTTGCGCCCGGCCACAACGTCCATTGGATCCACCGCCGCCGGCTCGAGGCGTGGGATCAGTGGTCCGACGTCGAGGTCGCAGCCGACCCGGAGCTGGATCTCATCCACCTCGTCATCGACGGAACGCAGCAGCTGATGTGGTTCCACAACGTGGGCGCCGTGGCCGCCGCCCTGGACGCCGCCGTCGACACACCACAGTGGTGCCAGCGATACTCCACACTGATGGTGCCCGGCGGTTTCGGCTCGGATGCCCGGAGCTCTTTTTTCTACTTGGCCCGGCCGGAGCGGGTGCTGCCCTGCATCGGCTCTCCGGTCCGGGCTCCCGAAACCGAGCGGATTGACGGCCAGGCCTGATTCCCGGCCGGTGAATATGCGGACTGCATCTGTCCGCATACCAATGACGGCCGTGCTGTTCGGGTTCTAGCCTCAATGCCATGACGAATATACAGATCTGCGTTGACTGCACCGATGCCCACCAACAGGCGGATTGGTGGGCCGAAACCCTGGGCTGGACGCTGGAGCCCGTGGACCAGGACTTCATTTCTTCCATGCTGGACCAGGGCTTGGCGAAACCGGAGGACGTTATCGAGCACAACGGTGTCCGGGTCTGGCGGGACGGCGCCGCCATCTGTCCTGCCGACGAGGTGGGCCGGAAGGACCGGTTGCGCATCCTGTTTCAGCCGGTTCCCGAGCCCAAAACCGTCAAGGACCGCATTCACCTGGATGTCCGGCTCCAGGGCCAGGATAAGGACGCGGCCCGGGCCGCCTTGGAGGAACGGGGTGCGTCCTTCCTGACCGAAGCAAGCCAGGGGCCGCACTCTTGGTACGTCATGGCGGATCCCGAGGGCAACGAGTTCTGCATCAGCTGACGGGGTTGCCGGGGACCGGCGGCGCAGGCCGCAGGCCCCCGGCCGCGTCAGTTAACCGTTCCGGTGTCTCCGCGCAACTCTCCGCGCAGCTGGGCAATCCGCAGCCGGAGGAAAATGATCACGAGTACCAGGGCCCAGACCACAAGGACGGCCACCGCGACCACCAACAGGAAATACAAAATTACGAACACTGCGCCGATTCCTGAGCCTACTGACACGCCGATCCCCCGATTCTGTGTGCCGGCCCCGGGACGGGTCCGGTCCTGCCACCGATGCTAGGGCATGGCTTCCTGCCGGGGCCGCATTCCCGCGGCGAGATTACTGCTGCAGCAGTTCCGGCGGAATGGCGTAGATCAGCACCACGCTGAGCAGGTTCTTCGCAGCATGCACGCCGTAGGACAGCATGAAGTTGTTTCCTGCCCATACGTACAGCCCGACCAGGACGGCACCGGTGGCCAGATAAGGCATCAGGACCGGCAGTGACAGGGATTCCTTACCCACAATGTGGATGGAGGCGAAGAGCAGGACCGACAGGATGCTGCACGCCCAGATGTTCCAGTAGCGGCTGAGTTTGCCGATGAGCAGGTGCCGGAAAATGTACTCCTCCACGAAGGGCGCCAGGATGACCACCAGCGGCACCACCAGCCAGGGAGACATTTCGGTGACCAGCCCCTGCACAGCCTCCTGGTTCACGGCGGTTTCGGCCTGGCCGGCGATGATCACGCCCACCATGGAAGCGATGATTGTGAGGATTACGCCAATCGGGATCAGGGCAGCAGTCAGCACCGGCCGGGTGGCAAGGACCCGGGTCTCGCGGGCAACATACCGCCGGGCGGCAATAAGGGCCAGAATTCCAGCGACCGCATAGAAGCCCAGATTGATGACGTAGGCCGCCACCACCGGGTCCGGAATCAGCACCGAGAGCCCGGGAATGTTGATGGGCACAAAACTCAGCAACAGCAGGAACAGGACGTAAAAGCCCGCCGCGACGCCGTCGCTGCGGGTGAACCGGTAGGAAAGCCACGGGATTTGTGCCGCTGCCCGCCCCGACGGGCCGGTCCGGTATTCGTTAGCTGTCATCACCTCAGGATAAGAGGCCGTGCCGCCCCGTGCAGCCCGTTCTTGGTTCAGCGCGTACGGCGGCCGCCAAAACGCGCCCGCTGCCTAGTTCAGTTCCGCAATCACAGGCGGCATGGCCTCCAGCAACTCGCGTGCCAGGAAGCTGAGGGGTCCGCGGGACGCCGAGAGCCGGTCCCCCGCCACGGCGTGCAGGTAGGTGCCCCAGCATGCCGCCTGTTCCGGCGTCGCCCCGCGGGCCAGGAAACCGCCTACCGCACCGGCCAGGACATCCCCGGAGCCGGAGGTCCCCAAACCGGGATTGCCGGCGGGTACTTCCCAGCTGGAACCCTCCGGTGCCGTGATGAGGTTCTGGGCCGTCACCACTGCCGAGTACTTCCGCGCCACCTCCAGCGAGGCGTCAGCCATGTCCAAAGACTCTTCGTCAGTGTCCTCCTCCCCCAGCAGGTGCAGGATCTCGGTCCGGTTCGGCGTCAGAACCAGCCGGCCAGCCAGCACCTTGGCCACCTCCGGCTGTCCGGGCAGGACCCCGAGCGCGTAGGCATCAAGCACCACCTGGGTCTTTTCTCCCAACAGGGGAACCACGGACACCAGCAGCGCCGCTGTCTGTTCAGCGTCCGCCAGGCCCGGCCCAATCACCACGGCGGCGGCCGAGTCCAGATCTGCTGCAAGGACCGCACCGGCAGCACCGCCGTCGATGTAGCCGCCGGACTCAGCGAGTCCCGCGACGCCGGCTTCAGGAACGGCGACGGCGACACTCACGGCAACGGACTCGGCCAGTCCCATGGTCAGCCGGCCGGCCCCGACGCGCAGCGCGGCAAGGCCCGTCAGCATTGCGGCACCCGGAGTGCGGCGTTCCCCGCCGATCACCAGCACCGTTCCGCGTTCCTTTTTGCCGGCGGTGTCGGTGGAGAGCTGCCAGCCGCGGAGCAGGTCCGGGGTAACCAGGTCAGCGCGGGTGGATGTCATGTTCATCTCCTGCGTGTTCGGTGACGGGCGCTCCGCTGTCCTGCAGGTGCAGCACGCTGTTGAAGGTGTGGACCTCCCACGGTCCGGTGCCCGACGGGCGCACCAGGCGGGTGACGGAGCCGTTGCGCACGCTGTTGGCCGCGGCCGTATCCAGCAGCTCCTGCTCGGAGAACCGTTCGCAGATGTAGCGGATCAGCATGATCACCGCGTCGTGGCAGACCACGGCCACCCGCTTGCCGTCCTCTTCCTCGTCCAGGTCCCGGAAGACCGAACGCAGCCGCAGGGCAACGTCTGCCCAGGACTCCCCGCCCGGCGGCCGGTAAACGAACTTGCCCAGCCAGGCCCGGCGTTCGGCTTCCTCCGGATAGCGGGCCGCGACTCCGGCGGAGGTGAACAGGTCAAGAACGCCCAGTTCCCGGTCACGAAGGCGTTCATCGATGCGCATCTGCCCGGCGATGCCGGGCAGTCCGGCCAGTTCCGCGGTCTGCCGGGCGCGAAGGTAGGGCGAGCACCACACGGCGTCGGGACGTTCGTCGGCAGGCAACCCGGCGAACCAGCGGCCCACTGCTTCTGCCTGGGATTCCCCGTCCGGGCTGAGCGGGACGTCGGGGTCCCGCCATTCGATCTCGATGCGCTGGGCACCTTCTCGGCTCGCGCGGGTGGCAGCCACGTTGCCTGCGCTTTCACCGTGCCGGATCAGGATCAGTTCGGTTGCACCCATGCCGGTGACCTTACTCCCGCCTGCACCGGCACGGGAGCGAAACGCGGTCCGCAGCAGGATCTCAGGTACGCGTCCGCTCATCCACCCGGCCGCCGTTGCGCACGGTGAAGGTCAGCAGGAACGCCACGGCGGCGAAGGCTGCCAGCAGAATCAGCCCCACAAAATAGCTCCGGTCCGCCGGGTCGTAGGTGGCTCCCATGACCAGGGGCGGAAAATATCCGCCCAGGCCGCCGGCCGCGGCAATAATTCCGCCGATGGTCCCGACGTCCTGGGCCGGTGCTGCACGGCCAACCCAGGCGAATACCCCGCCGGTCCCCAGCCCCAGGAACAGTGCCATCAGGATGAATGCGGTGCCGTAGACCCGTTCCTCCTCGGGCCGCAGCGCCACGATCACGGCCAGCACCACCGTTCCGGCCAGGGAAGTCAGGGTGACCAGTTTCGGGCCCACCTTGTCCGCGATAGTGCCGCCGATGGGCCGGGCAATGACGGCTGCCACTGCAAAACCCGCGGTACGGGTTCCGGCCGCCGTCGCGTCGTAGTCGTACACGTTGCCCAGGTACGTGGGCAGGTAGTTGGAGAACGCCACGAACGCGCCGAACACCACCCCGTACAAAAAGCACAGCTGCCAGGTCACGCGCAGGGTGAAGGCATGGGTGATCTTGGGCAGCACCGGTTCGGTGGGCCGGGACCAGGCCGGCGATTCGCGCAGCACCAGCCAGCTCAGCACGGCCATGGCGGCCACGACGGCGGCAATGGTGATGTGGGCGCCCATGTAGCCGACGGCGGTGACCAGGCGCGGAGTGAAAAAGGCGGAGACGGCGGTGCCGACCATGCCGGCTCCGAAGACGCCGGTGGCGAAGCCCTTGCGGCTGCGGTCATACCAGGCCGAGCAGAACGGGATGCCGATGGCGAACACTGTTCCCGCGATGCCCAGGAAGAAGGCGATAACCACAAGGAAGGGAAAGTTGCCCATCCCGCCCACGATGCCGGTGAGCAGAACCAGCGGAGCCGTGACGCCCAGGATGACCGTGAACATGATCCGGCCGCCGTACCGGTCCGTAAGGGCGCCTACCGGAATGCGGGCCACCGAGCCCACGAGGATGGGCATGGCCACCAGAATCGAGGTCTGCCCGGCGCCCAGGTCCATGTCCGCCGCATACCGGCTGGACAGCGGGCCGATCACCGTCCAGGCCCAAAAGCCGATGGTGGAGGCAATGGTGGCCACGACCAGGTTTCGCAGCTGGCCTGATTTCAGGTCCGGTGTTGGTGCCGGGGTAACCGGGGATGCCGGCATGGTGTCCTCGCTTCTGAGAAAGTGCCGTCAGGGAATCATTTCGGAGGCACGCCGGGCCGGTCCCGGTCCGGGGTGCCCACCGGGTCCCAGCCCCGCCGCGGCGTTCCCACACCCGGAGCCGGCCGCTTTCCACGCGAGCGGTACACGATGTAGGGGCGGAACAGGTACTGCAGCGGTGCGGTGAAGGCATGCACGAGCCGGGTGAACGGCCAGAGGGCAAAGAGCACCAGGCCCGTCAGCGTGTGGATCTTGAAGGACATGGAGGCTGCCGTCATGCCCACGAGGTCCGGCTGGAAGATGAAGATGGAGCGGAACCACGGTGAGACCGTGTCCCGGTAGTTCACGATCTTCGTGTCGAAGACGGAAAAGACCGTGGTCGCCAGCCCGGCGAGGATGGCGGCCAGCAGGAAAATGTACATCACCTTGTCGTTCCGGGTGGTGGCCATAAACACGGGACCGGTGGTGCGGCGCCGGTAGATCAGCAGCACGATCCCCACCAGGGTGGCTACCCCGGCGATGCTGCCAACGCTGAGGGCAAAGAAATGATACGTGTCCTCGTTTACCCCTGCGGCATCCATCCAGGTCTTGGGGATCACCAGACCCACAAAGTGGCCCACAATCACGGCCAGGATGCCGAAATGGAACAGCGGCGAGGCAATGCGCAGCAGCCGCGACTCGTACAGCTGCGAAGAGCGGGTGGTCCAGCCGAACTGGTCATACCGGTAGCGCCAAATGGAGCCGAGGATCAGGATGGCCAGCACCAGGTAGGGCAGCACGCCCCACAGCATCACGTCATCCAGCCCTACCTGCACATTCCCGGGGGGCGGCACATCCAGCGGCAGGCTCATCATGGGCTGTTCCTTTCACTCACCGGCAGCAGCCGCGAACTGTAGGGCTCCAGGCCAACCGTCTCAGTGGGCGGCCCGTACCCGGCCGTCCGCATCACCTCGGCCCTGTCCTCCGGAGATACCCCGGGCAGCGTGGTGCAGAGCAGGGTCAGCACCCCTTCATAGGGCAGCCCGTCATCCCGCAGGGCCAGGCGCAGCAGTTCCACGGAGGGCCGGTAACGCTGCAGCAGTTCGTAGCCGTCCTCCGGAGACACCTTGGCGGCGAATTCGAGCACCAGCGGCAGGTAGTCCGGCAGTTCGCTTCCCTCCGGCAGCGCGCCGTGGGAGCGGTAGACCTCCTTGAAGGCGGCCAGGGCCTCCCCACGCCGTCGGGTATCGCCGTCGGTCCAGTAGGTCAGGTGCAGGCTGTGCCGCTTGGAAAGATCAAACTCCTGCACGTAGCTTGCCTGCACCTCGCGCAGCGGTGTGTCGGTGAACCAGCTGAACAGGTCCTCCAGCTCGGAACCGGTGGCCCCGGCTTCGGCGAGCGCGGACCGCAGGGCAGGCAGAGCGTCCATCAGTGCCCGGTCCGGGTACTCGAGCAGCAGCGCCGCCGCCTGCCGGATGACCCGGCTGCGCGCAGGATGGGCGTCCGCGTAAGGTTCCGGGGCCACTGTGCCCTTGCCGGGTTTGCCCAGCAGTTTCTCGAGCAGGCTCACTGCCGTACCCCCGGCCCGGAGGACGGGGGTTCCCCGCCGTCGCTGTTCCCTGTCGCGGGAGCCGGTCCGTCACCGGCGGCCTGGTCATATCCGGCACCCTTATCCGCACCGGCATCGGCGTCCGCAGCACCGCGGTTGTTGTTCCGCGGAAACAGGCCCTTGGGTGATCCCCGTCCGTCCCAGTTCAGCAGGTTGACCCGTCCGCCCAGATCGCCGTTCCCTGTCGGGTCGTCTCCGCGCTGCCGGGCCTGCAGTGCCTCGAAGTTTTCCACCGCCACGGGGGTGGGACGGCCGGAGGCCTCACCGAAGACGCCGGTCTGGCCCATCCCGGGCCCGCCTTCCACATCCAGGGAACAGCCGATTTCCTCCAGGTTGTGGGCGTCCTCCAGGTGCGCGCTGGGGATCACGTACCGCTCTTCGTATTTGGCCACGGCCATCAGCCGGTACATCGCCACGATCTGCTCTCCGGACATGCCGACGTCGGCGGCGATCTTTTCATCCGGTGCGTCACCGAGGGTGATGTCGCGCATGTAGGCGCGCATGGCCGCGAGCTTGCGCAGCACCCCGGTGACCAGGTCCGTGTCCCCGGCGGTGAACAGCTCGGCCAGATACTCCACCGGAATCCGCAGCGCCTCGATGGCGCCGAAGAGGTTGTCCGCGCTCTCGCCGTCGTGCCCCTGTTCGTTCAAAACGTCCACAATCGGGGACAGCGGCGGGACGTACCAGACCATGGGCATGGTCCGGTATTCCGGGTGCAGCGGCAGCGCCACCCGGAAGGTTTTGGCCATCGCGTAGACCGGCGAGCGCCGGGCCGCGTCCAGCCAGTCCTCCGGAATGCCTTCGGCCCGGGCGCCGGCAATGACTTCCGGATCATTGGGGTCCATCATCAGGTCCAGCTGGGCCTCGTACAGGTCCTGCACGTTCGGCGTGGAGGCGGCCTCGGTGACGCGGTCGGCGTCGTACAGGAAAATCCCGATGTACCGCAGCCGTCCCACACAGGTCTCGGCGCACACGGTGGGAAGGCCCACCTCGATGCGGGGATAACAGAAGGTGCACTTCTCCGCCTTGCCGGAGCGGTGGTTGAAGTACATCTTTTTGTACGGGCACCCGGTGATGCACTGCCGCCAGCCGCGGCAGCGGTCCTGGTCCACCAGCACAATGCCGTCCTCTTCGCGCTTGTAGATGGCGCCGGAGGGACAGGAAGCCATGCAGGACGGGTTCAGGCAGTGCTCGCAGATCCGGGGCAGGTAGAACATAAAGGTGTTGTCGAAGTCCGCCTTGACCTTCTCTTCGGCCTCGCTGCGCAGCTTCTGGAGCACGGGGTCCTGCTGCTCGGTGTTTTTCGAACCGCCCAGGTCATCGTCCCAGTTCGCAGACCATTCAATATTCATGTTTTCGCCGGTGATCAGGGACTTGGGCCGGGCCACGGGGAAGTCCTTGCCTGCGGGGGCGTTGATCAGGTTTTCGTAGTCGTAGGTCCACGGCTCGTAGTAGTCATTCAGTTCGGGCTGGACCGGGCTGGCGAAAATGCCGAAGAGCTTGGCGAGCCGGCCGCCGGCCTTCAGCTTCAGCTTCCCGCGGCTGTTCAGTTCCCAGCCGCCCTTCCATTTCTCCTGGTCCTCATACCGGCGCGGGTAGCCCTGCCCGGGGCGGGTCTCCACGTTGTTGAACCACACGTATTCGGTGCCGGCCCGGTTGGTCCAGGCCTGTTTGCACGTCACTGAACAGGTATGGCAGCCAATGCACTTATCCAGTGCCATCACCATTGCCGTCTGCGCCATGATTCGCATCAGTACGCCACCTCCTGGGAACGCTTCCGGACGACGGAGACAATGTCGCGCTGGTTGCCGGTGGGGCCGAGGTAATTAAAGGCCCAGGACAGCTGCGCATAACCGCCGATCATGTGTGTGGGTTTGACCAGGATCCGGGTCACCGAATTATGGATGCCCCCGCGCCGGCCCGTGGCTTCGGACTTGGGCACGTCAATGATGCGCTCCTGCGCGTGGTAGACGTACAGCACCCCGGCAGGCATCCGGCTGCTGACGATCGCCCGGCCCACCAGCACCCCGTTGGTGGACACACACTCCACCCACTCGTTGTCCGACACTTCGATCAGCGCGGCGTCCTGCGGGCTGATCCAGACCGAGGTCCCGCCGCGGGAGAGGGAGAGCATCAGCAGGTTGTCCTGGTACTCCGAATGGATGGACCACTTGTTGTGCGGGGTCAGGTACCGCACGGCAACGGACAGCTCGCCGCGGGTCCCCAGCTGCGGTTCGCCGAACAGGCGGTGCATATCCAGTGGCGGCCGGTACACCGGCAGCGCCTCACCCATGTCCAGGATCCAGTCATGGTCCAGGAAGAAGTGCATCCGACCGGTCAGGGTATGGAACGGTTTGAGCCGTTCGATGTTGATGGTGAACGGCGCGTACCGCCGCCCGCCGGTCTCGGACCCGGACCACTCCGGGGAGGTAATCACCGGTGTGGGCCGGTCCTGGGTGTCGCGGAACGTGATCTGCCGGTCCTCCGCACCTTCGGCCAGATCCGCCAGCGGGACCCCGGTCCGCTTTTCCAGGGTTTTAAAGCCCTGCACGGCCAGTTCTCCGTTGGTGGTGCCCGAGAGCAGCAGGATGGCTTCGGCCATCCGGGCATCCGTGTCCACGGCTGGCCGCCCGGCCGCGGCGCCCCGGTCAAATACGCCGTGCTTGCGCGCCAGCTGGACCAGCGGACGGGACACATCGTAGGTGACGTATTTCGTGGTCAGGCCCAGCTTGTCCGCCAACGGTCCGATGGCCACGAACTTTTCACCGATCGCCGTGTAGTCCCGTTCCACCACCGCCAGGGAGGGCAGGTTCTTCCCCGGGACAGCGGGAATATCCGTGCCCTTCCAGTCCGGGGCGTGGCCGCCGGGCTGGGCGATCTCTCCGGGGGTGTCATGGGTCAGCGCCGTGGCCACCATGTCCTTGCGCACGCCCAGGTGCGTCAACGCCTGGCGGGAGAACTCCTCGGCGAGCAGCCGGAACAGATCGTAATCCGTCTTGGCTTCCCACGGCGGGGCGATGGCCGGCGTGAAGGCATGCACGTAGGGGTGCATGTCGGTGGAGGACAGGTCGTACTTCTCGTACCAGGTGGCGGCCGGGAACACGACGTCGGAAAGCAGCGTGGAACTGGTCATCCGGAAATCCGCGGAGACCAGCAGGTCGAGCTTGCCCTGCGGTGCTTCCTCGCGCCACACCACGTCTTTGGGACGGGCTTCGGCGTGGTCCTTGCCCATCACGTTGTTCAGGGTGCCCAGCAGGTGCTTCTGGAAGTACTCCTCCCCCTTGGCCGAGGAGCCCAGGAGGTTCGAGCGCCACAGGATCAGGGTCCGCGGCCAGTTCTCCGGGGCATCCACATCCTCCACGGCGAAACGCAGCTTCTCCTCCTTCAGCTGCCGTGCCACCCAGGCGGCCTCCGTGTCCGCCTCCCCGCGGGCCACGGCCGCCGCGGCGTCATCGGCCACGTCCAGGGAATTGCGCGCATCGAACTGGGGGAAGAACGGCATCCAGCCCATCCGGGTGGACTTCGCAACCACATCGGCGGTGTGCATGCCGCGCAGGTGGCCGGTGGCCAGCGGGGACTGCATGGCGTCGGAGGAATACCCGTCGGAGCGGAACTGGTCCGTGTGCATGTACCAGAATGCCGTGCCGATCATGAACCGGGGCGGCCGGTTCCAGTCCCCGGCGGAGGCCATGGCTGCCCAGCCGGTAATGGGCCGGCACTTCTCCTGGCCGACGTAGTGCGCCCAGCCGCCGCCGTTGCGGCCCTGGCAGCCGGTGAGCATCAGCATGGCCAGAATGGCACGGTAGGTCACATCGCCGTGGTACCACTGGCAGATGCCGGCGCCGAGGATGATCATGGACCGGCCCTTGGATTTTTCCGCGTTGGCGGCGAAATCCCGGGCCGTGCGGATGACGGCTTCCGGGCTGACGTTGGTGATTTCATGCTGCCACGCCGGCGTGTAGGGACTGGCGGCGTCGTCATACCCGGCCGCCCACTGTCCGGGCAGCCCGTCCCGGCCCACCCCGTACTGGGCCAGCATCAGGTCAAAGACGGTGGTGACCGTCCGCCCGGCCACCTCCATCACCGGCACGCCGCGCTGCACTACCGTTCCGACCCCGGACGGGTCGGTGAAGGCGGGCAGGTCCACCCGGCTGACCTTTTGGCTGTAGGAGGAGGCATCGGCCACCGACAGGGCGGGCACCACGCCCTGCAGGTCCAGGTTCCATTTCCCGGCGTCGGCCTCGTTGTACCGGAAGCCCACGGAACCGTTGGGCACCACCGGGGTGCCGGCGTCGCGGTCCAGCAGCACCGTCTTGAAGGCGGCGTCCGCGGCTTTGGCCTCGCCCCGCCCCAGCTCCGCGGCGGTGAGGAACTTGCCCGGAACCACGGTTCCGTCAGGGCCCTGCTCCAGTGCGACGAGGAACGGCAGATCGGTGTACTGCACCACGTAGTCCTCGAAGAACGGCACCCGCCGGTCCACGAAGTTCTCCTTCAGGATCACGTGGCCCATTGCCATCGCGAGCGCGGCGTCGGAGCCGGCCGCGGCGGGGAGCCATTCATCGGCGAACTTGGTGTTGTCCGCATAGTCCGGGCTGACCGAGACCACCTTGGTGCCGCGGTAGCGCCCTTCCACCATCCAGTGCGCGTCCGGAGTGCGGGTGACAGGGATATTGGAACCCCACATCATCAGATAGGTGGCGTCCCACCAGTCCCCGGATTCGGGTACGTCGGTCTGGTCCCCGAAGACCTGCGGACTGGCCACCGGCAGGTCCGCGTACCAGTCATAAAAGCTGTTCATCACCCCGCCAATGAGGTTGATGAACCGGGCACCGGCCGCGTGCGAGACCATGGACATGGCCGGGATGGGCGAGAACCCGGTGCAGCGGTCCGGGCCGAAGTTCTTCACCGTGGCGACGTGTGCGGCCGCAGTCATCTCCAGTGCCTCGGCCCAGCTGGAGCGCACCAGTCCGCCCTTGCCCCGTGCCTGCTGGTAGGTGCGCCGGCGCTGCGGATCATTCACAATCTCTTCCCACGCCAGCACCGGGTCCCCGGTTCGCTCCCTGGCAGCACGGTACATTTCCAGCAGCACCCCGCGGATATAGGGGAACCGGACCCGGGTGGGCGAATAGGTGTACCAGGAGAAAGCCGCGCCGCGCGGGCAGCCGCGCGGCTCGTACTCGGGCCGGTCCGGTCCCACGCTCGGGTAGTCGGTCTCCTGCGCCTCCCAGGTGATGATCCCGTCCTTGACGTACACCTTCCACGAGCAGGATCCCGTGCAGTTCACGCCGTGGGTGGAGCGCACCACCTTGTCGTGGCTCCACCGGTTCCGGTAGAAGGCGTCCCCCTGCCGGCCGCCTTCCCGGAACACGGCCCGTCCGTCAGCGGTCTCATCCCATCGGGTGAAGAACCGGCCGAGTTTGAGCATTGCGTCAGATGCGGGGCCATCGATCCCCGGAGCGGAGCCAGCCATAGGTACCAGCTTGGAACAGGGCGGCCCGCGCAAACAGGGGGAACCCGCATATCGCAGTCCCGACCCGGTAGTTTTTCGGACGGCGGCAGTGTCCGGCCGGTTTGGACCCGGGCGATAAACTCGATTTGTGAGCACAGAACTTCCAGCACAGGTGTCCGATATCTTCGACCCGCGGCAGTGGCGTCTCGTCTCCGGGTTCGAGGACCTGGCAGACATGACCTACCACCGCCAGGTGGAGCGCGACGCCGACGGCGCCGTCATACGTGACCTGCCGACCGTGCGGATCGCGTTCAACCGCCCCGAGGTGCGCAATGCTTTCCGTCCCGGCACCGTGGACGAGCTGTACCGGGCCATGGACCACGCCCGGATGACCCCCGACGTCGCCACCGTTCTGCTCACCGGCAACGGCCCCTCTCCCAAGGACGGCGGCCACTCCTTCTGCTCCGGCGGAGACCAGCGCATCCGCGGACGCGACGGCTACCGCTATGCCGAGGGCGAGACGAAGGAAACCATTGACCCCGCACGCGCCGGCCGGCTGCACATCCTGGAAGTCCAGCGGCTGATGCGCACCATGCCCAAGGTGGTCATCGCCGTCGTCAACGGCTGGGCAGCCGGCGGCGGGCACAGCCTGCACGTGGTCTCGGACCTGACCATCGCCTCCCGCCAGCACGGAAAATTCAAGCAGACCGACGCCACCGTGGGCAGTTTCGACGCCGGCTACGGCTCCGCGCTGCTGGCCCGGCAGATCGGCCAGAAGAAAGCACGTGAAATCTTCTTCCTGGCCCGCGAATACTCCGCCGAGGACATGGTGGCCATGGGCGCGGTCAATGAAGCGGTGGACCATGAAAACCTGGAAAAGGTGGCACTGGAATACGCGGCGGACATTGCCCGGCAGTCTCCGCAGGCCATCCGGATGCTGAAGTTCGCGTTCAACCTGGCCGACGACGGCCTGGCCGGACAGCAGGTCTTTGCCGGCGAGGCCACCCGGCTGGCGTACATGACGGATGAGGCGGTGGAAGGCAAAGAGGCGTTCCTGGCCAAACGGGAGCCGGACTGGTCCTCCTTCCCCTACTACTTCTAGGACCGCTTTGGAACTGCTCCCAGTCCTGATCTCCCCCGGATTCGATCCGGGGATGCTCCTTGCCCCGCTGGCCGATGCGCTGGCCGGCGAGGGGCCCGCCGTGGCACCGCACACGGATCCCGGCCAGACCTTCGACGGCGAACTGCCCAATGATGACATTGCGCTGGTGATCAGCACCTCCGGCTCCACCGGAACCCCGAAACAGACCATGCTCTCCACGGACGCACTGGCCGCGTCCTCGATGGCCACCGCCATGGCGCTGGAGGCCGACGGCCAGTGGCTCGCTGCGCTGCCGGTGAACTACATTGCCGGTGTCCAGGTCCTCATCCGGTCCCTCTATGCCGGCACGCAACCGGTGTTTATGGACCTGTCCGTTCCGTTCAGCGCGGAGGTATTTACCCGGGCGGCCGAGGACATGACGGACCGCAACCGGTTTACCTCCCTGGTGCCCACCCAGCTGCACCGGCTGCTGCAGGACCCGGCGCCGGAAACCCTCCGCGTGCTGCGCCGGTTCAACGCGATCCTGCTCGGCGGCGCCCCCGCAGGCGCTCCCCTGCTGGAGAAGGCACGCAGCCACGGCCTGAACGTGGTGACCACCTACGGGATGAGCGAAACCTGCGGCGGCTGCGTCTACAACGGTGTTCCGCTGCCCGGCATCGACGTCATCCGGGAGGAGGGACGCCTGTGGATTGCCGGCGACGTGCTGGCCGACGGTTACATGGGACGCCCCGAACTGACCCGGGACCGCTTCCGGTTCAATTCCGGACGCCGCTGGTTCCGCACCGATGACACCGGCACGGTGGATGATCAGGGCCGGGTTCATGTATCCGGCCGGCTGGACGACGTCATCGTCAGCGGTGGCATCAAGATCTCGGCTCAGGCGGTTGCCGGGGCCGTGGAAACCGTGGCCGGCGTGGAGCAGGCCTTTGTGCTGGGTCTCGACGACGCCGAGTGGGGCTCCCGGGTGGGCGCCGCCGTCGTCGGCAGCGTTGACCCGGAGCTGGTCCGCGAGGCCGTCCGCTCCCGGCTGGGAGCCGCGGCCGTGCCGAAGGTGGTCCTGCTGCTCGAATCCCTGCCGCTGCTGCCCAACGGCAAAGCGGACCGGATGACGCTGCTGCGGCTGCTTGCCGCGGCTAAACACTGAACCTGATTTCCCGT
Organism: Arthrobacter zhangbolii; assembly: GCF_022869865.1. Taxonomy (NCBI): domain Bacteria; kingdom Bacillati; phylum Actinomycetota; class Actinomycetes; order Micrococcales; family Micrococcaceae; genus Arthrobacter; species Arthrobacter zhangbolii. Next base: position 2,929,958 of record NZ_CP094984.1, read on the forward strand.
AACCGAAGAACTAAGGACTGAAACTGTGGCTACAGCCGCCCAATGGTTAGAAGGCGCCCGTCCCCGGACGCTGCCGATGGCAATAGCGCCGGTCATTATCGGCTCGGCTGCCGCCTACGACCTCGGAGCCTTCCATCCGGTCCGTGCCGCGCTGGCAGCCATTGTGGCCATCCTGCTGCAGGTGGGCGTGAACTACGCCAACGACTACTCCGACGGCATCCGCGGCACCGACGATAACCGGGTGGGCCCGCTGCGGCTCACCGGTTCCCGGCTGGCCACACCCAAGCAGGTCAAATACGCGGCCTTCGTGTGCTTCGGCGCCGCGATGGTGGCCGGCTTCGCACTGGTGATCCTGGCCTCGAGCTGGTACCTGATTCTGGTCGGCTTCGGCTGCGTGGCCGCCGCCTGGGGGTACACCGGCGGAAAGAACCCCTACGGCTACCTGGGCCTGGGCGATGTGTTTGTCTTCGTTTTCTTCGGCCTTGTCGCCACCCTCGGCACCACCTACACGCAGGCCCTGGAAATCAATACCGCTGCCGTGCTGGGAGCGGTGGGCACCGGGCTGATCGCCATGGCGCTGCTGATGGCCAACAACGTCCGGGACATTCCCACGGACCGTGAGGCTGGCAAGCGGACACTTGCCGTGCGGCTGGGCGATGGCCCCGCGCGGATCAGCTACGTGATGATGCTGGCCCTGGCCCTGCTGCTGCCGCTGCTGATCGCCGGCAGCTACCCGTGGATCCTGCTGGTGCTGCTACTGGTGCCGGCGTGCATCATGCCGTGCTGGCTGATGTTGACGGGCAAAAAGCGCGGAAGCCTGATCCCGGTCCTGAAGCAGACCGGGCTGATCAACCTGGGCTTCAGCGTGCTCTACGCTGCCGGGCTGGTCATCACCCGGCTCCTGGCCTAGCCGGGCCCGGCCGGCTCCCGGTCTGGCCGGACCGGCCGGCGGCGCGGCTTGCCTCCCGGCGGCGCTTTAGACGTCGCGGCGGCGGTCGTTGTCGATCTGCACATCGGGGTTACCGGCAACCAAACCGTCCTCGGCAGCTGAGTCATCCAGTTCGGCACGGTTGCGCTTGGGTGCCCGTTCCTCGGTGAAGCGGCGCTGAACGGTACGGGCCGCTTCGTCGCGCATGTTGCGGGCAAACAGATAGGTAACGCACCAGGCCAGGACTGCAGCGGCCAGCGCGGACACCAGGACGCCCAGTCCCATCCACAGGCAGATCACGAAGAAGACGGCCACCAAACCCAGGCGGAGTGCAGTAAATTTCCAGAAAGCCACGCCTCCATTCTAGGCGCACGCGGGTTCGGCCGGCTCCTTGGCGGCGCCGGAGCCTGCCGACGGGCCGCTCAACTACAATGGGCCTATGCCTCGTCTTGTGTTGTTCGGCGTCATCCTTGTCGCTGCTGTGATCATTTACGCCGTCATCGACTGCATCATGTCCCGCGCGAACGAGGTGCGGAGCATTTCGAAGGTCTCCTGGGTGCTTGCCATCATCCTGGTACCGGTGATCGGTGCTGCGCTGTGGTTCCTCTTCGGCCGGCCGTCCGGCGGTTCCGGCGGGTCCGGACCGCGGCAGCCCCGCCGTCCCTCAGCGCCCGACGACGATCCCGATTTCCTGCGTAACCTCGAAATCCGCCGCCGGCAGGAACAGAAGGAAGCCGAGCTCAAAGCCCGCGAGGCGGAGCTTCGGGCCCGCGAAGAACAACAGGACCGCCGAAGCGACGACGGCAAGCCCGGGGCCTAGGCTCCCCGCATTCGCGGCCGCCCGCCGCAGCAGGCATTCCTCCGCCATGAGCCCGCTGAAAAGGGCTTCCCCTCCAGGCGTAAAAAGGCCCGCCCCGGGATTCCGGGGCGGGCCTTTCCACTGGCGGGGTTAGACGCCGGCGTAGCTGTGCAGGCCGGAGAAGAACATGTTCACGATGGTGAAGTTGAAGACCACGCAGAGGTAACCGACAACCGAGAGCCAGGCGGCACGGGTACCGGTCCAGCCGCGGGTGGCGCGGGCGTGCAGGTAACCGGCGTAGACCACCCAGATCACGAAGGTCCAGACTTCCTTGGTGTCCCAGCCCCAGTAGCGGCCCCAGGCCTGTTCGGCCCAGATAGCGCCGGCCATGAGGGTGAAGGTCCACAGCACGAAGGAAACAGCGTTGATGCGGTAGGCCAGGTTCTCAAGGCTCTGGGCGGAGGGAACAATCCGCAGGAACGGCAGACGTTCCGGGCGTCCGGAGCGGATGCGGGTTTCCCGGTCAGCCTGCAGCAGCTGCAGCACCGACATGGCAAACGTGAGCGTAAACAGGGCCGAGGCAATCACGGCAACGGAAACGTGGATGATCAGCCAGTAGCTCTGCAGGGCCGGTACCAGGTGCGCCACCGGGGTGGGGAAGCCGATGGTGGCCGCCATCATCATGATCAGCACCAGACCGAGGACAAACGTGCCCAGGAAGCGCAGGTCGCGGCGGGTCAGCACCAGCAGGAACACTACGGTCACCACCAGCGCGCCCGTGGTGCAGAACTCGTACATGTTGCCCCAGGGCACGCGGTGGGCAGCCATGCCGCGGGTGATAACGCCCGCTGCGTGCACGGCGGCAGCCAGCACGGTCAGCGCCACGCCGACGCGGGCGGCGTTGCGGCGCGGACCGGTGTAGCCCATGCCGGCGTCGGCGGTCTGGGCTTCGCGCCCGCCGTCAGGGTCCCAGGACCGCGCGGAGCCGTTCTTCGGAGCGCCGGCCGGAACGGTTTCCCGCACCCGGGATTTGGTCTCCAGCCGGCTTTCGACCGCCTGAATGGTCTTGCTGCTCTTGGCCAGATCCCATGAAAAGGCCAGGAACGCGACCGTATAAGCGAATGCTGCCAGCAGCATAAACAGCTCGCTGTAACTCGCGAGGGTGTAATCGATGGATGGCATTACCGGTCCTTACCTGATTCTTCGGCGGTGCTGCGCTCCGCCGCTGCGTTTGCGGGTACGCTGACCCGCCCATCATTGTGTCCGTGCGTGTCCTGTTGTGCCAGCCACTTCTCCGAAAGCAGGCCCCGGATAGTGGACGCCTCGCTGGACAGGCGGGCATCCTCGCCGCGGGCCAGCAGGCCGTACTCGACCATCACGCGGCCGTCCGGATGCTGGCCGGCCCGGACCCAGACCCGCCGGCGGGCCAGGAACAGCGAGGCTGCCAGGCCGGAGAGGGACAGGACGGAGAAGATCAGTACACCGGTCTTGCCCGGATCGTGGTGGATGTCGAGGGCCGCGTAGCGCTTCAGCCCGTCAAAGGTGATTGACCCCTTGCCCTCCGGCAGTTCGTAGGTCTGGTTGGCGGCGAGCACAATGCCCCCGGCGTCCAGGTCACGGTTGTTCAGCGGGGTGAGGTCTTCGGTTTCCAGTACGTAGACGTTGGACGGCACGCCCTCATCCAGGCCAAGGTCCCCGTAGTAGGAGTTCAGGTTCAGCTGTGGGTTGATCGGATCCGGGTCCCCGGAGTAGCTGACCCCTGCCTCGTCGATCATGGCGGTGGGCAGGAAGAAGCCGACAAAGCCCAGCTGGTCCGGCTTGGCGTCGGGAGCCTTGATCACCGCCAGCGAGGTGTACACGCCGTCGGTGGGGACCGCGACGACCGGACCCTGCAGCGCCACGTTGCCCTCGCCGTCGCGCACCGTCACGGTGGGGGCGTAACCGTTGCCGACCAGGTACACGCGGGTGCCGCCCACCGTGAGGGGCGAGTTAACCTTGAGCAGCTCCTCGCGCGGTTCGGCGTCGGGGCTCTCCCTCACGGTCATGTAGGCGGAAAAGTCCAGCGGCTGGCCGTAGTGGGTCTCTGACTCGCGGTCGAATTCGACCTCGAACTTGTCCAGGGTGAGCGCGTACGGGCTCAGCTGGTTCTCGGTGAAGTTGGAGCCCGGTGTGAAGGTGTCATAACTGACCAGGGTGTTCACGAAGGACTCGCCTTCCACCACGATCTTCTGTCCGCTGTAGCCGAAGAGCCCGCCGATACCCACACAGGCCAGCACCCCAATCATGGAGGTATGGAAAACCAGGTTGCCCAGTTCCTTTGCGAACCCGCGCTCGGCGCCAACCGAGGGCCGGTCCGTGTCGGTCCCCCGGACATCCACGCGGTAGCCACGCTTGCGCAGGACCTTCGCGGCGTCGCGCACGGCGTCGGCCGGGGTCAGGGACGCGGACGCCGGAACGGTGAGGGTGCCGTACTCGGGCATCCGGGACAGTTTGCTGGGGGTGCGCGGCGGCTTGGAGCGCATGGCCTTGAAGTGCGCCTTGGCCCGCGGGATCACGCAGCCGATCAGGGAGATGAACAGCAGTAGGTAGATCGCGGAGAACCAGACCGAGGAGTACACATCAAAAAGCTGGAACCGGTCCAGCCACGGCCCGGTCTCGGGGTTGTCCTTGATGTACTGCGTGACCACCGACGGATCGGCGGGCCGCTGCGGAAACAGCGAACCGGGCACAGCCGCGACGGCGAGCAGCAGCAGCAGGAACAGCGCCGTCTTCATGCTGGTCAGCTGGTTCCAGGCCCACCGGAGCATGCCCAGCACGCCCAGCGCGGGCAGCGCCACGTCATCCCGGCCGGCCTTGGACGGGCGGGACGGGGATACGGGCTTTTTGGCTTTGTCAGTCACGTCATCCGGTTTCGGGGTCAAGGTGTTCTCATGCTTCGTCTGTTCTCACTGTTCATTCGCTCGTACATCAGATCGGCAGTGTCACGTTACCCAACCAACCTTGGAGCTGGTTGATCCACACGTTCCAGACGCCGCTGACCATCAGCACGCCCAAGGCAATCAGCATTCCGCCGCCGAAACGCTGCAGGGCGAGACGGTGCCGGCGGAAGACGCCCAGGGCACCCATTCCCCGCCGGAAGCCGACGGCCAGGAGCAGGAACGGCAGTCCCAGCCCGAGGCAGTAGACAAAAGTCAGCAGTGCACCCTTGGCGGCGCTGGCGTCACTGCCGGAGAAGGAGAGTAACTGTACAGCGGAGAGCGTCGGGCCGATGCACGGTGCCCATCCCAGCCCGAACGTGATTCCCAGCACCGGAGCGCCCCAGAGGCCTGCCGGCGGCTTGGCTTCGATCTTGCGGTCGCGCTGGAACCAGCTCATGCCGCCCATAAAGACAATGCCCAGCAGGATCACCACCACGCCAAGCGCCTGGGTGATCCATTCCTGTTCAGAACCCTTCAGCCAGGCCCCGAGCTGCCCGATGCCTGCACCGAGCGCCACGAACACCAGGGAAAACCCGAGCACAAACAGTCCGATGCCGGCGAACATACGCCCCCGGCGCTGCTTCTGCAGATCCACCCCGGTCAGTCCGGTGACGTACCCCAGGTATCCCGGGACCAGGGGAAGGACGCAGGGTGAGAGAAAGGAAACCAGCCCGGCGAGGGCAGCTACGGGGATGGCCAGCAGCACGGAGCCGTTGAGTACGGTGTCCGCAAAGGCATTGGCGGTGGATTCCGCGGCCGGGTTCACCGCTGCTGTAAGAAAGGACACGTCCCTACGCTGCCAGCGCGTCGCTGATCAGGGCCTTCAGGGTGCCCTTGTCCGCCAGTCCGAGGATGCGCGCTGCGACACGGCCCTGCCGGTCCAGCACCAGGGTGGTGGGTACGGCCTGCGGCGGAACCACGTTGGCCATCGCAAGCAGCACGCCGCCGTCCTTGTCATAAAAACTGGGGTACGGAACGTTGAAGTTCCGTTCAAAGGCTTCGGCCGTGGCCTTTTCGTCGCGGATGTTCACGCCGTAGAAACGCGCGCCGTCGGGTTCGAAGGTGTTGTGCAGCTCCACCAGGTCGGGGGCTTCCTTGCGGCAGGGGGCGCAGGCGGCGTACCAGAAGTTGAGGACGACGACGGCGCCTGCCCAGTCCGCGGAGCTCACTTCGGTGCCGTCAAAAAGCGTGCCGGAAAGCTGCACTGCTTCGCCGCGGTCGGCGGGATCGTATTCCGTGACTGAGCCGTCACCGGCAATGTAGTTCTTGTTGTCTCCTGCATTGGCCTGTTCTGCCAGCGGATCATCCGAGGAGCAGCCGGCAGCAGCGGCGACAAACGGTACGCTGACGGCCAGTCCGGCACCGAGCCGAAGGAAGGAGCGGCGCCCGAGGGCCGCGTCAGGGCTCTGACTTTTCTTCAAGGATTTCCAGCTTTCATCGCGGCAGGGGGAAGCCACTTCTACAACGCGTAGTAATTCTATTATGCTCCCGGGACATTTGCTGCGCCGGGAAGGAGGTCGGCACTGGGCTCCGCGTAGCGGACGCCTACGAGTTCTGCGCCGTCAAAATCCAGTGTGGTGACCGAGGTCAGGGTGCATTCCCGCTGGCGCGGATCATGCCAGAGCTTTTTGCCTTCGGCGGCGAGCCGGGTCACCCAGATGGGCAGCTGGTGGCTGACCAGGACAGCCTCTGCGTTATCTCCGCCGAGCTCCACGGCACGCATCCGCGCGTCGTCGACGGCAGCCATCACCCGGGCCACCTGCTTGGCATAGGGCTCACCCCAGGACGGACGCATGGGATTGCGCAGCAGTGGCCAGTAGCGCGGGTTCCGAAGCCTGCTCTGAATGTTGGACATGCCTTCGAAGCGGTTCTCAGCTTCCAGAATGCGCTCGTCGGTGGCGATATCCAGCTTCAGCGCGGCGGCAATCGGAGCAGCTGTCTCCTGCGCACGGGTCAGGGGCGAGGCGACGAGATAAACCAGATTGGCGCCGTCGTTGCGCCGTTCATCAAAGTGTCCGGCCACGCGGTCCGCCATCCGGCGTCCCAGATCGGACAGGTGGAACTCGGGAAGGCGCCCGTAAAGGACCTTGTCCGGATTGAAGACTTCACCGTGGCGCACGAGATGTATGGATGAGCGGGACATGTGTCCCAGTTTCGCAGAGATAGCGCCAGCCGCTAAATTCCCCAAACCAGACTCCGGGATTCACTTGAACCTTTAACCAATCCATGCAACACTGTATGCAAATGCATGAAAATGCTGCGGGGGTCTTCTCCGCACCACACTGTCACAGAAGGAGCAATCACATGATCCCCAGCGGCCTCACCACCGGAACCTGGAATTTCGACGCCTCACACAGCGAAGTCGGCTTCACCGTCCGGCACGCCGGCATCAGCAAGGTCCGCGGCAAGTTCGACAAGGTTGAAGCAACCCTGACTGTGGGCGAAACCATCGCAGACACCACGGTCACCGCTGTGATCGCTGCCGATTCCTTCAACTCCAATGACGCCAACCGCGACGGCCACGTCAAGGGCGCCGACTTCTTCGACGTCGAGCAGTTCCCGGAACTCACCTTCACCGCCACCGGCATCGAAGGCTCCGGCGAAACCTACAAGGTCACCGGCGATCTGACCATCAAGGGCATCACCCGCACCGTGGTCCTGGATACCGAATTCAACGGCGTGGCCGTGGATCCCTTCGGCGCCACCCGCGCCGGCTTCTCCGCCAGCACCGTCATCAGCCGCAAGGACTTCGGCCTGACCTGGAACGCAGCGCTGGAGACCGGCGGCGTCCTCGTGGGCGACAAGGTCACCATCACCGTGGACGCCGCTTTCGTAGCCGCGTAGGCAGCACTCCCTCTTCAGCACAGCCCCCCGCCATCCGGCAGGGGGCTGTGCTGTTTCTTTTTGTGATGTCTTTTGGCACCCGGGCCGGGGATGAACTTCCCGCGGCCCCTGACCCTTGCCGGCCGGGCGCGCTAGGCTGGATATCTGGCTGCGGGGGTGCCCGGCCCCTGTGTGCCGACGGCACTTTCCCACCGGACCGCCTCTTCGATACCGACCAGCAGGCAGGTGGATATGAGTACACCAGAGAACAACCCTGATCCCGGGAACAATCCGCAGGGGCCGCCCGATCCCCGCCCGGGACCCGCGGGAGGCGCCGACGGTGCCGGAAACACTATTGGAAACCGGCCGGAGCCCCAATATGGCCAATACGCTTCAGGCCCCTACGGCTATCAGGCCGCCCAGCCATCCGGGTACGTCTCACCGTCTTTCCCCGCCAAGCCTGCAAAGGGTCCGGCGCCCCGCGAGGTGCTTATCGGGTCCTGGCTCATTTTGGCTGCCGGTGCCCTGAGCTTCATCAACAATGTCATTACCTCGTTCGACCTTCCGTCCTTGCTGACTCCCGAGGAGCAGCAGACCATCACGGACGGCGGAATGGATGGCCAGAGCGTCAATTCCTTTCTCGTCTCGTTTGGCATTGTGGTAGCCGTGATCGGCCTGGGCTTCTACATTCTGATCGGGCTGATGGTGCGGCGTGGAAAGAACTGGGCCCGCATCCTGGGAACCGTCTTTGCCGCCTTCTCCCTGATCAGCATCGTCACCACCGCCGGCACGTATTTCAGCTCCCCCCTGGGCTTCCTGGCGCTGCTCTCCAGCCTGCTGGGGATCGCCGGGATTGTGCTGCTCTATCTGCCCGCGTCAAGACCATACTTCCGTTCTGCACCGCCCTACCCGTACTGACGGTGCCGGTCGCCAAAACAACTCAAAAGGGCGATGGAGAGTTTTCACCTCCGCAGGCCCGGGAAGCAGCCCGGAGGGGTCACATGCCGGTTATGCCCGCGTAGCGTTATGTCCTCCCCCGGTGAGAGCCAAGTTCACCGGAGGGCGCCGTTCCGCTGTGAAGGATGACCATGGCCGCACTGCTTCCGAACCCTCAAGCACCCAACTCCCAGACGCCGGCGGAGGACACCCCACTCCCCCACGCGCCGCAGCAGCACGATCCTCCCGCTCTTCCCGCGCGCGACCGGGAAGGTGTCCTGGCCGTGAGGCGCCCGCTCCACCTTCGGACACCGGTAGATGGGGAAAAACGGCCTCCTGCCGCTCCGGAGCGGACTGAACCTGTACTGCCGGATTGGCCGGCCGGTGGACCACGCACTGCATTCCTCTGGTTTGGTGCAGGCCTGGGGGCCGCTTTCGTCTGGATCGGCGCGGGACTGCGCTCAGCCTTCGCCTGGTTCCGGACCGGGCTGCATGCGGCTTTTACCTGGGTTGGGGCCGGGCTGGGTAGTGCCTACGCGTGGTTCCGCGAGGGAGCGCGTGCTGCGTATCTGTGGGGCCGCGGCACCGCCCGGGCCGGGACGGCCCGGGTCCAGGCCGGTGCACGCACCACCGCCAACCACGTCCACGCCGGAGCCGTCCGCGTCCGGGACGGCGCCCACGCAGCCTCCGTCCGCACCTCCAACACCGCCCGCGCCGGAGCTGTCCGGGTCCAGGCCGGTGCCCACGCAGCCTCCGTCCGCACCTCCAACACCGCCCGCGCCGGAGCCGCTAAAGTCCAGGCCGGCGCACGCACCACCGCCAACCACGTCCACGCCGGAGCCGTCCGCGTCCGGGACGGCGCCCACGCAGCCTCCGTCCGCACCTCCAACACCGCCCGCGCCGGAGCCCTCCGGGTCCAAGCCGGCGCACGCACCACCGCCAACCACGTCCACGCCGGAGCCGTCCGCGTCCGGGACGGCGCCCACGCAGCCTCCGTCCGCACCTCCAACACCGCCCGCGCCGGAGCCCTCCGGGTCCAAGCCGGCGCACGCACCACCGCCACCCACGTCCACGCCGGAGCCGTCCGCGTCCAGGCCGGCGCCCACACAGCTGCCGTCCGCACCTCCAACACCGCCCGCGCCGGAGCCGCGCGGGTTCATGCCGGCGCCAGCGCGGCATCGACGCGGGTCGTTGCCGTGGCGCGCAGCCTGCAACGCAGGCTTCCGGCCCATACCGGCAACCCCGTTCCGGTCATAGTTGCCGCGTATGCCCTGATCGCCGGCGCGGGCATTATGAACCTGATGGCCACGCTGGCGGCCGTTGCACGGCTCCCGGGCAGTGACACCCTGCCGCCGTATCTAGGCCTGTTGGAGCGCTACGGCTTCAACGCATCCCTGTATGGCCGGATCCTTGCGGCCGTGGACGTCGCCTACGCAGTGGTGATTTTCGGGATTGCGATGCTGCTTGCCTCCTTGGTCCGGGACAAACGCCGGTGGGCGCGGGTGGCCTCCGCCGTGCTGGCCGCTGTCGCGCTTTTGTACTGCATCAACCTGGGCACGGGATGGCAGCTCGCCGCGGCGTGCCTCGCCGCGGCCGGGGCGGCGGCAACGTTCACCAAGGGAGCGGCACCCTGGTTCCGTCCGCGCACCCTGCAGACAGGCAGCATACGCCGCAGCAGCTAGCGTGCCAGGCGGGCGCGGGCATCCGATGCGATCTCCGATACCTGGGCCCGCTGCGCGTGATAGGCGAGGATCTGCAGCTCCGTGGCCATGTCCACTTTGCGGATCTGGACATTCTTGGGAGCCTGAAGCACCACGGGAGCAAAACTGAGGATGCTGGTAATTCCTGAGGCAACCAACCGGTCACAGAGCTCCTGCGCAACCTCGGCAGGCACCGAAAGAACCGCCATATTCGCCTCGGTCTTCTCGAGCTCCGCTTCCAGCGCGGAAACCGGCCGGATCTTCAGCCCGCCGACTTCCTGGCCGATCATCGTCTGATCCGCGTCGAACAGGGCCACCACCTCGAAACCCCGTGTGCCAAACCCGGGGTACCCGGCCAGGGCGCGGCCAAGGTTGCCGGCACCGACAATGGCCACCCGCCAGTTCAGAGTCAGCCCCAGAGCAGCGGATATCTGTCCACTCAGGTAGGAGACGTCATATCCAACTCCTCTGGTTCCGTAGGAGCCCAGATAGGACAGATCCTTACGCAGCATCGGGGAATTCACGCCAGCTGCTTCGGCGAGTTCCTCCGAGGAAACCCGCTCAATGCCGTCGGTCAGCATCACGGACAGGGCCCGCAGGTAGATGGTGAGGCGGGCCAGGGAAGCCGGCGGAATATGCCTTTTTGACCCTGCCGTGCCGGCCGCTGGCCTGCCAGTGCCGGCTGCTACGGGCTGTAACCCGGCGGCTTCGCCGGAACGGGCCTCGTCAGGATCCATCACGCCTCCAAAAGGCGCCGCAGCCGCGTCTCGTCAATGGTCCAGAAATCACGTTGGATGCCGTCAATGAAGAGCACGGGAATCTCTTCGCCAAAGCGGGCCGCCAGTTCAGGCGCGTCATCCGCGCTGCGCTCCTGCCAGGCAACTCCCAGATCCTGCCCCACACGCTGAAGCACCAGCCGGGCATCTTCGCACAGGTGGCAGCCCGGCCTGGTCAGGAGGACAACTTCCGGTGCTGCGGATTCACTCATGAATCCAAAATAGCCCCAAAGTCCCGTTTTTCCGCGCTCGGGCCGCGTTTTGCGTAGACTCGGATTATGCCCCGATCCACTGCTGTCCGAGCCAACGGAACCACTGGCGCGGCAGGCAGACCGGGTGAGGCCGCCTTCTTCGACGTCGACAACACGCTCATGCGCGGAGCAAGCCTTTTCCACGTCGGCCGCAAGATGTACCAGCGCAAAGTCTTTACCCTCCGCGAAGCCGCGGGCTTCGCCCGGAAACAACTGCGCTTCATCCTGCAGGGCGAGAACCTGAAGGACGTCCATTCCGTTCGGGATGCCGCGCTGGCCTTCGCCGTCGGCCTGTCCTCGGAAGATGTCCGGACGCTCGGCGAAGAGGTCTATGACGAGATGATTGTCTCGAAGATCTGGCCCGGCACCCGTGCCCTGACCGAACAGCATATGAAGTCCGGGCGGCCGGTCTGGCTGGTCACCGGCACACCCGTGGAGGTTGCCTCCGTCATCGCTTCCCGGCTGAACCTCACCGGCGCCCTGGGCACGGTCAGCGAGGTCACCGACGGGCTGTATACCGGCCGCCTTGTGGGCGAGTTTCTGCACGGCCCGGCGAAGGCTGCCGGTGTCCGGGCCCTGGCAGAGAAGGAAGGGCTGGATCTGCAGAACTGCTGGGCCTACAGCGACTCCTATAACGACGTGCCGCTGCTGAGCCTGGTGGGCCATCCCGTAGCCATCAATCCGGACGCCCGGCTCCGCCGCCACGCCCGGGACCGGAACTGGCCCATCTATGACTTCCGTTCCGGCCGCCGTGCCGCGACCCTGGGCCTGAAATCGGCCACAGTCGCCGGAGCGGCCTACGGCCTGTGGCGCGGCCTGGGCTGGGTCCGTTCGCGCTAACCGTTCGGGTCTGGGCCTGCTCCTGTCCCGCGCTTAGCGGTGGCATCTCCGTGAGTGGTCCACCGACGGCGCGGGGCTTAAAAACCGGAGCCCGCCTATCCACAAGGGACTGACGGGCTCTTGCGCAGTTGCGCGGATCCTGCGCGGGGCAGGGCCGGCAACTGACTGCGGTCGCTGAGAAGAAGTTATTACTTCTTATTGCGACGCTGGTGACGGGTCTTGCGAAGCAGTTTACGGTGCTTCTTCTTGGCCATACGCTTGCGGCGCTTCTTGATTACTGAACCCACAGAGTCCTCACAAACTATTAGGAGTCACCGGATCCTCTCCCTGCAGCCGTGGGCGCAGGGGTTGAACACCGGCAGTTACTTGCGATTGAAAACGTTCCTTAACAGGGTACAGCTTCGTTGCTGCAGAAATTGACAGCGGGAGCCTGAGCGCCGGAACGGCGGGATACCGTGCAGCGTCACGGCTAGGCCGTGTCTGACCGCCGGTCTATGACCGCGTCACGCAGCACCTTCTGGACTGCCGACTCCGGCACCCGGTAGGAGCGTCCGAAGCGGACAGCAGGCAGGTCACCGGAGTGGACCAGCCGATACACCGTCATCTTCGAAACACGCATGACGTCGGCGACTTCCGACACCGTCAGAAACCGCACATCCGAGAAGTTCCCCTCGTCTGCCATCTATTCCTGTTCCTTTGCTCATTAAGCTGCTGCCCGCAGCAGCGGCATTCGCGGAACGCCTGAGGCTGAGGGACATCTTGTGGGGAAACACTTCACCGGACTTCCGGCGACGTATGTCACAGATGTCCCCGTATTGTCCCTACTGTAGTGGCTGAAGTAACCATAGTGGAAGTTCCTCCCGCCGGGTCAGCCGCCAAGTGGCGGAAGAGAACCTAGATCACACCCTGGGCCAGCATTGCGTCCGCGACTTTAACGAACCCGCTGATGTTCGCACCCACCACGTAATCCCCGGGAGACCCGTATTCCTCGGCGGTACGGGCGCAGCGCTCATGGATGTTGACCATGATCTCGCTAAGCCGCCGCTCCGTGTGCTCGAAGGACCAGGAATCCCGGCTGGCATTCTGCTGCATCTCCAGCGCCGAGGTCGCTACACCGCCCGCATTGGCAGCCTTCCCCGGCCCGAACAGCACCCCGGCGCTTTGGAACGCACTGATGGCCGCGGGGGTGCAGGGCATGTTTGCGCCTTCGGCCACCGCACGCACACCGGATTTGATCAATGCCAGCGCATCGTCTTCATTCAGTTCGTTCTGCGTGGCGCAGGGCAGGGCGACGCCGGCTCCTGCATCCCAGATGGACCCGCCGGACACGTAGCGCACATGCGAACCGCGGCGCTGCGCATATTCGGAGATCCGTGCGCGCTCGGTTTCCTTGATCTGGCGCAGCAGCGGCACGTCAATGCCTTTTTCATCCACCACGTAACCGGAGGAATCCGAACACGCCACCACGGTGGCACCGAGCATCTGCGCCTTATCAATGGCGTTGATGGCCACATTGCCTGAACCGGAGACAATAACCCGCTGCCCGTCAAGGCTCATGCCCTTGGTCTTAAGCATCTCCTGCACAAACATCACGGCACCGTAGCCGGTTGCTTCCGGACGGACCAGGGAACCTCCCCAGCTCACGCCCTTGCCGGTGAGAACCCCGGATTCGTACCGGTTGGTGATGCGCTTGTACTGTCCGAACAGGTATCCGATCTCCCGTCCGCCCACACCGATATCACCGGCGGGGACGTCCGTGTATTCGCCGATGTGCCGGTACAGCTCGGTCATAAAGGACTGGCAGAAACGCATCACTTCGGCGTCGGATTTGCCGCGCGGATCAAAGTCCGAACCGCCTTTGCCTCCGCCGATGGGCATGCCGGTCAGCGCATTCTTGAAAATCTGTTCAAATCCGAGGAACTTGACGATGCCCAGGTAAACGGACGGATGGAAGCGCAGCCCGCCCTTGTACGGGCCCAGTGCTGAATTGAATTCCACCCGGAAGCCGCGGTTGATCTGGACCTGTCCCTTGTCATCGACCCAGGGCACCCGGAAAATGATCTGCCGTTCCGGCTCGCAGATCCGCTGCAGAATGGCCGCTTCGGCGAACTCCGGATGCTTGCGGAGCACGGGGGCGAGGGAGTCGAACACTTCCACCACCGCCTGGTGGAACTCCGTTTCGCCCGGATTCCGGCGGAATACGTCGTCGCGCACGCGTGTGAGTACACGTTCCATATGCTGTTGCTCCTTATGCGTCTGGTTCTCCCCCGGTACGCACTACGCTAATACCGCGTCCGCCAAGGCGCGATGCGGGGCGTAACGAAGGCGCGCAAAAGTCCCGCCTACGGGCGGCGGCGGCGGAACTTGGGCAGCTGGCCCAGAAGGTCCGCGGCACGTTCTGCCGCACGGCCCACGGTCCGGCCGAGGTGGACACCGGCGTCGACCGGCAGCGGCCGGGGCTCGGCTGCACCGGATACCAGCGCACTTGAAGCTGCAGCGGCGGCGCTCTGTGCGGGACCGGCGGACACGGCGGCCAGACGGGGCGCCTGCTCCGTCATGGAGGGCAGGCTGAAGGCGCGCAGCCACAGCGCCAGCTCCTCCAGCGGCGCGGCCTGCAGGGAGTAGTACCGCCGCTGGCCTTCGGCCCGCATGGTGACGAGTCCGGCTTCGCGGAGCACCTTCAGGTGCTTGGAAACGGTGGGCTGGCTGACCTCCAGTTCCTCCACCAGTGTTCCCACCGATTTGTCGCCCGTACGCAGGGCGCCCAGGATCTCCCGGCGCGTTCCTTCCGCGATCACTGCAAATACATCGTCAAAGACCATGGGAATTACCCTAACCGCATATGTCTGGCGCGGCATACCGGTGTGACGCGGGTCTAATCAAACCAGGGATCCAGCCCGTGCAGCGGGAACAACTCCTTACGCGTGGACATGACGGTCCGGTCAATCTCATCATTGGGGTCGTATCCGACTTCCCAGGACCGCCACCAGAGATCCACCCCGTCCCCCATCGTCTCCCCGCACCGGACCCCGTGCTTCTCCAGCACATAATCGCGCCAGGCGGCGGGCAGCGGGGTGGCCGGGCGCACCTTGCCGTTGACGGCCACCGACATCAGGAGCGCCCAGGAGCGGGGCACTACCGAGGCCACGTTGTACCCGCCGCCGCCGGTGGCGATCCAGCGCCCTTCACACAGCCTGCCGGCCAGATCGCTGATGGTCAGGGCAGCCTGCCGCTGCGCCTCGACACTGATCCGCAGGCTGGTCAGCGGATCATCGGTGTGGCTGTCGCAGCCGTGCTGGCTGACAATGACTTCCGGGGCGAAGGCCTCGGTGAGCTGCGGCACGACGGCGTGGAAGGCCCGCAGCCAACCGGCGTCGGAGGTGCGGGCTGGCAGGGCAATGTTCACCGCAGTGCCTTCGGCTCCCTTGCCGCCGGTTTCGTTGGCGAACCCCGTGCCGGGGAACAGCGTCAGTCCGCTTTCATGCAGTGAAATGGTCATCACGCGCGGGTCGTCCCAGAAAATGTTCTGTGTGCCGTCACCGTGGTGGGCGTCGACGTCGATGTACACCACCCGTTGCACGCCCTTGGCCAGCAGACGTGCGACGGCGGCCGCGGCGTCGTTATAGATGCAGAAACCGGACGCCTTCGCGCGCCCGGCATGGTGCATCCCGCCCGAAAAGTTCACTGCGTGCAGCACGCTGCCGGACAGCACGGCATCCGCTGCGGCCAGGGACCCGCCCACCAGCCGCGCACTGGCCTCATGCATCCCGGCGAACGCCGGAGTGTCTTCGGTGCCCAGGCCCATGCTTTGGTCGCTGCCGGCCGGATCCGCACTGGCAGCCTGTACGGCACTGACGTATTCATAACTGTGCACGGTCAATAGGTCCGCGGCGGCGGCGACGTAGGGCTGTTCCAGCCGCACCCCCTCGACGTCGAACAGTCCTACCTCCCGGGCCAGCCGGGCGGTGAGTTCAAGGCGTGCCGGGGCCATCGGATGCCCCTGCCCGAAGTTGTAGGCCAGCAGGGATTCATCCCAGACAATGCACGTTGGCATAACGGGAAGGCTGAGCCCGGAACTGATCATGCAGACAGGCTACGCGATGTGGGGGTTACCCTGATATTGGTGTCCGCGCGCATCCGCCGGATCAGGAGTTTTACCCGCCCCATCTGTTGTGCTGAATTCTCAACCGTGCGCACTCCCTGCGGACAAGAACTGGAACTGGAACGACTTGAATATGCCATTGCCTCCGCAGCGTCCGCTGCGCACGGAGCAACGCACCGGCCCCGCGGTCCTTACCGGGATCCGGGACTTCGCTGCAGGCGTGTTCAGCGGCCGGCCGGCACGGCTGGCACTGTTTGTCTTCATCCTCGTCATCCTCCTTTTCACCGCACTGCTGAGCCTGCCGGCAGCCTCCAGCAGCGGCGAGCCCGCGCCCCTGCATGACGCGTTCTTCACGGCGGTCTCCGCCGTCTGCGTCACCGGACTCACCGTGGTGTCCACCGCCACGTACTGGTCCGCCTTCGGCCAGGTCATGATCCTCATCGCCATCCAGGTGGGCGGACTGGGCATCCTCACCCTGGCATCCCTCCTGGCCCTGGCCGTCAACAAACGCCTCGGCGTCCGCGGAAAGCTTCTTGCCCAGGAAGGCATGAACACCGGCCGGCTGGGCGAGGTGGGCCACCTGCTCCGCATTGTCTTCAGCACCGCCGTCATCATTGAACTGGCACTGGCGCTGGTCCTGGCGCCCCGGTTCATGATCCTGGGCGAATCCTTCGGCCAGGCCGTCTGGCACGCCGTGTTTTACTCAATCTCAGCCTTCAACAACGCCGGATTCACCCCGCACTCCGACGGTCTGGTGCCCTATGACGAGGACCTGTGGATCCTCATCCCCCTGATGGTGGGCGTCTTCATCGGCTCCCTCGGCTTCCCGGTGATCATGGTGCTCATCAGCACCCGGCACCGCATCAGCAAATGGAACCTGCACACCAAGCTGACCGTGCTGGTCTCCCTGATCCTGCTGGTGGTGGGAGCCCTGGTCTGGGCCGCCTTCGAATGGTTCAACACCCGCACCATCGGTGACCTGTCCGTGGGGGACAAAATCATCCACGCCATTTTCGCTTCCGTCATGACACGCTCCGGCGGCTTCAACCTGGTGTCCATGTCCGATCTGGACTCCAGCACCCTGCTGGTCACGGACATGCTGATGTTTGCCGGCGGCGGCTCGGCGTCAACGGCCGGCGGCATCAAGGTCACCACCATTGCGGTCCTGTTCCTCGCCATTGTGGCCGAGGCGCGCGGCGATGCCGATGTGCGTGCCTTCGGCCGGACCATTCCGCAGAGCGCCATGCGCGTGGCCATTTCCGTAACCATCCTGGGCGCCACTCTGGTGGCAGTGGCCACCCTGGCACTGCTGGTGATTACCGATGAGACCCTGCAGCCGGTGCTGTTCGAGGTGATCTCCGCCTTTGCCACGGTGGGCCTGAGTACCGGGCTCAGCGAGATACTGCCGCCGTCGGGCAAATACGTGCTTGCCCTGCTTATGTTTGCCGGCCGCGTCGGTACCATCACCCTCGCCGCGGCGCTGGCAGTACGCCAG
Organism: Arthrobacter zhangbolii; assembly: GCF_022869865.1. Classification (NCBI taxonomy): domain Bacteria; kingdom Bacillati; phylum Actinomycetota; class Actinomycetes; order Micrococcales; family Micrococcaceae; genus Arthrobacter; species Arthrobacter zhangbolii. Next base: position 2,947,586 of record NZ_CP094984.1, read on the forward strand.
CGCACCACGCTTTATCACTTCCCCGAAGAAAGGCCGATCATTGGCTGACAGACCCGCCCACAACGCCCCGGTACTGGTCATTGGACTGGGCCGCTTCGGCGCCGCCACCGCAGAGCAGCTGGTCCGCCAGGGCCGTGAAGTCCTGGCCGTGGAACGCGACCCCGAGCTGGTACAGAAGGCCTCCGGCATCCTCACCCACGTGGTGCAGGCCGACGCCACTAACATTGAAGCGCTCAAGCAGCTGGGCGCCGAGGACTTCTCCGCCGCCGTGGTGGGCGTGGGCACCTCGATCGAGTCCAGCGTGCTGATCACCGTAAACCTGGTGGACCTGGGCATTGAACACCTGTGGGTCAAGGCCATCACCCCTGCCCACGGGAAGATCCTCACCCGGATCGGCGCCAACCACGTTATTTACCCCGAAGCCGACGCCGGACGCCGCGCCGCACACCTGGTGGGCGGCCGGATGCTTGATTTCATCGAATTCGACGACGGCTTCGCCATTGTCAAAATGCATCCGCCCAAGGAAACCCAGGGCTTTACCCTGGGCGAGGCGAACGTCCGGGCCAAGTACGGCGTCACCGTGGTCGGGGTGAAATCCCCGGGCGAGGATTTCACCTACGCACAGCCGGACACGAAGGTCTCCAGCCGCGACACCCTGATTGTGGCCGGCCACGTGGACCTGCTGGAACGCTTCGCCGCACGGCCCTAGGCTGCTGCGGGCGACCGCGCCGGCCGCCGCCTCCGGTGGTGAGCCGGCGCGGGTAGTGAGCCGGCGCGGGTAGTGAGTCCGCCCTAGGCGGTGAGCTGGGCCGTGATTTCCTCGGCACGGGCCGCCGCCGCACGGGCACCAGCCGCAATAATGCCGGGCAGGTCCTGCTCGTCGAAGGTCCTGATGGCCGCTTCGGTGGTGCCGTTGGGGCTGGTGACACCACGCCGCAGAGCCGGAGCGTCCGCATCGGGCTCAGCGAGCATGTACCCGGCACCTGCCACGGTTTCGCGGGCCAGGAGGGCCGAAAGGTCGGGGTCCAGCCCGAGTTCGACGCCGGCCCGTGCCATGGCTTCGGCCAGATAGAACGCGTATGCGGGGCCCGAGCCGCTGACAGCGGACACTGCATCAACCTGGTCTTCGGGAACTTCCACCACCGTGCCGGTCGCCGAGAGGACCTGCCGGGCCAGTTCCATGGCCTCAGGGCCGGCGGAGCTGCCCGCGGAAATCGACACCACGCCGCGGCCCAGCCGCGAGGGTGTGTTCGGCATGGCCCGGATCACGGGCTGGCCCGCGGGAAGGAGCTCTTCCATCAGCACCAGCGGCACGGCGGCCGCCACACTGAGGACGACGGCGGTTGCGGGAAGAGCCGTGGAAATCTCACGCAGCAGGTCCGCCACACCGACGGGCTTAACGCCCACGATCACCAGATCGGCACCGGCCACCGCCTTGGCGTTTGCGGCCGGATCCTCGCTCCCGGCCAGCACCGTGATTCCGTGGGCCGACCTGAGCTCCGCGGCACGCTCCGCGCGCCGGACCGTGGCCGTGACCTGCTCCGGTGCCAGCCCGCCGGCAAGGATGCCGCCAAGAATTGCTTCGTTCATCGAGCCGCAGCCCAGGAATGTCAGTCGGGGGTTCTGTGCGCTGTCCATGGCTTCGATTCTGTCATGCGGCGCTCCGGAGAGTGTCCCGGGGGCGTTCCCGGGTCACTAGCGGGAGACCGGCGCCTTGGGGCGCAGATGCTCCCGGGCAAACTCGAGGGTCTGCTTGAGTTGTTCCTCGCGCCCCCCGGCCCCCTTGGCCTTCCGGGTGCTGACCTCAATGGCCACCACCCCCTTGAAATCGTTGTCCGCCAGGTAGGAGAGCGCTTCGGCACAGCGCTGGGTTCCCTCTCCGGGAAGCAGGTGCTCGTCCTTGCCGTTGGGCGTGCCGTCGGTGAGGTGAACGTGGCTGAGCCGGTCGCCAAGTTTGCGGATTTCCTCGAAGGAGTCCATTCCGGCGATTGCGGCGTGGGAGAAGTCCCAGGTCACGTGCTCGTAGGGTTCCGGCACCGGGTTCCAGTGCGGCAGGTAGGCCTTGGCTTCCCGTCCGCGGACGCGCCACGGATACATGTTTTCCACGGCGATGGTGACGCCGTACTGCTCCGCGATGTTGCGCACACCTTCGGCGAAATTCTCTGCGTAACCGGTCTGCCAGCGGAACGGCGGATGGGTCACCACGGTGGAGGCGCCGACCTCTGCGGCCATTGCGGCGGAGAGCTCAATCTTGGTCCAGGCCTTCCCCCACACCTGCTGGGTCAGCAGCAGCGTAGGTGCGTGGATTGCCATGATCGGCTGCTGGTACCGTTCGCTGAGCCCGCGGAGGGTGTCCGGGTTCTGGCTGATCTGGCTGTTGGTGACCATGACTTCCACGCCGTCGTAGCCGAGGTCGTTGGCTACCGCGAAGGCATCGTGCACGGAGAGCGGATAGACCGACGCACTGGAGAGCGCCACCGGGATGGTGGCGGGCTCGGTCGCTGGCAGTGGTGAGGTGGGCATTTAGCTGGGCTTTCCGTTGGGGGAAATTCCGTGGACAGCTGACGGGGCGGGCGCTGCCGCGGCGGCCACGAGGAATTCCTCGCCTTCGGCCGGGCCGCGGGGCAGCTCGCCGGGAGTTTCAAAGCGCAGGGTGTCGAAGCGTCGCAGGATCAGGCCCTCACGGAGGGCCCAGGGGCAGATCCGCAGGACGGGGACGTCGAAGGCTTCCATGGCCGCCTGCGCCACAAGGGCACCGGCGAGCATCTGCGGGGCACGCAGCGCGGAAACGCCGTCCAGCCTGGACCGGTCCCGGGCACTCATCGCGCCGAGCTGCTTGGTCCAGACGGACAGGTCATCGCGGCTGAGCCTGCGGCGGACAAAGGGACCGGCAGCGGACGGCGCCGCGCCGGCAATCCGGGCCAGCGAACGGAAGGTCTTGGACGTTCCGGTCACCAGGTCCGGCCGGCCGAAAGGCGCGAATTCCTCGGCCGCTTCCCGGACCAGTTCCCTGATGTACTTGCGCAGCTTCTTGATGCTTTTGGGGGTGGGCGGGTCTTCGGGGAGCCAGTCCCGGGTCAGCCGGCCGGCACCGAGCGGAAGGGACCGGGCGATCTCCGGCAGTTCATCCGCCCCGAGTGCCATCTCAAAGGAGCCGCCGCCGATGTCCAGGTCAAGGATGGTCCCGGCACCCCAGCCGTACCAGCGCCGGGTTGCCAGGAACGTCATGGCTGCTTCGTCCGCGCCGGAGAGTTCCTCCAGCCGCACCGGGGTTTCCCGGTGTACCCGGTCCAGCACCCGGGTACCGTTGGCGGCCTCGCGGATGGCCGAGGTGGAAAACGCCAGCAGGTCCTGCGCACCGTGCCGGCGGGCGAAGTCCCAGGCTTCGTTGACGAAGCCGATCAGTTCCAGCTGGCCTGCCTCGCTGACGGCACCGTCCGCATCCAGGTAGGAAACCAGCTGGAGCGGGCGTTTGTGCGAGGCGAACGGGACCGGGCGGGCACCGGGATGCGCGTCCACCAGCAGCAGGTGGACGGTGTTGGACCCGATGTCGAGGACGCCTAGGCGCATGTTCCCATTATCGCTCTACCCCGCACGCTACTTCTTCGCCGCAGCCTTCTTGGGGGCCGCACGCTTCCGGGCCGGCTTCTTGGCCGGTCCCTTTTCGCGCTTCTCCGCCAGCAGCTCGATGGCCTGTTCCCGGGTGAGCTCCTCGATTGCGGTGGAGCGGGGCACCGTGATGTTCGTGATGCCGTCGGTGATGTAGGGACCGAAGCGGCCGTCCTTGACCACAATGGGCTTCTCGGACACGGGATCGGTGCCGAACTCGGCCAGCGGTGCCGCGGCCTGCCGGCCCCCGCGCTGCTTGGGCTGGGAGTAGATCTCCAGTGCCTGTTCCAGGGTGATCGTGAAGATTTCCTCTTCAGTGCCGATGGAGCGCGAGTCGGTGCCCTTCTTCAGATACGGGCCGAAGCGCCCGTTCTGCACGGTGATCTCGTTGCCCTCGGCGTCGGTGCCCAGGACGCGCGGCAGCTTCATCAGCTTCAGCGCTTCCTCAAGCGTGACCGTTTCCACGCTCATGGACTTGAACAGCGAACCGGTGCGCGGCTTGACCTTCACCGGCTTCTTCGGGGGCTTGGGCTTGCCGTTCTTGTAGTACTCCACCGGCTGGTTGGCCAGTTCCTCTTCAGTGGGCTCCGGAATGAGCTCAATGACGTACGGACCGTAACGGCCGTTGCGCGCCACGATGGTGCGGCCGGTCTCCGGATCGGTGCCGAGCACGCGTTCCTCGGGGGCTGCCGTTTCCATGAGTTCGATGGCCTTGGCGGCGGTCAGCTCGTCCGGCGCCAGGTCCTCGGGCACGTTGGCCCGCTCCGGTTCGGTTCCCTCCGGAGCGTCGGCGGGCAGCGGGCGTTCCAAGTAGGGGCCGAACTTGCCCACGCGCAGCACAATGCCGTCGGCAATCTCGATGGAGTTGATCGCCTTGGCATCAATCTCGCCCAGGTCGTTGACGATGGTGTGCAGGCCGGTCTCGACGCGGTCGCCGTAGTAGAACTGGTTCAGCCATTCCACGCGTCCGGCCTCGCCGCGGGCAATGCGGTCCAGGTCCTCTTCGAGCTCGGCGGTGAAGTCGTAATCCACGTAGTCGGTGAAGTGCTCCTCCAGGAGGCGGACCACAGAGAACGCAATCCAGCTCGGCACCAGCGCCTGGCCGCGGCTGGTGACGTAGCCGCGGTCCATGATGGTGGAAATGGTGGCTGCATAGGTGGACGGACGTCCGATGCCGAGCTCTTCCAGCATTTTCACCAGGGACGCTTCAGTGAAGCGCGGCGGCGGGGAGGTTTCGTGCCCGTTGGCGGCAATGTCCGTGCCTGTCAGCCGGTCCTCGGCCTTCAGCACCGGAAGACGGGCGCCCTCGGTGCCCTCGGCGTCGTCGTCCTCGCGCACGGCGTCGCGGCCCTCTTCATAGGCCGCCATAAAGCCGCGGAAGGTGATGACCGTGCCGGAGGCCGAGAACTCGGCGTCGCGGCCGTCCGTGGAGACGGCGCCGAGGCGCACGGAAGCAGTGGAGCCCTTGGCATCCGCCATCTGCGAGGCGACGGTACGCTTCCAGATCAGTTCGTAAAGCTTGAATTCATCGCCGCGCAGCGAGGACGCCACCTGGGCCGGAGTCCGGAAGGAATCACCGGCGGGGCGGATGGCCTCGTGGGCTTCCTGGGCGTTCTTGGACTTGCCCTTGTAGATACGCCGCGCGTCGGGCACATATTCGGGACCGTAGAGTTCCGAGGCCTGCCGGCGGGCAGCGTTGATCGCCTGGTCCGACAGCGCCGGGGAATCGGTACGCATATAGGTGATGTAGCCGTTTTCATACAGCCGCTGGGCCACCTGCATGGTCACCCGCGAGGAGAACCGCAGCTTGCGGCCCGCTTCCTGCTGCAGGGTGGAGGTGGTGAACGGTGCCGCGGGGCGCCGGGTGTAGGGCTTGGTGTCCACCGAACGGACGGTAAACGCTGCCGATTCCAGTCCGGCGGCCAGCGAAACGGCCGAGGCCTCATCCAGGTGGACGGCGGTCTTGGACTTCAGCTCACCGCGGTCGGTGAAATCCTTGCCGGTGGCCACGCGGGCGCCGTCAACGGATACCAGGCGGGCTTTGAACTTCTCCGCAGCCTCGGTGGCGAAGGTACCGATCAGGTCCCAGTACGACGCCGGGCGGAACGCCATGCGCTCACGCTCACGCTCAACCACCAGCCGGGTGGCCACGGACTGCACACGGCCGGCGGAAAGACCGCGGGCAACCTTACGCCAGAGCACGGGGGAAATCTCGTAGCCGTACAGGCGGTCAAGGATGCGCCGGGTTTCCTGGGCATCCACCATGGCGACGTCGACGTCGCGCATCTCCAGCAGAGCGCGCTGGATTGCCTCACGGGTGATTTCGGGGAACGTCAGGCGGTGAACCGGAACCTTGGGCTTGAGCACCTGCAGGAGGTGCCACGCAATGGCCTCGCCTTCACGGTCACCGTCAGTTGCGAGGTAAAGTTCGTCGGCGTCCTTGAGGGCGGCCTTGAGTTCGGCCACCTTCTTCTTTTTGTCCGCGGACACCACGTAATACGGCTCAAAGTCCTTATCCAGGTCCACTGCGAACTTGCCGACAGCCGTCTTTTTCAGCTCGGCAGGCAGGTCGGAGGGCTGGGGAAGGTCACGGATATGTCCCATGGACGCCGTCACCTCGAAACCTTCGCCGAGGTACCCGGCGATGGTCTTGCCCTTGGCCGGAGACTCGACAATTACAAGCTTCTTCTTGCCGGTCTTCTTGTCCGTAGCCTTAACTGGCACTGTTCTCCTACGTAACGGGTGGTTCAAATGAGTGGGGCTGCTTTAATCCCGGGTGTCCGGCGCATCTCCGATTCGGGCATCGAGTCCGGCTCATCCACAGACAGTATGCGCGATGCCCCAGCACTAGGGTAACCGGAAAGCACCGAAGGTACGTTCCGACGCCCTCCCGGGCACCGCTTATCCGGATACCGGAACCAGGAAGCCGTCCAAGACAAGGTTACGCACTTCCTGCATCAGGTCCGGCGCAAACGCGGCATCGGTGCGGTCCAGGAGCGCTGCCAGCGCCGACGATATCTGGCCGGCGGAGAGTTCACCGTCACAGGCCGAGACAAACCCGGTGAGTTCGGTGCTCATCAGGTTGGTCCGCCGCAGTCCGGCGCCCTGACGGAGCAGGATGACGCCGGGGTGTTCGGCGCCGGGCCGCTGGTGGCGTTCCTCGGTTACGTCCTCGGCCACCAGAAGGTGGGCCGCTGCCAGATCGGAGCTGCCGGCAAGCCAGTCGAAGCGTTCGACGGCGGCCTGCAGGTGGGGTCCCACCGGCTGTTCAATGGGGTGGGTGATTTCCTCGAAACGCCGCAGGGCTTCGGCCCCGGGGTTCTGCCGACGGCGTAGCCACACTGAGCCGAAGCCCACGGAACCCACGTCCCGGGAGGCGAAGTCCGCGAGGTATCCGGCGTAGGCCGCCACGTAGTCCTCCCGGTCCCGGCCCTGGGCCGCGTCGCGGAGCCACATTTCGGCGTATTCCGGCGGGGTGAGGCGCTCCCGCTGGATCACCCAGGCATCCGTCCCCTCGGGCAGCCACTGCTCCAGCCGCTCTGACCATGCCTCCTCGCGGCCTGCGGGGATTTCCCAGTTGCCGAGCATCTGGGCGGTGCCGCCGGGCGCCAGCACCGTTTCGAGGCCGGACATCAGGGCGGCCACGATGCCGTCCCCGGCCAGGCCGCCGTCGCGGTAGGTAAACCGGTCCGCGTCCGTTTCGGTTCCGGTGCGCGGAGTAATAACGAAGGGCGGGTTGGATACCACCAGGTCGAAGGATTCCCCCTGCACGGGTTCGAGCAGGCTGCCCAGGCGCAACGTGAAGCGCTCGTCGGGCTGTTCCGGATCGATACCCAGCTGGGGTGCGTTGAGCAGGAGATTGAACCGGGCAAACGCGAGGGCGCGCTCGGAGATGTCCGTGGCCGTGACGTGCCGGGCGTGCCGCAGGAGGTGGAAGGTCTGGATGCCGCAGCCGGTGCCCAGGTCCAGGGCACGGTCCACGGGGGTCCTTACGGTGAGCTGCGCCAGGCTCAGCGATGCCTGGCCGATGCCCAGCACGTGATCGCGTCGCAGCACCCCGGGCCGCTGGTGGCTGCCCAGGTCGCTGGCGACCCACAGGTCACCGCCGGGATTCTCCGCCGTGCCGGCTCCGCCGTCGTCCGCAGCGTAGGGCCGCAGGTCAACGGCGGCGCGGAAGGTGCCGAAGATGCGTCCGCGTTCAATCAGCCCCAGCTCCAGCAGGCCTTCCGTACCGGTGCGGGGCAGGGCGGCATCCAGCTGCGCACGCTCCACGGTCTCCCCCAGCAGCCAGAGCAGGACCGGCAGGGCCAGCCGCCTGGGCTGCTCCGCCTCCGCTTCGGCCCGGCAGGCAAGCAGTGCAGGAACCAGCTGGTCCCGCTGCAGCGCAGCCGATGCATCATCGCCGAGGAAACCGGCTACGCCGTCAACGGTGTAGCCGGCCTCCCCGAGATCGGCGGCAAGCGCTTTGAGCAGCCAGGTATCCCGGCTGCGGGGCGCGGAGGGCACAAACGAGAAATCACTCACCAGCCCAGTCTAGGACGTGCCGCAGGCGCCGAAGCCCGCTTAGCCCGCGGCCGGCTCCAGCGGCTCACCGGCTGCGCTGCCAGCCGCGGGGGCGGCGCTGCCGGCTGCGGCGGGCATTCCGGCAGTACCTGCACTGTCGGTCCCGCCGGACCGCCCTGCAGCATGCTGAGCCGCCCGGTAGCCGAAGACGACGGCGGGGGCGATGGTGGCCCCCGCTCCGGGATAGGTGCGGCCCATCACCGACGCCGTGGTGTTGCCGGCGGCGTACAGCCCCGGGATCACGCTGCCGTCCTCCCGCAGGACCCGCGCGTCAGCATCCGTGACCAGGCCGCCTTTGGTGCCAAGATCCCCCGGATAGAGGCGGACAGCCGAGAACGGGCCCTTTTCCAGCGGGCCAAGGTTCGGGTTGGGCTTCACGCGAGGATCGCTGTAATAGGTGTCGTACACCGTGTCGCCGCGGTGGAAGTCCTCATCAATCCCGGTCTTCGCGAAACCGTTGAACCGCTCCACCGTGGCCTGCAGGGCGGCCGGCGGGACGCCCATTTTTCCGGCCAGCCCGGTCAGCGATTCATCCTGCAGCAGCAGCCCCTGGTTCTTCCATTCCTTGCGGCCCTGCAGCAGGGCGTTGAACAGGTAGCGGCGGGCGTGCCGGGCATCGAACACCAGCCATGCCGGATCCCCGGGGACCTTGTGGTTGTTTTCGAGCATGTGGTGGCCGAAGTCCACATAGGATTCGGACTCGTTCAGGAAGCGTTTGCCGGCGGCGTCAACCACCAGGGAAAACGGCATGGACCGTTCGGCCAGGGTAAACGTGACCGCGCCCTTCGGTCCCACGGTGGTTGGCCCCCACCACGCGTCATCCATCAGGGCGAGGGCTCCCCCGCGTGCGGCCACTATGTCGATAGCCTGGCCCAGGTCTCCGTCCGGTGCCGAGGAGTACTCCTTTTCCAGGCCCTGGTACTTCTCGCGCCACTCGGCGTTGCGGGCAAAGCCGCCGGCCCCCAGCACCACGCCCCTGCGGGCCCGGATCCGGATGTCCCGGCCGTCCCGGCGGACCACCGCTCCGAGCACGGCGCCGTCGTCGTCCTGCACCAGATCCGTCAGCGGCGCCGACAGCCAGACGGGCGTCTGCTGGTTGCGCACGATGTACATCAGCGAGGAGGCCAGTGCGCCACCCAGCCCGTAGAGCCGCTTGCCGCGCAGCAGGCCGCCGACGGTGCGGAAGACAAACCGGGCACCGCGGATAAAGCCGCTGGGAGTGGACCAGGCCCGGGAAAGCTCCCAGACATCATCGGTGGCCAGCGGTGCCGGGATGCCGGAGGCCGCCGGCCGGGACTGCTTAAACCAAGGGCCCAGCAGCTTGGTATCAAAGGCCTTCACCTCGAGGGAACGCCCCACCATGCCACCGGGCCGGTCCGGGTAGTAATCCGGATAGTCCTTGGACCGCATCCACTGCACGCCCAGGTTTCCCAGGAACGTCACCACCTCAGGGATGGTGTCCAGGAACGCCAGCTTGCGTTCGCGCGAGGAGACCGGCCCGACGTCGGCAATCACCTCCTCCATATAGGTGAGCGCATTCTGCCGGCTGTCCTGCACGCCCGCTTTTTTCATCAGCGGATTATTGGGCATCCAGAGCCCTCCGCCGGAAATGGACGTGGTGCCGCCCCAGAGTTTGGTGCTCTCCACCACCAGGACGTCCAGGCCCTCGTCGGCGGCCTTAATCGCCGCTGTCAGGGCGGCTGCGCCGGTTCCCACCACCAGGACATCGACTATCCGGTCCCAGTCCTGCTGCCCCTGCGCTGACCGTGCCCGGGTCCCGGCGGACGGCTTCGCTACCGCCTGCCCGTTGCCGTTACTTCCGTTGCTTCCGTTGCCTTCGCTTACCGCTGCTTCTGCCACTTCTACACATCCCCGCCTCGTGCCGCGCCCGTTCCCGGCTCGCCCGGCGAAAGCCGGGACCGTTCGGGCCTGTCGCGGGCCGTCGGCCCGTGTGCGGGAGACTAGCAGCGGGGTCTGCGGAAGTACATAGTTTTCTTAGGCAGCGGCTAAGTAAGTGTGGCGGCTAATCCTCGCAGCCGTCCGGGCAGCGCAGGGTGGACGGATCGGAGGCGCACTCGGCGCAGTACAGTGTGAGCTTGCGGCAGGACGGGTTGGAGCAGTTCTCGAACTTGCTGGTGGGCGCCTCGCAGCGGACGCAGCGGCCGATGGTCACGGCCTCATCAGTGAACTCGGTGTGCATCCGCTTGTCGAAGACGTACAGGGAACCTTCCCATAGGCCCTTGTCACCGTAGGTTTCCCCATACCGGACAATGCCGCCCTTCATCTGGTAAACCTCTTTGAATCCCCGGTTCACCATCAGGCTGGAAAGCACCTCGCAGCGGATCCCGCCGGTGCAGTAGGTGACCACGGGCTTGTCCTTGAGATCGTCATACTTCCCGGACTCCAGCTCGCTGATGAAGTCGTGCGTGGTGGACACATCCGGAACCACAGCGCCCTTGAACTTGCCGATCTGCGCTTCGAAGGCGTTGCGGCCGTCGAAGAACACCACTTCCTCCCCGGCCTTTTCCTTCTCAGCCACCAGATCATGCAGTTCCTCCGGCCGCAGGTGGGTGCCGCCGCCAACCACGCCGTTTTCGTCCACCTTCAACTCGCCGGGTGCACCGAAGCTCACGATTTCCTCGCGGACCTTCACGCTCAGCCGCGGAAAATCCTCCGCCGAGCCCTCGGAGTACTTCACATCCATCTTCTTGAAGGCGGGGTATTCGCGCGTCGCCTTCACGTAGGCCTTCACGGCGTCGAGGGGCCCGCCCACGGTTCCGTTGATGCCGTCCCGGGAGATCAGGATCCGTCCGCGCAGGCCCAGCTTCTCGCACAGGGTGCGCTGCCAGAGCCGGACGGCGTCGGGGTCGGAGAGGGGGGTGAAAGCGTAATACAGTGCGATTCGGTTCAGTGCCACATCACTAGGGTAGACCGCTGCGCAGGACGTGCATTTCACCCGGCATCCATACCTTTACCCCCGAAGGCACCGTTAGGGTTCAGCTATGAGAGCGCTGGACGATGATCTGCTGGAGACCTGGGTCAGGGGCTGGGCACAGGCACGTGGCTACCGGATGCGGCGCGAGGGACGTTTTCCGGCAGCACTGCTGCATGACCGGACCAATGACTGGGAGTACTTTGCCCTCGAGCCCTCGCACGACGAATTCGCTGCCCTGGCCTCGTCCGCCCGGCACAGCTCCACCCGGCTGTTCACTATCGTGACCACGCGCGCCAATGAAATATACGGCGCCGCCACCGTCTACGGGCTCCAGGTCCGTTCCACCGATGAGGTGCTGATGGTGGCCGATATGTCCGGCCAGGATGTGGAGGCACCAGTGCAGCCGTGGGACGACTTCTCCACCGAGACCAGCCACGCAAACAACATCGGATCTGTGACCGTTCTCTCGGGGGGCACGCCGGTTGCGCAGGGCAGCGTGGCGGTGGTCAACGGGTACGCCGTCTTTGACCGCATCCTCACCGAGCCGGCCTTCCGCCGCCGCGGCCTTGGCAGCTACGTGATGCGCGCCCTGACCGCCGTGGCCCTGGAGGACGACGCCGAGGCCGGGCTGCTTGTCGCCTCGGTGGACGGGCAGGAACTGTACCGGTATCTGGGGTGGGAATCCCTGGCCAGCGTGGTGATGTTCGAGCCCCGAATGTGAGCTTTTGCCGGGAGCCGTTGGACATGGTTCCCCCCGCAGTGAACATGGCCCGGGGCCGTTTTGCCGGTGGGAGAATGGGCACGTGGCCCTACATGATTCCCTGATCCCGCTGCTTGGCGGCGGCGCCGAGCCGGAGCAGCTGATGCACGTCCATCAGATCCCTGCCCGCCGCGCCGTCACGGCGCCGTGGCCCCGGTGGGCCCACCCCGACGTCGTTGCCGCCTACCGGAATCTGGGCATCCAGGAACCCTGGGCGCACCAGATGGAGGCCGCCGAAGCTGCGCATAGCGGCAGCCACACGATCATTGCCACCGGCACCGCGTCCGGAAAGTCGCTCGCCTATCAGCTGCCGGTACTGGACGCCATCCACCGGACGTCCCTCGATGACCGGGCGACGCTGGAACCCAGCGGCGCCGTCGCGCTCTATCTTGCCCCTACCAAGGCGCTGGCCGCGGACCAGCTGGCGGCAGTCAATTCGCTGAAGCTGCCAACGGTCCGGGCGGAAACGTACGACGGCGACACGGACACCGGTGCGCGGCGCTGGATCCGGGACCACGCCAACCTGGTCCTGGCCAACCCGGACATGCTGCACTTCGGTGTGCTGCCCAACCACACCTGGTGGGCCCGCTTCTTCCGGCGGCTGAAATACGTCATCATCGACGAGGCGCACAGCTACCGCGGGGTGTTCGGCTCCAACGTTGCCAACCTCATGCGACGGCTGCGGCGGATCTGCCGGTATTACGGGTCCGACCCGGTGTTCATCGGCGCCTCGGCAACCTCCGCCGACCCGGAACAGTCCTTCAGCCGGCTGATCGGCGCTCCCGTGACCGCCGTGACGGAGGACCGGTCACCACACGGCTCCACCACCGTGGCCCTGTGGGAGCCGCAGCTGACTGAGCTCAAGGGTGAGAACGGTGCCCGGTCCCGGCGCACCGTGGTGGCCGAGACCGCGGACCTGCTCGCGAATCTGGTGGCCGCACAGGTGCGCACCATCGCGTTCATCAAGTCCCGCCGCGGTGCGGAAACCATTTCCACCATCACCCGCCGCCTGCTGGACGAGGTGCATCCCTCCCTGCCCGGCCGCGTGGCCGCCTACCGTTCGGGCTACCTGCCGGAAGAACGGCGGGAGCTGGAACGGCGGCTGCGCAGCGGGGAGCTGCTGGGCATTGCCAGCACCTCCGCCTTGGAGCTGGGCATTGATATTTCCGGACTGGACGCCGTACTGGTGGCGGGCTGGCCCGGAACCCGGGCATCCCTGTTCCAGCAGATCGGCCGGGCCGGGCGGTCCGGCCAGGATGCGCTGGCCGCGTTTGTGGCCAGTGACGACCCGCTGGATACCTACCTGGTGCACCATCCCGAAGCCATCTTCGACATTTCCGTGGAAGCGACGGTTTTTGACCCGTCCAATCCCTACGTCCTGGGTCCGCATCTGTGCGCCGCGGCCGCCGAGCTGCCCGTGACGCCCGACGAGCGTGAACTGTTCGGTCCGGCTGCGGCCGGGCTGCTGGACCAGCTGGTGGCGCAGGGATACCTGCGCAAACGGCCGTCCGGCTGGTTCTGGACGCACCCGGAAAGCGCCGCATCGATGGTGAACCTGCGCGCCGCCGGTGGTGGGCCGATCAACATTGTGGAATCCGAAACCGGCACCCTGCTGGGCACCATGGACTCCCCGCAGGCCCAGTACCAGGCCCACACCGGGGCAATTTACGTTCATCAGGGCACCACGTATCTGGTGGACGAACTGAACGAAGCCGACCACTGCGCCATGGTGACCCGGACCAACCCCGAGTTCTACACCCAGGCCCGGGACATCACCCAGGTTGCGGTGCTGGAGACCGAACGCACAGAGGAGTGGAACGGCATCCAGGCCTGTTTCGGCACGGTGAAAGTCACCACTCAGGTGGTCTCCTACCAGCGCAAGGCCCTCATATCCAACGAAATCCTTGGGGAAGAACCGCTGGAGCTGGAGGCCAAGGAACTCTTCACCAAGGCGGTCTGGTTTGTCATTGATGAGAAGTTCCTCGTCTCGGCCGGACTGGCCCCGGCGGACTTCCCCGGTTCCCTGCATGCCGCCGAACACGCGTCCATCGGCATGCTGCCGCTGGTGGCCACCAGCGACCGCTGGGACATCGGAGGGGTGTCCACTGCCCTGCATGCGGACACCGAGAAGCCGACCATCTTTGTCTACGACGGGCATCCCGGCGGTGCCGGTTTTGCCGAACGCGGTTACGAGGCCGCCCGGACCTGGCTGACGGCGACCCGGGATGCAATCCGTGCCTGCGAATGTGAGGGCGGCTGTCCGTCCTGCGTTCAGTCCCCGAAGTGCGGCAACAAAAACAATCCGCTGGATAAGAAGGGGGCCGTTACGCTGCTCAACGTTCTGCTGGAGCATGCCCCTGATGCCCTGGCGCTGACTTCCTAGGCACAGGCCCGGCGCCGGGCCTGTGGCGGGCTTGCTGGCCTGGCCCGCCACCTGCCGGGCTCGCAAGTGCCTGCCCGCCGGTGAAATCGCCGTCTTGGAGCCTCATGCGCCCGATTCTCACATCACCGGGTCCCCGGCAGCCCGCCCGACGGCTCAGCCGGGTGGACCTGCCCGCGCCCTGCCCGTGGCCGGAACCGGCAGGGCAGGGACGGCCACCTCCGTTTCGACCCTGAGGATGCCTGTTGCCTCATCGGCGGCACAGGTGCTGACCACCCCGCCGTTCCGGAGGGCTACGCGACGTGCCACACCGCACCCATCATCACCTCCCCCGCGCACGTGGGCACTGGCCAGGGCGCCGGTTTCCGTCAATCTGTCTCCGCCGGGGGGACTCCCGGACAGCATTGCGATTCCCGGCACGCTCCGTCCCGAAAGCGGTGTGGCACCGCCCGGCCCCAACCCGCGCAGCGCATCCGCTCCCGCGAGCGCTGCCAGGTCGGCAGCGGTGGCGGCACGTACAGCAGCAACGGAGGCCTGGGCCAGTATGAGGCCAGCCATGGAAAACCCCAGCAGCGCCAGGCAGATCCCCATTGCGGCGATTGTCCCTGCTCCCCTCTCGTTCATTCCCCTGTCATTCGCTCCCCTGTTGTTCACGTCCTTTACCGGCCGGACATGCGGCGTATCAGCAGGTTTCTGCTTTCCTTCCTCAGCGGGACTTTCACCGGGCCGGAGTGCCAACGGGATAACCTCCGTCCCCCGGGAAGGCCACGGCGTCCGCGGTTAGTTCCAGGGGCAGCAGGCTCAGCACCGGAAGCGACAGGGAACTGCGCACCTCCACTACCGTCCACTCCCCGTCCCGGGTCAGCACCAGCTGAGCTGATCCGCCTGCCAGACGCTGAACTGCAGCCTCCGCCGCCGTGGTGTCAGCCCGCATCACCTCCCGTGCTGCCGCGCGGGCCGCTTCTTCCAACCGCAGCTGGGTAATGCCTGCGGATATCCCGGTTAGCCCGAACACCAGCACCAAAACGATGGCCGGCAATGCCGTCGCGAACTCGGCCGTCACGGCACCCCTCTCCGGCGGATCCAAGCCTGCCGGGCGGCCCCCAACTACCCGGCGCTCCCGGTGCACCCGTTGCTCCCGGCTTTCCCGGCGCTCCCGGTTTGCCCGGAACTCCCGGTGCTTCCTGCCTGCGGGTCCGCCCCGGCCTGTCCGGTGTCCCCGCATTCCCGACATGTCCCGCATTCCCGACGTGTCCACAAGGGTTATCCCTATCCCAATGTCAGCGCGGAACGAATCAACGAGATCAGCATGGCGCGGACTTCGTCGCCGCCGAGGATAACCGCCAGCAATCCCGCAAAAGCAACGGCTGCAAGGGTTGCGATGGCGTATTCGGCGGTGGCCATGCCTGCTTCCCGGTCGGAACCGGCCAACGGCTCCGGCCGGAACTCAGGAACTGTGCCGCAAGACGGCTTTTGCTCCCGCGGCGGCCGGAGCCGGCCCGGCCTTTTTTCCGGTAACGGGGACGGCAGCGTCCCCGTCAGCAGGGCCCGCCGGGCCGCACCGGAACGTGCCGTCAGACCATGCAGCCCGTGGGTTCCGTCCGATTCCGGATTGGGGCAATAGGCGCGCTCTGGGTGCTTGCGGTTCGGTTCCCGGGCCCCTTCTGCCAGCGGGATATGGCCGGACTGCTGGCTGGGCGGAAACGGTTGCACAGCCGGATTCGGCTCGGCGGGGCGGTGCTTGTCGAGCCTGGTGTTTGTTTGCATGGGCTTTTCCTCCTAATGAAAAGGTCCGGAACCTGATCCTGTCCGGTTATGCCGGCTCCCGGCCCCTGGAGCAGGGAAGCCGGGGACAAGGCCGGGCGCGCAGCGGCCTGTGGAGGGAGCATGGGGGCGGGCTCGGTTCCGTCATGCCGGAAGCAGTCACAACCGGCCCGGCAACAGGGACATCAGCAGCGGAACGACAGTCAGTGCCACAAATGCCGGAAGGGAGCACAACCCCAGCGGTACCACCAGGCGGACCCCAAGGGCGGCAGCCCTGCGTCTCCCCTCCGCCTGCCGGCGCCGGCGGAGGGCATCCGCCTGGGAATGCAGCACAGCTGCCGATGGGGCCCCCGTCAGTGCCGTGAACCGCAGTGCCGGACCCAGCGCCCTGAACGCCGCCGAAGAAGGTACAACCACACCAGTCACATCCGATGCCGGTAGATCGGCCGGTGTGCCGGACGCTGGCGGCTCGGTCGTGTGCGGGTGCTGGCGGAGCCGCTGTCTCCGACTCTGCAACGGGACGCGCCCGGTACCGGCGCCGGCGGATAACTGCCAGGCGGCGTCCCATGGCATCCCCAGTTCCAGTGCCCGCAGCAAACGCTCGAGTCCCCGGGCAGTGCCCGGGTCCACTCCCTCCCGGAGTATCCCCAGGGCGGACACAAGTGGTTGACCGGCTTCAAGCATCGCGGCGACCAGGTCCAGCATCAGCGCCGGGTCTCCGATCGATCCTTCTTCCTGCGGTTCGCTGGGCGGCCCGGAATCCTGCAGCGGAGCGATTCTGCCGGCGCCACCGAATAAAAGGGCAGATGCGGAGAGCAACCCAAAGACCAGCAACCCCGTCATCCCGGTACGCCCTCAGCCGGCTTTGCGGCGTCCCTGACCAGCCGCCCGGACCAGACGCGGCCTGCCAGCCAGAACCCGCCTCCGGCTGCGGCGGCGGACCAGCCAAGCGGCGTCGCTGTCAGAATCTGCAGCGGGTTGCCGCCCAGCAGGTACCCGAGGATGATCCCGCCACCGGGCAGCCAGGTCAGCAGGCGCATGGTTGCCCGCGGCCCCGCCAATGCGCTCTCTCGGTCCGAGGCTGCATCGCGGGCAGCGTCCAGCTGACCGGCGTAGCGGGTGAGCACTCGGGACAAGGGTGCTCCGCTGCGCTCGGACACGCGGACACAGACGGCCAGGCCCGCCCATAGCTCCCGCAGCAACGGATCCGGCGCGCCGTCATCTGCCCGCCCCGCTGCCGCCAGCACCGGAACGGGACTGAGTCCCAGGGCAGCCGACGCCGCAGCTGCCTGCAGCACGGCAGCAAAGGGATGAGCCGGTGCGTTCCGCGGCGCCCCGGCCGCGTAGAGCGTAGCCGCGTCGGCCCAGATCCGGTACGCCGGACGGCCTGCCGCCAGCAGGCCGGCAAGTTCGCGGACCAGCAGCGCCGGCGCATCCGCATCCGTCCTGTCCCTGCGTTTTCGGGCTTTGCCCGGGGAAGGACCATTTGGGCCTCTTCCCCGGCGGCGAATCTGCCGGTCCGGTCTCCTGCCGAACAGCAGCACTGCAGCTGCGGCGAGCAGCATGGTGATGGTCAGGCCTGCCATGCCGTCACGCGTGGTCCTTCCGTTGCGGGTCTGTCCGCTGCAGGTCCATCCGCAGCAGGTCCATCCGCAGCAGGTCCATCATCGGCTTCCGCCGCAGCGCGCAGCTGAAGCCGGCGTTCGAGTTCCGCCCACCCACTCTCTCGCCGGTAGGTCGCTCCTTCGCGCCGGAGGGCCGGGACAGCGGTCAGCTGACCGTTCGAAAGCATCAGGACGGCAACTTCGGAGATAGTGCGGACACCGGCCGCCCGGTGCAGGTGGATCACAACGTCCAGCGCTGCCGCAGCCTGCAATGCCACCGCTTCCGGGCTCATTCCCGCGAGCGCTCCCAGCGCCGCCAGTCGTGCCGGAACACCTGATGCCGAGTTCGCGTGGATGGTCCCGCCCGCTCCGTCGTGGCCGGTGTTCAGTGCCGCCAGCAGTTCACGGACTTCAGCTCCCCGGCATTCCCCGACCACCAGCCGGTCCGGCCGCATCCGAAGAGCCTGCCGGACCAGCTCGGTTTGATCCAGCACCCCGGTGCCTTCCACGTTCCCATGCCGGGTCTGCAGGCCCACCACGTGGGGATGGTCCGGTTCCAGTTCCGCTGCGTCCTCCACCAGCACCAGCCGTTCCCGGGGTCCGCTGAGTGAGAGAAGCGTCGAGAGGAGCGTGGTTTTGCCGGTGCCCGTTGCGCCGCTGACCATGAAGTTCAAGCGGTGTCTGATGATTGAGCGGAGCACCCGTTCGCACTCAATATCCAGTGTTCCGGTCCGCGTCAGCTCGGCAAGGGTGAAGGTCCGGGTCCGGTGAATCCGGATGGAGAGGAGCGTGGACCCGGTGGACACGGGACGAAGCACTGCGTGCACCCGATATCCCGGCAGCTGCACATCAACGCAGGGGCAGGAGTCGTCCAGACGCCGGCCCCCGGCCGCGACCAGACGGGTTGCCAGTGACTGGACTTCGGCGTCACCGGCAAACCGGATACCGGTGAGTTCCAGGCCGTGGCCGCTGTCCACCCACACCCGGTCCGGGCCGTTGACCAGGATGTCGCTGACCCCCGGGTGCAGCGCCAGTGGCTGCAAAGGCCCAAGCCCCTGCAGTTCGGCGCGCATCCGGTCCACTGCATGGAGCGTTCCTTCGGACCCCAGCAGGCGTCCGCTGGCCTGCACTGCGGCGGCCAGCCGTGCCCCGGTCACCGGCTCCGGGTGTGCCAGCATCCGGTCCCGGACCCGGGCCAGCAGAGGGTCGGCGCCCGGCAGCTGCCGGGCCCCGCGGGGCGGACCGCCGTTCTCCCCGACGCTCACGTCACCTCCCCTGCCGGGGCCGGCGATACTTTGGCCAGGATCCGCTGCGCAGCCCGCCGGATCCGCGGGCGTCCGGCGTCGGCCAGCACCCTGCCGGAACCCTCTGAGCGGGCAGTGGCGCGCAGGAAGGGAAGATACCCTGCCAGCGGGAGTCCAAGGGCATTGGCCACCAGGAGCTCATCCAACCCGTCTCCGAGCGGTCCCCGCACCACCGCGTGAGGTTTCGCACTGCCAAGGCGGAGCAGCAGGGACCGGGCGCCGAGGACGCCGCTGACCCGGCCGGGCACCACCAGTAAAAGCTCCTCACAGAGGTGCAGCAGCGGCTCGGTACCGGTGCTGCTGCCCAGATCCACGATGGTCAGCTCAAATCCGCTGCGCGCGGCGTCAAGGACTGCACCGGTCACCGCTTCATCCGCGGGAAGCAGTCCCGGCCCTCGTGCCAGCAGGGAAAAACCGCCCAGAGCCGGCAGGCCGGCGGCCAGCTGCACAGGGTTCAGGCTGCCACTGATTCCCTCCAGGTCCGGCCATCGAACACCTTGCAGGTCGCCGGCATCCAGTGCCCACTCAAGTCCGGCACCCCACGGGTCTGCTTCCAACAGCAGAACTGATACTCCCGTTTCGACGGCGGCGGCGGCCAGCCAGCAGGCCGTTGTGGACGCGCCGGCGCCGCCGCTTCCCAGCACGCCGAGCACCGTTCCCCCGCCGGAGCTGTTGCGCCGGCGGCCCAGATAACCCGCAAGCCAGCCCGCCGCGGCGGGCAGGACAGCAACCCGCGCCGCGGAACTGTAGGCCGCAACATCCCAGACAGCCGTGTCCCCGGCCAGCCCTATGACTATGACGTCAGGGGTTCCCGCCCCGCTTCCGGCCGTTGCACCGCCCCTGCCGGGCAGGAGACGGAGCCGGCCGCTGTCCAGCAGCAGCACTTCGGGTCGCATCGCGAGGGCGGTACCGATATCCACGGCCAGTGAGATTTCCACTCCCGCTGCTGCGCCCACCCGTGCCACTTCGTCCTGCACCCCCTGGTCCCCGGACACGAGGACCGCTGCCACCGCTGGCCGGCCACCGTCGCCCTGGAGCGTTCTCCGGCCCTGCCTTCCCGTGAGCCGTCCGGAAACGGTGCCCCCGGCGTCTGTATACCTGTCTCCCGGCGGCGCCGTATGCCCAGCGCCATGTTCTAGGTTCATCAGCCCACCCTGACAGGCAGCACCGCGCCGCCCGCGCCCTCGACAGGGAATGCGGACAACCCGGCGCCGGTGACCCGGTGTGGAGGGAAAGAGCCGCACACCGTCCGGTGCTGACAAAACCCGGTGAGTGGCGGGTGAAACGTTAGACCAACCGGATAACGTGGGAGGGTTCCGATAGGGTCGCGGTAACCGGGCATAAAGGCGTGCCCGCAGAGGAAACGGGGAGTCATGGATTCGGGCGTGGAACATCTGGACGTGTTGATCATCGGCGCCGGGCTCAGCGGCATTGGGGTCGCCTGCCGTCTGCGCGAAGACCACCCGGGCCGTTCCGTCGCCCTCCTGGAAACCCGGGGCCGCCCGGGCGGGACCTGGGACCTGTTCCGCTATCCCGGCGTCCGTTCCGACTCAGACCTGTACACCTTCGGTTATGACTTCCGTCCTTGGCGGGAAGAGAAGGCCATAGCCGACGGCGCCAGCATTCTGGAATATCTGAAGGGCACTGCCGCCGAGTACGGCGTGGATGCCCTGATTCGCTACCACCACAAGGTGCTTTCCGCTGACTGGTCCACCAGGGATGCGCGCTGGACCGTGACCGTGGAGCGCACCCGCACCCCGGAAGCCGGCCCGGACGGTGCCGCCGCCGAGCCAGTGGAAAGCGGAGAGATCCTTCATCTGACAGCCAACTGGATCTTCAACGCCGCCGGCTATTACCGCTACGACCAGGGGTATGCCCCCGATTTACCCGGCAGGGAACAGTTCACCGGGCCGGTGGTGCATCCGCAGCACTGGCCCGAAGACCTGGAGGTCGCCGGCAGGCGGATCGCCGTCATCGGCAGCGGAGCCACCGCCGTCACTCTGGTTCCGGCCCTGGCGGAACTGGGTGCGCAGGTCACCATGGTCCAGCGCACCCCCACCTACATCCTCCCCGTTCCCGCAACGGACCCGGTGGCCCGGCGGCTACGCGGCGTCGTCGGCCCCGAACGCACCGGCCGGATCATGGCCGAGGTCAGCGCCCGCCGCCAGCTGGCCATCTGGTCCTTCTGCCGGCGCTGGCCGAAGCTGGCACGCAAGGTCATCCGCGGCATCCAGTCCCGTGCCGTTCCGGAGGGTTTCGAGCGGGAGCACCTGAACCCGCCGTATCAGCCGTGGGACCAGCGCTTATGCGCCGTTCCGGACGGCGATTTCTTTGCCGCACTGCGCAGCGGCAAAGCCACCATGGTCACCGGACAGACCACAGGATTCACCGAACGCGGCCTCCGTCTGGCCTCAGGGGCGGAAGTGGAAGCCGACGTCGTAGTGACTGCCACGGGATTCACTGTGCAGGTCTTCGGCGGCATGGACCTTCGCCTGGACGGCACGCCGGTGGACCTGACCGACCACGTTGCCTACCGCGGAGTGATGCTCAGCGGTATCCCGAACATGGCATTCGCCATCGGTTACACCAATGCCTCCTGGACCTTGAAGATCGGGCTGGTGACCAGATGGTTCTCCCGTCTGCTCACGGCTATGGACCGGCAGGAGTACGCCGCGGCCGTGCCGGTGGCGCCTTCTGGCATGCCCACCAGGCCGCTGTTGGATTTCGGCGCCGGGTACGTCCAGCGCAGCCTGGCGGAACTCCCCCGGCAGGGAATGGCGGCGCCATGGCTGATGACAATGAACTTCCTGGCCGACCGCCGGGACCTGCAAAAAGGTGCATTGGTGGACAAATACCTGCAGTTCAGCGGGCCGCAGGGCCAGGTGCCCGGCGAGGTGCCGGACGGTACCGACCGCTTCGTCACGCTGGAGTCAGGGCTGCGCCTCTGCTACCGCGCGGAAGGCCCCGAGGGCGGTGAGCCGGTAGTTTTGCTATCCGGTCTGGGACTGGACCTGACCGCGTGGCCCGCCCCGTTCGTGGCGGGCCTTACCTCGGCCGGTCACCGCGTGATCCGCCTGGACAACCGCGACGCCGGGCGTTCCGACCGGATGGATACGCCCACCCCCACGGTGCTGCATCAGGCTCTGGCCCGGCCAATGCCCGGCGCCTACCTGATTGAGGACATGGCCGACGACGTCATCGGGCTGCTGGATCATCTGCAGGTGGAGCGGGCGCATGTGGTGGGAATGTCGCTGGGCGGGATGATTGCCCAGTCGGTTGCCGCCCACCACCCGGACCGGGTGCTCACGCTGACCTCGCTGATCTCCACAACCGGTGCCCGGCACGTCGGCGCCGCGGCGTTCTCCACCAAGCGCCGGTTCGCAGCCCGTCCGCCGCGGACCCGCGAGGAATTCATCCGGGCCCGGGTGGGAATGATGCGGCATCTTTCCGGGCGGGCCAACCCGGCGGACCCGTCCACCGAAGCGGAGCTGGCCGGCCAGGTCTGGGACCGCGGTGCCTACCCGGACGGCGGAACTGCCCGCGCCCGGCAGCTGGGTGCGATCAATGCCTCGGCAGACCGCACCGGCGATCTCGCTCGGATCAAGGCTCCCACGCTGGTAATCCACGGCGACAAGGACCCGATTGTGCATCCAAGCGGAGGCGCGGCAACAGCTGCGGCCATCCCGGGCGCACGCTCGCTGACGATCCCGGGCATGGGGCACTACTTCCATCCGGCAGTGGTGCCCGATCTGCTGCGGCATGTCTCCGGGCATCTGGGCGCCGACGCATCCGCTGCTTCCTCCGGCTGAAACTGCGTCATTCCGGCTGAGCCTGTTTTCATCCGGCAGCCCCTGGGGCCCAGCCGAGCGAGGGTCCCGGCTGCCGGGGCCTCTCCCAGGGTCCCGTCCCGGCGGCCCCGGGGATGCTTACTCCCCCATGTCGGGGGAAACCGGAACCGCATTGATCTTGGCATTCCGGGGCAGCTTGGCCGTCCGGGAGAAGCCCTTGGCGTCCAAATGGTTCTTTGCGCGGAACACGGCCACTGCGTCGTCGTACGCCCGATTCACCCGCGCGCCGGTGAACACCCCGGTGCTTCCGTCGCTGAAGCTGATCCGGATGCTTGCGGACAGGGGAAAGTGCCGCTCCATCCGGATGAAGCCGTCATTGTCCTGCGCAAGAGTGATCACGTGGTTTCCGCCCTGAGAGTTGGTGAGCTACCAGTCTCCCCCATTACGGGACCCGCCGGTGCACCGCCGGCGGGAACCACCGGAGCCCGGTTCCGGGTGAGAATAGAGGCATGTATATCGTCCTCGCTCCCGGTCCGGCATCGGGCCGGCTGCCGGAGGGTGACTGGACGCTTCAGGAAACGGACGACGCCGGGGCCCCGTTGGCGCCGGCGGTCACCGTGCCGGCCAGGGACCTGCCCGATGCCGTCAGGCACTACGAGCAGCGTCCCGTCCGCTGGGTGTGGGAATCTGCCCGCCGCACCTATGCTCCGTTGCTGGCCGCGGGGATCATGGTCGAGCGGTGCCATGACCTGGACCTCGTCCGAGGCATCCTCCGCTTCGCCGAGTCCGCCCCGCCGACTCCGTACATCGAAAAACTCCGGGCCGAGGCACCGGACGTGGAAGCGGATCTGGCGCCCCGGCAGCTGCCGCCGCTGCGGCAGTCACCGAACCAGACCTCCATCTTCGACACCCTGGATGCCCCGGATGATGTGTCCGCGGGTCCGCGCCGGAACGGCATCGCCGAGCTGACGGCGGAGCTGGCCGACCAGCTTCACGCCGTGGCCCGGTCCGAGGCCCCGGCGAAGCTCACCCTGCTCACGGTCGCTGAGTCCACCGGCGGCATGATCGCGGTGGAAATGGAGCACGCCGGCATCCCCTGGCGGCGTGACCTCCACGAGGCCATGCTCATGGACGCGCTCGGTCCGCGCCCGCCGGAAGGGCGGCGCCCGGAGAAACTTGAAGGTCTTGCGAATGAGCTGCGCCGGCTGCTGGGCAACCCCGGGTTCAACCCGGATTCCCCGCATGAGCTTCTGCGCGCCCTGCACCGGGCCGGTATAGAAGTGCGCAGCACACGCTCGTGGGAACTGCAGCAGCACCACCATCCGGCTATCGGGCCGCTGCTGGAATACAAGAAGCTCGCCAGGCTGCTCACGGCCAATGGATGGACCTGGCTGGATGCCTGGGTGGAGGGCGGCCGGTTCCGCACCGAGTATGTGGTGGGCGGGGTGGTGTCGGGGCGGTGGGCCTCCCGCGGCGGAGGCGCCCTGCAGATTCCCAAAACCGTACGCGATGCCGTCCGTCCCGATCCCGGACACCGGTTTGTGGTGGCCGACGCTGCCCAGCTGGAGCCCCGGGTGCTTGCTGCCCTGGGGCAGGATTCGGCGCTGGCAGCGGCCGCCCGCGGCAAGGACCTCTATCAGGGAATCGCGGACGTTAATTTCGACGGCGACCGGGCCAAGGCCAAAATGGCGATGCTGGGTGCCATGTACGGTGCTACGAGCGGCGAATCCGGGCGCCTGATGCCCGTGCTGACCCGCGCCTACCCCCAGGCCATCGGCGTGGTGGAGCGCGGCGCCCGGGCCGGGGAGGCCGGACGGGTGGTCAGCAGCCATCTCGGGCGCAGCTGCCCGCCGCCGTCGGAGCGCTGGCTGCAGACCCAGCGCAGCGCCAGCGCGGAGGAACAGCGCCGCGCGGAATCCCTGGCCCGCTCCCGCGGACGGTTCACCCGCAACTTCGTCGTCCAGGCCAGCGCCGCGGAATGGGCGTTGTGCTGGCTGGCAGAGATCCGGCGCCGGCTGCGCGCGGCCTCTTCCGCCTCCCCCGCGGGAGAACTGGTCTTTTTCCTGCATGACGAAGTGATGCTCCACGTCCCGGCGGACCGGGTGGAGGAAGTCAGCGCCCTGGTGTCCGACGCCGCCGCCGCGGCGACCAGGCTGCTTTTCGGTTCCATTCCGCTGGAGTTTCCCGTACTGGTCACTCCCGTGGATTCCTACGCCGACGCCAAGTAACCCGGGTCAGTCCAAGACCGTTGCAATATGGGGGGCAAGCTGACGTGAGTACTGTGCGTTCATATGGTTGCCGTCGAAGTAGACGGACATGCCTCCCACGGCTGCATAGCAATTGCGCAAATCGCAGAAGAAATCGGTCAGGTCGACAGGTCTGACGTTCTCGCTTCCCATCCGTTCTGCCGCCCCTGCGAAGGGGTTCGCGCTCACCGCTTGCTCCCTCGGGGCCGCACATTCAAGGGGAGTGGTGGAGTTCAGGGAAAGACACATAGGGTCCCGGACCATTCCATTGAGCGGCGGGTCTGCAAGGGGAATCACGACGGACCCTGCATCGACCCAGCGTTGCCAGTCCCGGCTCAGCGCCTGGATGTACTGCTCGTTCTGTGAAGCCCCGGTCCCGTCATCAATGACCTCCCCGGCTACGAACATGCTCACAAACACCCTGTCGGGTGCGTCTTCCTCGATGGTATCGGTAACGTAGCGACCCCATTTCTGGCAGTACTCCACATAAGCCGGGTGCGTATTCTTGCCTTGGTAGGACACGATGGGTGCGTCCAGGAGAGGACAGGCGCCGAGGTAGCTGATGTTGACCTTCCAACCGTGTTCCTTCCCCAGCATCAGCACCGGCTCCTGCCAGTGCTGGGCGTGGGAATCTCCCACCAACCAGGCGGTTTCAGCTTCGGGATTGCCTCCCGAAAAATCACAGACTACGGGGCCGCCGCCCTCCTTCATTTTGTCTTCGGTTCCAGCGCACTCCGTAGGGAGTGTCCAGTACTCGTTTTCCTTACCCATATGGGGAACGGCTACCGGAATGGCGAAAGGGTTGCTGCACTCCCGGTTCTCCAGGGCTGCGACGCCGTAGCACGGGCCGGAAGCTCCGGCGGCAGCGAGTTCCAGGGCTTGTTCCTCTTTCGTGTCACCGACGACACCTAAAAGTGCTGCTGCAACCGCGACAGCAGCCATACCGGCGACCGGTGCCCGGAATCCCGGGACCTGTGCAGCGTGGCGCCCAATATGCCGACGGGTCCGTCCGGAGCCCGGCTTGATCCAGGTGTCTTCCACCCACCGCTTAGTGCCCCAGGCCAGCAGGATGGCGGCGGCCAGGATGCCCAGTTTGTATGGGGCCGTCGGTACGACTCCAAGTGCGTAAGGTGCCACCACGATCAGCGGCCAGTGCCAAAGGTAAAGCGAGTAGGAAATCTTGCCGACAAACTGCACGGGTGGCAGAGCCGTCAGGACATCGTGAATGAGCCCTCGGCGGCCAGCCCCTGCGAGGATCACCAAGGCCGAGCCCAGTACGGGCGCCAGCGCAGTCCAGCCCGGAAACGGTGTTTCGGCATCGAAGGTGAGGGCGCTTGCCAGGATCAGGCCGAAGCCCGCGATAGCCAGCACATTGCGGAAGACAATAGAGCGTAGCTGCACAGCGGCCAAGCCCACCCCAGCTCCGACGGCAAACTCCCATACCCTGGCAGGAGTCACGAAGTATGCCTGTTCCGGAGAACTCACCGTGACATAGACGCTGTAAAGAAGGGACATAGCCGCCACGCCGAAAACCGCTAGAAGCAGCACATTACGGACGTGACGCCCACGGCGCCGGGCCAAGGCTGCAAACAGAATCAGGGCCAAAGGCCACAACAGGTAGAACTGCTCTTCCACCGAGAGGGACCAGTAATGCTGAACGGCGGAGGCGGCCTCCGTCATGGCTGAATAGTCCACACTCTTAGCGGCAAGCAACCAGTTCTCGGCATAGAAAACGCTGGCCAGGACTTCCTGCGCCGTGGCCATCCATTGGGGGTAGGGGAGGAACAGCAAGGTCAGCAGCATGGATGCGGCGAGGACCAGGAAGGCAGCAGGAAACAGGCGGCGTGCACGGCGCGCGTAAAATGCGCCGAGCCTCAAACGGCCCGTGGCCTCAATCTCGCGTACCAGATGTGACGTGATCAGGAACCCGGAAATCACAAAGAACACGTCAACGCCAACATAGCCGCCGGGGAGTCTCTGGGGCCACAGATGGTTCAGTACGACCAGGGACACGGCAAGGGCACGCATGGCCTGGATGTCGGTACGGAACCGTTTACCCGCCGGTGGTGCCGCTTTGCTCCGGTGCCGCGCTTGTGTGGCCGCCACGGCCATAGTTTCCCCCTGATAGCCGGACGGCATTCCCCTGGACGGGGCGGATCGCTTCTCTGCCCGATTCTTCGGGCATCTAAAGAATAGCCCTGCCCGGGAGGGTACGCGGCCCCGACACAGAGTTGGGACGGGATGGAGGGGTTGGCCTCCTACAGAGCCGGGACGATCTCCCGGCTCTCGTCCCAGGGCTGTGCCCAGCCGAGTTCATCCAGGACGCTGGAGAGGATGATGCCGGTGAAGCCCCAGACGAGGACGTCATTGACCAGGAAGGCAGGGGTGCCTGTTGACCGGCCCTGGCCCGGGAGGACTGCGGTCCGGCGGTTTTCGGGATTGATCAGGTCCGCCACGGGGACCCGGAAAACCGCTGCCGATTCGCCGTAGTCCACCACATCCACAGGAGTGGGTTTGTCCCACCAGCCCAGCACCGGGGTCACCAGGAAGTTGCTGAACGGCAGTCCGATCTGGGGCAGCGACCCGAGGACCCGGACGCCGGCGGGGTCCAGGCCGGTTTCCTCGCGTGCCTCACGGAGGGCGGCGTCCACCGCACTGGCGTCCTCCGCGTCCACCGATCCGCCGGGGAACGCGACCTGTCCGGGGTGGTCGTTCAGGGTAGCGGCCCGCTCGATCAGCAGGACGTCGACGTCGGCCGGTACCGCGTCTGCGGAAAAGTCCGCCGGCCGGTCATCCAGCACGCCGAAGAGGATCAGCACGGCGGCCGGACGTGCGGTTGCCGGGTCGACGCTGCGGCGCAGCAGGTTGATGTTGGCGTTGAAGGATGTGGTGCCGGCAGCGACAGCAGCGGCCAGCGTTTCCAGGTCCGTTACGGCGCTCATGCTTCCAGTCCGTATCCGGCAGCACGCAGCTGCGCGCGGGTTTCGGCCGCCATCATCCGGGCGTGCAGTTCCTCGCGTCCCGGGGCCAGCTCGTATTTGAGGAGCTTTCGTGCCTTCTCGGGATCGGTTTCGCCCTCCCCGTAGGAGGGACAAAGCTGGGCGACGGCGCACGCGCCGCAGGCAGGTTTTTTGGCATGGCAGACCCGACGTCCGTGAAAGACCACCCGGTTGGACAGCGGGGTCCAGTCCTTGGGCTCGAACAGCGCCGCCACGTCCTCTTCCACCTTGACCGGGTCCTTGGACGTGGTCCACCCGAACCGGCGCGCCAGCCGCCCGAAGTGTGTATCCACCGTGATCCCCGGAATACCGAAGGCGTTGCCCAGCACCACATTGGCCGTTTTCCGGCCGACGCCGGGCAGTGTCACCAGGTCCTCAAGCCGGTTCGGCACCTCGCCGTCGTACTCATCCACCAGCCGGGCGGACAGCGCCTTCACGCTCGCAGCCTTCGCCCGGAAGAACCCGGTGGGTCGGATGATCTCCTGCAGCGTCTCCTCGTCTGCCTCGGAGAGTGCCCTGGCATCCGGGTACCGGGCAAACAGGATCGGCGTCACCGCATTCACCCGGATGTCCGTGGTCTGCGCCGACAGCACCGTGGCGACGAGGAGTTCAAACGCGTTCCCAAAGTCCAGCTCGGCCACCGCATACGGGTAAACCTCGCCCAGCATCCGGTTGATCCGCCGGGCCCTCCGCTTCAGGGCGAGGAGGGACGGATCATTACCGGTTGCCTTAGCCAATGCTGCTGTCCTTCTGCTGACGGTTGTGCGCTGCTGGCAGCGCGTTGCTGATGCCGGTGCCGGCAGGAGCCGCTTTACTGGTCGGTGTCCACGCGCTCGATGTTGCTCAGGTCCCGCAACACGCCAATCCGGCCGGTGCGCTTGTCCTGGACCAGGAATTCGTCGCCGCGGTCTTCCAGTCCCAGTTCCCAGTCTCCGGGGTGGAACATAAACAGCGGCAGGCCGGTGCGCTCATCAACAATCTGCCGCGGTGTTCCCACGGCGAACCAGAAGGCCTCCACGACAGACTCGGACTCATCCCGGGTGGCGGTGATGGGTTCGGCATCGCTTTCCCCGGCCGCAGGCGCTGCAGGCTCCGAGCTTCTCACGACTGGGTTGACGGTGGTCGCTGCCAGCGGCTCTGAACTTCCGCCGGAAGGCGCGGCGGGCGCCTGGACATCCTGTGCCTGAGTGGCCGGGGCGGCCGCGGGCTGTTCAGCGGCCGGTGCCGTGACGTTGCCCGGCTGCGCAGGCTGCGGCTGGCTTCCCTGCGCCTTGGTGGCGCCTGCAGTACCAACGACGGCGGTTCCGGCGGCGGAGGCGGCTGCCGCGGTGCCGGCAGAAGCACCGGTGCCGCGTTCGGTTACCGGGCCATCGGTTCCCGCTCCGCTGTGACGGCGGAGGGGGTTCTCGAAGCGGCGGGGTGCCGGCGATGATGCGTTGGCGGACTCGGTCTTGGGGCGGGCCGGACGCTGCCGCAGCGGCAGGGTTTCACGTGCAGCCGGAACAGCGGGAACCTCGGGACGTTCCTTGAACTCCGCGGCAAAGAACGGAAGGTGCGGAGCCAGCGTGGTCGCAACCACCATGCCCAGGGACCCGATGAGGGCAATCATCGGACCGACGGCGAAGTCCGTCACCGTCTGGATGAAGAAGAAGGCGAGCGCCAGGACGGCCGAGACCGAGGCGAACTGGTCGAGGGATAGCGATCCCACGCGCAGCTTCGTCCCGGGAGCCAGCCGGCGTGCGGCGAACAGGCCGGCAACCAGCAGCGGCAGCAGGATGCCGATGCCGACGAAGAACAGGGAGAACCCGTTCCACAGGTTCAGGTTGCGCACAATGCCCAGGTTAAAAACGGTGATGAACGGCAGCACGCTGCCCACAAGCATCACGAGTGCGGAAGCACCCACCACAATGTCGCGGAGTCCGAACGGTCCGGCGAGCGCCTCGCGCGTGCTGCGGCCGGCGGTCCCGGTGTGCGGCTGCGCCGCGGAACCGGGTGCCGTTGCGGAGGGATGGCCGCCGGTTTCCGAAGAGCCGGCCGTGCTGCTGGTCTCGTTCTCAACAGGTGGGTTATTCATACTGATCTCCATTCACGACCTCCGCGCCGGAGCCCTGCGGGCCTGCGGATAACGGGAGGTGCGCATATACGGCACAAAAGCGGTTACTTCCTTCAGACAGCCTAAATCAACGACGGCGAGGCAGACTAGCCGAGCAACGGCGCGCCCCGAGGCAGTGACATACCGCTCACCGCATAATCAGGCCGTTTTGTAACTCTTTGTGTGACCGCTGCCACAACAGTGGAAAACCGGCGTTAGTGTGGATGCCAGCCATCCACCATCACCATGTGATGGATTGACGCGAAGTGAAAGGGTTCAACTATGTCTGATCAGTCCCCTGCAAAGAAGCACGGAGACGCCTTCGAGAACCTGCTGCACGAAAGCCGAAGCTTCCCGCCCAGCGCCGAATTCGCGGCCGCTGCGGTGGCGCAGCCGTCCCTGTACGAGGATGCGGCTGACGGTCCGGAGTTCTGGGCCCGGCAGGCCCGCAGCATTCTGGCCTGGGACCAGGACTTCGACCAGGCCCTGGACTGGTCCGATGCCCCGTTTGCCAAGTGGTTTGTGGGCGGGAAGCTCAACGCCGCCTACAACGCCCTGGACCGGCATGTGGAGGAGGGCCGCGGGGACCGGGTGGCTATCTACTTTGAAGGTGAACCGGGCGATACCCGCACCTACACGTACGCAGCCCTCACGGAAGAGGTCAAGAAGGCAGCCAATGCCTTTGAGTCCCTGGGCGTGGCCAAGGGCGACCGGGTCGCGGTGTACCTCCCGATGATTCCCGAAGCCGTGATCACCATGCTGGCCTGTGCCCGGATCGGTGCAGTGCACTCTGTGGTCTTCGGCGGTTTCTCGGCGGACGCCCTGCGCAGCCGAATTGACGATGCGGAAGCCAAACTGGTGGTCACCGCCGACGGTTCCTACCGCCGCGGCAAGCCCAGCGCACTCAAGCCCGCCGTTGACGCAGCCCTCGCCGCGCCCGGCCACACCGTGGAAAACGTGCTGGTGGTCCGCCGCAACGGCGAACCCGTGGAGTGGACCGACGGCCTGGACCGCTGGTGGCACGAGGTCGTGGATACCGCGGACACCGAACACACCGCCGTCGGACACGACTCGGAGCATCCGCTGTTCATCCTCTACACCTCCGGCACCACCGGCAAGCCCAAGGGCATCCTGCACACCACCGGCGGCTTCCTGACCCAGACGGCATTCACCCACCGGAACACCTTTGACCTGCAGCCGGAGACGGACGTGTACTGGTGCACCGCGGATATCGGCTGGGTCACCGGGCACAGCTACGTGGCCTATGCACCGCTGATTAACGGAGCCACCCAGCTGATGTACGAGGGGACACCGGACACCCCGCATCAGGGCCGCTGGTGGGAGTTGGTGGAAAAGTACAAGGTCTCCATCCTTTACACCGCCCCCACCGCCATCCGCACCTGCATGAAATGGGGCCGGGACATCCCGCAGAAATTCAACCTGGATTCCATCCGGGTGCTGGGGACCGTGGGCGAGCCCATCAACCCGGAGGCCTGGATGTGGTACCGGAACGTCATTGGCGCGAACGGCGGGAAGAAGGAGAACCCGGCTCCGATCGTGGACACCTGGTGGCAGACCGAAACCGGCGGGCACATGATCGCCCCCATGCCGGGGGTCACGGCCACCAAGCCTGGCTCGGCCCAGGTAGCCGTGCCGGGCATCTCGGTGGACGTGGTGGATGAAATGGGCGAACCGGTTCCGAACGGTTCCGGCGGCTTCCTGGTGGTCAAGGAGCCGTGGCCGTCCATGCTGCGCGGCATCTGGGGAGATCCGGAGCGGTTCAAGGAAACCTACTGGTCCCGGTTCGACAACATGTATTTCGCCGGAGACGGCGCCAAGAAGGATGAGGACGGCGACATTTGGCTGCTGGGCCGCGTGGATGACGTGATGAACGTGTCCGGGCACCGGCTCTCCACCACCGAGATTGAATCGGCACTGGTGAGCCACCCGTCGGTGGCCGAGGCCGCCGTCGTCGGCGCGGCGGATGACACCACCGGCGAGGCCGTGGTGGCGTTCGTGATCCTGCGCGGCAGCGCCAAGGACGATGACGATATTGTCACCACCCTCCGCAACCATGTGGGCAAGGAGATTGGCCCCATTGCCAAGCCGCGGCACATCCTGGTGGTTCCCGAACTGCCCAAGACCCGCAGCGGAAAGATCATGCGGCGTCTCCTGAAGGATGTGGCGGAAGGTCGCGAAGCCGGGGACTCAAGCACCCTGGCCGACAACACGGTGATGCAGCAGATCGCCGAATCACTGCGGAAGTAACCGCTCCCGGCATAACAGCACAGGCGCCCTCCCCCGGACCGGGGAGGGCGCCTGTGGCGTTTATGGCAGTTGCCGGTGATTAGCCGACAGTGACGTCCAGCTCCACCTCAATGTTGCCGCGGGTGGCATTGGAGTAAGGGCAGACCTGGTGCGCGGCCTGGACCAGCTTGTCCGCCGTCGCCTCGTCCACACCGGACATCTCCACGTGCAGGGCCACGCCGAGCTTGAAGCCGCCTTCGTCCTGCTTGTAGATGCTGACGTCCGCTGTCACTGCGGCATCTGCGATGGCTGCCTTCTCCATCCGGGCAACCATCTTCAGGGCCGAGAGGAAGCAGGCTGCGTAACCGGTGGCAAAAAGCTGCTCGGGGTTGGTGCCCTCACCGGAACCGCCCATTTCGGTAGGAGTGGAGAGGTTCACCTCAAGCTTGCCGTCGCTGGTGCGGGCTTCGCCGTTGCGTCCGTCTCCGGTGGCGGTGGCAGCTGCGGTGTACAAAGCGCTCATGGGAACTCCTTCGTGATGGAAAACTCGGTCCCCTTCAAGGTAGACTAACTAGTACGTCTACCGCAACAGATGGACACAAGAGGTGGACACAGCAGGTCACAGCAGCAGCGGAAGCAGGGGAACAGGAAATGGCAGCCAAACCGTCGGATGTGCGCGAACGAATCCTTCGCCGGGCCTCAAGCCTCTTCTACACCGAGGGCGTACGCGCCGTCAGCGCGGACAAGATCATTGCCGCAGCCGGCACCACGAAGGTCACCTTTTACCGTCACTTCCGCTCCAAGGACGATCTGGTGGTTGCCTACCTGCAGGACCAGTCCGAGGGCATGCGCCGGCAGGCCGAGCAGCTGGATCCGGATCCATGCACCGGCCTGCGCCAGCTCGCAGAAGCCATGGGCACCGAAGCCTGCACTCCGGACTTCCGCGGCTGTCCCTTC
This sequence comes from Arthrobacter zhangbolii, assembly GCF_022869865.1. Classification (NCBI taxonomy): domain Bacteria; kingdom Bacillati; phylum Actinomycetota; class Actinomycetes; order Micrococcales; family Micrococcaceae; genus Arthrobacter; species Arthrobacter zhangbolii. Next base: position 2,980,834 of record NZ_CP094984.1, read on the forward strand.
ATAAATGCGGCCGCCGAATATCCGGATCCGGAGCATCCGGTCCGTGCTGTGGTCTCCGCGCACCGCCAATGGCTGCACGGCCTGGTTGCCGGCTGGCTCGCCCAACTGGGGATCCGGGACCCGGAGCAGCTGGCGGACCAGCTGCTGATGCTGCGCGACGGCGCCATGGTGCACGGGTACGTGCAGGACGCAGCGGCCGTGGGCCCGGCACTGACCGCTGCCGGCCGCGCGTTGATCCTCGCCCGGCTACCGGAGGATTCCCCCGCCCGCGCCAGGATTTCCGGGGAGTAGCGGGCAGCTTCCGCTCGGCGGAACGGCGTGAATGTGACCTTGGACTCAGGAACTTGGCGAAAGTGACGGCGGATAGGACAATTCCTTTCCGTGTCTACTTCACTCACACCGGCCACACCGGACGCCCCCTCATCAGCCAAGATGGCCCGCAAGGTTGCCGGCGCATCTTTCCTAGGCACCGCACTGGAGTCCTATGACTTCTATGTCTTCGGCACCGCCGCAGCGCTGATCCTCAACCGGATTTTCTTCCCGGACGTGGATCCCCTGACCGGCACCCTGCTCTCCTTCCTGACGCTGGGCATGGGTTTCGTGGCCCGTCCGCTCGGAGCCATTCTGTTCGGACACATCGGTGACCGGGTGGGTCGGAAAACCTCCCTGATCGGCACCATTGTCCTGATGGGTGTTGCCACCGGTGCCGTGGGCCTGCTCCCGGACTACAACACCATCGGCGTCTGGGCTCCGCTGCTGCTCGTCCTGCTCCGCCTCCTGCAGGGCCTGGCCGTGGGTGGTGAATGGGGCGGTTCCATCCTGATCGCCACCGAGCACGCAGCACCCCGGAAGCGTGCCCTGTACGCAGCCATCCCGCAGATCGGCTCACCGGTAGGCACCATCATGGTCACCGGCATTTTCCTGCTGCTGGCCCAGGTCTCCGATGAAGCCATGGAAGCGGGGGTCTGGCGGATTCCGTTCCTGCTCGCCTTCCCCTTTATGGGCATTGCCCTGTACATGCGGTTGGCCATTGATGAGACCCCCGTCTTCAAGGGCGTAGCCAAGGCACACCAGGTCATCCGCGTTCCTGTCCTGGAAGTGCTGCGCACGCAGTGGCTGGCGCTGCTGGTGGCCGCCTCAGCCGCCCTGCTGGGCATCGGCTCCTACTTCCTGATGACCACCTACACCCAGTCCTACGGGATCACTGAGCTGGGGCTGTCCCAATCCACGGTCCTGAACGCTGCGCTGGTGGGTTCGGTGCTGCAACTGGCAACCATCCCCGCCTTCGGCTTCCTGGCCAACCGGATCGGCTCAGCCCGCATGGTCCTGGCCGGCGCGGTGGCCACCCTGCTGATTTCCTTCCCGCTGTACTTCATCATCAGCAAGGCAAACGAGCCGGTGTACATCCTCACCATCCTGATCGGCGGTATTGCCCCGACAGCAGCCTGGGCCGCCCTGGGCGGGCTGATGGCCGACCTGTTCCCCGCCCGCACCGGGTTCACGGCCATGTCCCTGGCCTACAGTTTCGCCGGCATCCTGTCCGGGTTCACCCCGTCCATCACCGCGTGGTTCGGCATCCAAACCGACGGCGCCTGGTGGCATCCCGGCGTCGTCCTGGCCGCGATGTCCCTGATTACCATCGCCGGCGCGCTCCTTTCGCGGCGGATGACACCGCGTAACACAGCCGACCTGCCGTCTTCAGAGGTATCTGCTCCGGCATAGTTAAGCCATGACTACAGCGCAGACCCGCAACCTCCTGATCGTCAACGGACCCAACCTGAACCTGCTGGGCACCCGTGAGCCGGCCATCTACGGCAGTGACACGCTGGAGGACGTCGAGGCGGCGGCACTGGCCGCCGCCTCAGCCCACGGCTGGACAGTGGACTGCGTGCAGTCCAACCACGAAGGCGACCTGATCGACGCGATCCACAGCGCCCGAGGCACTGCTGACGGCATTGTCATCAACCCGGCCGGGTACAGCCACACATCCGTAGCCATCGCCGATGCCCTGTCCGGTGTGGAGCTGCCCGTAGTGGAAGTGCACCTGAGCAACATCCACCGGCGCGAGGAGTTCCGGCACCACTCGTTCGTCTCGGCGGTGGCCGAGGCAGTGATCTGCGGTGCAGGGATCAGCGGCTACCGGATGGCGGTGGAGTACCTGGTGCAGATCTCGGAGCCGTCCGGTGGCTGACGCGCCGCCCACTGGGCAGCGGTACGAACAGTTCGCCCGCCTGGAGGCCCGCGGTTCCTCGTAGCTCTACGAGCAGTGGGCCATGGAAATCAGCCGCGACACCGAAGTGCTGGAGCTGATTGACGGTTTACCCCGCAACAATCGCCAACCCAACCTGGTGCTCTCCGCCGCCCGAAGCCGGGGCGCCGACGACGGCCCCTACAGCGCGTTCCGTACCTTCCTGAAGGATCATTGGAGCGGCATCCGGGACGTCATCCTGAGCCGCAGCACACAAACCAACGAGCCGCGCCGATGTGCCGTGCTCCTTCCCGTACTGGCCGGGATCGCGCGGAGCGAGGGCCGCCCGCTGGCGCTGATAGAGGTTGGTGCGTCCGCCGGCCTCTGCCTGTATCCGGACCGGTACGCCTACCGGTACGACGGCGGCGCTGTCATCAACGGCCAGGGACGCCGGGACCTGGTGTTGGAATGCCGAACCACCGGCAATCCCCCGCTTCCCCGCGCTGTCCCGGACATCATCCACCGGACAGGCGTGGACCTCAATCCGCTGGATCCGGGCAACCCCGAAGACCTGGCCTGGCTGGACGCTCTGATCTGGCCGGGCATGGAGGACCGCCGCAGGCTGCTGCGCGCGGCGGCAGCGGAGGCTGCCCGCACCCCCGCCGAAGTGGTCCGGGGCGATCTGAATGACGAAGTTGCCGGACTCATAGAGGCCGCCCCGCCCGAGGCCGCCGTCGTCGTATTCCACACCGCGGTGCTGGCCTACCTGCCGGAAGCAGACCGGGAGGTTTTCCGGGACACCATGTCCGGCCACCTGAACGTTCCGGGACGCCCTGTGCATTGGCTCGCCAACGAAGGGCAGGGAGTAGTTCCGGGCTTTGAGGCGCCCTCCGGAGAGATGGCCCCCGGCCTGTTTGTGCTGCACCACAACGGCACACCTGTGGCGCGCACGGGCCCCCATGGCCAGTCCCTGGACTGGCTCAGCTAACCGGCTATTTGCTGGTGCACTGGCCCGCGGAGACAGGCTCGCTGTAACCGGGAGCAGCCTCGATAACGGGGCCCGCTTCAGCCAGTGAGAGGGCGTAGCCGATGGGCTGGTCCCCCGTGGTCTTGGCAAAGATCACTCCGGCTATGCGCCCGTCGATGTCCAGCAGCGGCCCGCCGGAGTTGCCCTGCTGCACGTTCGCGGCCAGGGTATAGACCTCCAGCACCTCGGGCGCGGTTCCATAGATGTCGCGCACGGCGACGTCGGAGAGTCCCTCAACACTGGCGGCCTGCAGCCGGAAGGGGCCGCCGGCCGGATACCCGGCAAAGGCCGCCGTGGCGCCCGCGGCCAGCTCCTCGCCTACCGGCAGCGCCGCGGCATCCAGGTTGTCCACGGCAAGAACCGCCAGATCCCGGGCCGAATCGAAATACACTACCCGGCCGGGAAGCACGCTTCCGTCCGGCACTTCCACCACGGGTTCATTCACGCCGGCAACCACGTGGGCGTTGGTAACCACCCTGTCATCGGCCACCACGAAACCGGACCCCGTCTGGTTCTGCCCGCACTGGTACGCCGTGCCGGTGATCTTCAGTACCGAGGCGGACGCCGTCCGCAAAGCCGGGGAATCCACTTCTGCGCTGGGCGGGACCACCGATTGGGGAGCCGCACTGTCCAGGATGGTCGGCAGCCCCTCGGAGACCGTGAAGGAGCGGATCTGTGCACTCCAGGCCTTCACCTGTTCCGGTGTGGCGTCGTCAATGGTGCCCAGCACCCTGGACGCGGCGATCTGCTGCGAAAGGAAGGGCACACCCAGCGTGGTCACGCTGAACGCCAGCATTGCCATCACCAGGGCCGCGACCACCAGGTTCACCGCACCGCCAAGCAGGCGGTCCAGGAAGCGCAGCGGCGGGAAATTCAGCCAGCGCCGGATCATGCCGCCCAGCGCCGCGCCTGCGGCATGCCCCACCAGCACCAGGACCACCGCCGTGGCAATCACCACGGTCAGCCGCCAGCCGTTGTCGGGCACCCAGCCCGCGACAAGGGGGATGGCGAAAAACGCCGCCACTGCGCCCGCAACAAATCCCACGATTCCGCCGAGGGTCACTACCAGTCCGTTACGCAGACCGGCCAGCAGGTAAAAGAGCAGGACAAGGAGCAGAATGATGTCCAGAAGTGTCAATCCGAGCACAAAGAGCTCCAAAAGTTCAGTCGAGGCGTCCCGGCGGAGGGTAGGCCGCTCGGTGTTGACGAGTTTATCCGGACAACCTGAAGAACCCGCTATCCGCCTCCACCCGCCATACGCGTGCTGAGGCTCTTTTTCTCATCCATCGGCGAACAAACGTGCTTTAGGTGTCACAAGGGAGTGACGTGCGGCAAGATAATAGGTAGAGAACACTATTTACAGGAGATTTCATGGATATCGAGGTACTGCGCCGCGCGCCGTTGTTCGCCTCTCTGGGAGACGACGTCTTCGCCGCTCTGACCGAAGAGCTCACTGAGGTCGACCTCTCACGCGGGGCCTCCGTTTTCCGGGAAGGCGACCAGGGCGACCAGCTGTATTTCATCGTCTCCGGCAAGATCAAGCTGGGGCGGTCCGCCCCGGACGGCCGTGAGAACCTGCTGGCCATCCTGGGTCCGGGTGAACTGTTCGGCGAGATGGCACTCTTTGATCCCTCGCCCCGCAACGCCACGGCCACCGCGGTCTCTGAAACCCGTCTTGCCGGCCTGCGGCACGAGAACCTCCGCGCTCTGATTGAAACCCGCCCCGAGGTTTCCGTGCAGCTGCTGCAGGCACTGGCCCGCCGCCTGCGCCGCACCAACGAGTCGCTGGCGGACCTCGTCTTCTCCGACGTTCCCGGCCGCGTTGCGAAGGCTCTGCTGGATCTGGCGGACCGCTTCGGCCGTCCCGCCACCGATGGCATCCTTGTGGCACACGAGCTCACCCAGGAAGAGCTGGCCCAGCTGGTCGGCGCTTCGCGTGAAACGGTCAACAAGGCCCTTGCCGAGTTTGTCCAGCGCGGCTGGCTCCGCCTGGAAGCCCGTGCCGTGGTGATCCTGGACGTGCAGCGGCTGCGGCAGCGTTCCCGCTAACTGTCAGTAATAACAGCACACGACGACGGCGCCGGCTCCCCTGGGGGATCCGGCGCCGTTGCTGTTTGTGTCACCGTCATTTCCGGGCGGCGGGCAACCTCAGCGTCCGTGCTGGGACGACCCTTCGGCCGCACCTCCCGGGCTGACCGCCAGGCGCGGCTCGCCGTCGATGTCCACCAGCTCGGGCCGGTACACCGTTGCCGGCCGGCGGCTGGAGAGGTAGGCAATGCAGCCGCGCGCCGAGGCAAGCTTCTCCAAGGTGATCTCCACCGGCGGCACCACCAGCTCCCCCAGAGTCAGTCCCTGGGTATCCGGGCGTCCGATTTCGTCGCCCAGCTCCGGGGTGTCCCGCGCCGCAATGACGTCTCCGGCAGGTTTCCAGGCCGCCCAGACGCCTTTGCCCTCAAGCAGCGTGGCATCCTGGCCCAGCGGCTGGACCGCAGCGAAATAACGGGTATCAAAACGCCGAAGGGCGAAATCCGGGCTGTGCCAGTTGGACAGCGGCCGCAGCAGGTCAGTCCGCAGGCCAAGGCCCCGCTTGCCCAGCAGCTCGAGGAAGGACGCGTCCTGGGCGGCAATGGCTGTGCGCGCCGCCATCCACTCGGGCGCGCGGTTGCTTTCCAGCAGCGTTGATTCATCCGGACCTGCGAGCAGGATGCCGGTCTCTTCGAAAAGCTCCCGAATGGCGGCCACAACGTGCCGGCGGGCCAGGCGGGCATCGCTGATCCCCATCGACTTGGCCCAGGCCGACGGCGCCGGGCCGTACCAGGTCCCCTGCGCGTCGTCGTTCTCCTCAACGCTTCCGCCCGGGAAAGCGACCTTGCCCAGCGGCGACTCACCGCGGCGGTAGGCAAGATAGGTTTCCGTCCCGCGTGGAGAGTCCCGCAACAGCACCACTGAGGACGCCAGCCGCGGTTTGCGGGGCGTCCGGTCAGGGCGTTCGAACCAGCTTTGCGCGGCTACCCGCTGATCCGGGGCAACGGGAAAAAGCCGGACGGTGGAGCTAGGCAAATTCCACGATCATTTCTACTTCGACGGGCGCATCCAGCGGCAGGACGGCAACGCCGACGGCGGAGCGGGCATGGCTTCCGGCCTCTCCGAATACCTTCCCAAGCAGTTCCGAGGCACCGTTGATTACGGCAGGCTGTCCGGTGAAGGAGGGATCCGACGCAACAAAGCCCACCAGTTTCACCACCCGGCTGATGCGATCAAGATCACCTATTTGTGACTTCACCGCGGCCAGGGCATTGATGGCGCAGATGGCGGCGTAAGAGGCGGCGTCCGCGGGATCCACGGACGCTCCGACTTTGCCCGTGGCCGGCAGCGCACCGTCCACGAACGGGAGCTGGCCCGAGGTGTGCACCAGGTTCCCCGTGATGACCGCAGGGACGTAGGCAGCCACCGGAGCCGCGACGGCGGGCAGGGTCAGGCCCAGCTCCCGCAGCCGGATCTCAACGGCCGAAACTGCCCCGGCAGTCGCGCTCACGACGTTTTTTCGCGTTTCATGTAGGCCACGGAGCCGGTCCCGTTGGGCGCCGGGGCGATCTGGACCAGTTCCCATCCCTCATCGCCGTGCATATTCAGCACCTGCCCGGGTGTGTGAAGTGGAAGTGGTGTAATGAAGTATTCCCATTTGGTCATAAGGGAAAGGGTAACGTGCTTGTAGACTGTCACGCATGGCAGCACGCAAATCACCGTTCTTCGACACGGCGACCACTCTCGGAAAGCTCGTCGCGTTCTTCGGCATCAGTGCTCTTTGCGGAGTTCTGGCAGCCGGTCTCCTGGTTCCGGCGGCCGCAGCAACCGGCACCGCGGCTTCCGGCTCTATCCAGTTCTTCGACCAGCTTCCCTCGGAACTGGAGCGGGGCGCACTGGCTACCCCGTCGAAGATCTACGCGAATGACGGTTCGCTGATCGCCACCCTGTATGAGGAAAACCGCCAGCCGGTGACCCTCGAAGAGGTTTCGCCCAACATGGTGGACGCGATGCTGGCCATCGAGGATGACCGCTTCTACGAGCACGGCGGCGTGGACCTGCAGGGCATCATGGGCGCCCTGGTCTCCAACGCCACCAGTGACAGCACCCGCGGTGCTTCCACCATCACCCAGCAGTACGTGAACAACGTCATCATCGACACCAACCTGCAGAACGACGAGGAAGTTGTTTTCAGCGGCGGTAAAACGGTCGGTGACAAGCTGCGCGAAATGAAGCTTGCCATTGCGGTGGAAAAGGAGCTCAGCAAGGAGGAAATCCTTGAGGGCTACTTCAACATTGTCCCGTTCAGCGGCACAACGTACGGCGTCCAGGCAGCAGCGCGCTACTTCTTCAACGTGGATGCCAAGGACCTGAATATCGCCCAGTCGGCACTGCTGGCCGGCGTGGTCAACGGACCCACCTTCTACAGCCCGGAGCTGAACCCGGAACGCGCCCTGGAACGCCGCAACCTGGTGCTGGCGGCCATGCTGGACAAGGGCCGCATCACGCAGGAGGACTACGACGCCGCGGTGGCCACCGACCTGGGCCTGCAGATCACCCCCGTGCCCAGCAACTGCGTCGGCGCCGAACAGGCACCGTACTTCTGCGACTACATCACACATCTGATCCTGAACGATGAAAACTTCGGCGCCACCGACGAAGACCGTACCAAGCTGCTCTACCGCGGCGGACTGAGCATCAAGACCACTCTGAACCCGACGTTCCAGAACGCCGCGCAGACGGCAATCAACGAGACGGCCAACCCGGACACTACCGACGCTGAGATCGGCCACTCCATGGTCAGCGTGGAGCCGGGCACCGGCAAGATCCTCGTGATGGCCCAGAACACCCGCTACACACCGGAAATTGCCGCAGGTAACTCTGTCCAGAACTTCAACGTGGACGTGAACCAGAACGGCGATCCGAACAAGTACCTCAACGGGCTGGGCGGCTTCCAGCCTGGCTCCACCTACAAGCCGTTCACGGTCGCGGCCTGGCTCGACGCCGGCAAAACGCTGAACACCACACTGAACGGCTCCAAGCGGACCTACCCTGCCGGGCACACGTGGAACGCCAGCTGCCTGCCGGGAGGCCGGTATGTGGCGCTGGAGCCGTGGACGCCGATCAACTACGGCGACACCAACTACAAGACCACAACGGTTCTGGACGGCCTGGCCCAGTCCTACAACACGATTACCCTGGCTGAGATCAACCAGCTGGATCTGTGCTCCTTCCAGAAGCTGGCCTTCGCTGCCGGCATCCACAACGGCAAGAGCGCCGACGGCGAGCGGCAAATGCTCTCCATCGACCCGCCGTCGACCTTCGGCGGCGGCGGCGACGCTTCGCCGCTGTCCATGGCCACCGGTTTCGCCACCTTCGCTGCAGAGGGCCTGAAGTGCGAGCCCATCGCGCTTGAATCCGTGACCGGCTCCGACGGCACGGAGTACCCGGTGCCGCAGCAGTCCTGTGAACAGGTGATGAAGAAGGAAGTTGCCCAGGGCGTCAACATGGCGACCCAGCGCGTAATGACCAACGGCTCCGGCCTGAACCTGCAGGTCGGTGTGCCCACTGCAGGCAAGACCGGAACCAATGACTACCGTTCCCAGACCTGGTTCATGGGCTACAGCACCGGCATGGCGACCGCCTCCTGGATCGGCAACTGGAAGGCCAACAACACCACCATGTCGGACAAGCTGATCGGTGGCCGGGTTTACCCGGAAATTGACGGTTCACTCATTGCGGGGCCCTCATGGAAGAACTACGTCCAGCGCATCGCCGGCCAGTACGAGGCCAACGCGTTCACCGCACCGCCGCCCAGCATCATCGGTAATACCGCGCCGCCGCCCCGGGCTACTCCGCCGGAGAAACCGGCCGCGGACAAGGATGATAAGCCCGGTAACAGCGGCAGCGAGGGCAACAACGGAGGCGGAGCTCCCGCCGGAGATGCCGGAAACAACGCGGGCGGCGCCCCCGGTGGGGATGCCGGAAACAACGGCGGCGGTGAAGGCGGCGCCAACAACGGCGGCGGGAACGGTTAGTGGCTGATTCATCCCTGGCCTCCGCTGCGCGGACGTCGGCCTGGTTGGCCGGCGGCGTCGCAGGGGCGGGCGCAGCCGCGCTTGCCTACGGGTCCCTGATCGAGCGCAATCTCTTCGGCCTGCGGGAAGAAACCGTTCGGGTTCTTCCCGCAGGTAGCAGCCCGTTGCGGGTCCTGCACCTCTCCGACATCCACTTCGTTCCCGGCCAGGAGCGCAAGGTCCGGTGGCTGCAGAGCCTCGCAGAGCTTGAACCTGATCTGGTGGTAAACACCGGGGACAACCTCAGCCACCCGTATGCCGTCCCGCCGGTGCTGGAGGCGCTGAAGCCGCTGATGCGGTTCCAGGGTGTGTTTGTTCCCGGGTCCAATGATTACTACGCACCGGTGCTGAAGAACCCGTTCACGTATTTCACCGGCCCGTCCAAGCACAAGCACACCCCCCGGGAGCTGCCGTGGAACCTGCTGTTTACGGCCTTTCGTGATGCCGGCTGGCAGGACCTGACCAACACCACGGCCCTGATGGAGCTGGGCGGGCTGCGCCTGAACTTTTCCGGCGTGGATGATCCGCACCTGTCGCGTGACGAATACCCCGGCTTTGACGACCTCCCGGCCGGAACGGATTCCTCCGCTCCGGAGGTTCGGATCGGGGTTGCGCACGCGCCCTACCAGCGGGTACTCAACCAGTTCACCGACGGCGGCGCGGAGATTATCCTGGCAGGCCACACGCACGGCGGCCAGGTGCGCATTCCCGGGTACGGAGCGTTGGTCAGCAACTGTGACCTGCCCACGTGGCAGGCGCGCGGCCTGACGTCCTGGGCGCACGGCGGACGGCGCATCCCGCTGAACGTGTCGGCCGGCATCGGTACTTCCCGGTTCGCCCCGGTCCGGTTCGCCTGCCGGCCCGAGGCCGTCCTGCTGACCCTCGCAGCCCGGGATTCCTGACTCCGGCAGCACCCGCCCGGCGCCCGGTTTCGGGACGCCAGGCAGCGGGAAAACGACTGTGACGTAACCGCCGCTGGGGCCGGTTTCGCGGAATCGGGGTTTCTCTAGTATCCTTGTAAAGTTGCTTCGCGAGGTGGTCAAACACTCGGGAAACAATGGTTACGGGGTGTGGCGCAGCTTGGTAGCGCGCGTCGTTCGGGACGACGAGGTCGCAGGTTCAAATCCTGTCACCCCGACCAGCAAGGCTCCGGTCAGAGAAATCTGGCCGGAGCCTTTTGCGTTTAACTCCGCAAGACAAAGCGACCCGCCGACAAAGAGATTCGCAGGACAAAAACAAAAGAAAGGGGTGCCGCGGCTTTACCGCCGCGGCACCCCTTTCGTCGTTTCCCGCCTCAGCCGGTGTTAGACAAACGCCTGTCCGGTAAGCCGCTCATAGGCTTCCACGTAGCGCTCACGGGTGCGGTGCACGACGTCGTCGGGCAGCGCAGGCGGCGGCGCGTCGGAGGCCTTGTCCCAGCCCGAGGCCGGGGACGTGAGCCAGTCGCGCACGTACTGCTTGTCAAAGGACGGCTGAGCCCTGCCCGGTGAGTACAGGGCCGCATCCCAGAAGCGCGAGGAATCGGGGGTCAGCACCTCATCCCCCAGCGTGACATCCCCGGTTTCCGGATCCAGCCCGAACTCCACCTTGGTATCCGCCAGGATAATGCCGCGCTGCCGGGCAATGGCCTCGGCGCGGGTATAGATATCCAGGGTCAGCGTGCGCAGCTGTTCGGCGGTGTCTGCGCCTACGGTCTGTTCGACGGCTTCGTAGGTGATGTTCTCGTCGTGCTCGCCCTGTTCAGCCTTGGCCGAGGGGGTGAAGATGGCCGGCTCAATCCGGGAACCGTCCACCAGCCCGGCGGGCAGCGGCAGGGAGCAGACCGTCTGCGAGGACCGGTATTCCGCCAGACCGGATCCGGTGAGGTAACCGCGGGCAATGCACTCCACCGGATACATCTCCAGCTTTTTGCAGATCATGGCCCGCCCGGCCACCGCGGCCGGGATGCCCTCCCGGGCGGAAATGACGTGGTTGGGGATTTCCCCCAGCTGATCAAACCACCAGAGGCTGAGCTGCGTGAGGATCCGGCCCTTGTCCGGGATGATGCTGGATAGCACGTGGTCATAGGCGCTGATCCGGTCGCTGGCGACAACCAGCACCCGGTTGCCGGCGCCGTCGTCCCCCGCCGGCACGTACAGGTCCCGGACCTTGCCCGAGTAAACGTGCCGCCACCCGGGCAGTTCCGGTGCCGTGCCGATGCCGCTCATGCCAGGTCCTTTTCACTCGGTTCGCCCGCCAGGCCGGTACCTGCGCTGCCCTGGGGCACCCGGACTTCTCCGCGTGCGGCCTGCAGGGCAATGTCGGTGCGGTGCTGTGAGCCTTCCAGGCTGATCAGGTCCACACCGGCATACGCACGGTCCCTGGCCTGGACCAGGTCCTCCCCCAGTCCGACGACGGCGAGTACCCGGCCGCCGGCGCTGCGGACCTTGTCCTTTTCCAACCGGGTGCCTGCGTGCAGCACATGCACACCGTCCAGGCGGCCGGCCTTCTTCAGCCCGCGGACCCTGTCACCGGTGCGGGGCGTGTCGGGATAATTTTCCGCCGCCACCACTACGGCGACGGCAGGGCGCGGATCCCACTTCAGCTGTTCCATGGCATCCAGTTCGCCCTTCGCAGCGGCCATCAGCAGCCCGCCGAGCGGGGTTTTGAGCCGTGCCAGCACTGCCTGCGTCTCGGGGTCACCGAACCGCGCGTTGAACTCGATAACGCGCATGCCCCGGGTAGTCAGTGCCAGTCCGCAGTACAGCACCCCAACAAACGGGGTGCCCCGCGAGGCCATTTCGTCGATGGTCGGCTGCGCTACGCGGCGGACAACGTCTTCCACCAGACCTGCCGGCGCCCAGTCCAGCGGCGAGTAGGCGCCCATGCCGCCCGTGTTGGGGCCGGCGTCGCCGTCGTAAATCCGTTTGAAGTCCTGGGCAGGGGCCAGCGGCACCGCATGACGGCCGTCCGAAATCACAAAGAGGGACACCTCCGGGCCGTCCAGGAACTCTTCGATAACCACACTGCCGCCTGCATCGAAGCAGGCCCGGGCATGATCCAGCGCCTGGTCCCGGTCATCGGTGACCACCACGCCTTTGCCTGCGGCCAGCCCGTCATCCTTGACCACGTACGGGGCTCCGAAGGTATCCAGGGCGTCAGCCGCTTCCTCCGGTGTTTTTGCCACGCGTGCCATGGCGGTGGGCACGTTGGCTGCGGCCATGACCTGTTTGGCGAATGCCTTGGAGGCCTCCAGCCGGGCGGCAGCCCTGGACGGGCCGAACACGGCAATGCCGGCCTCCCGCAGGGCGTCCGCCACGCCTGCGGCGAGCGGGGCTTCCGGACCGATCACCACCAGGTCGGACCCGAGCGAGGTGGCAAGTTCGGTCACCGCTTCCGGCGAGCCTGCATCGACGGGGTGCACGGGAACCAGCTCTGCAATCCCTGCGTTACCGGGGGCCGCGTGGACCTCCCGGACATAGGGATCGGCCAGGAGTGCTCGGACAAGGGCGTGTTCGCGGCCACCTGGGCCAACAACGAGTACCTTCACAGTAGTTCAGGGTACTTGCTGGCCGGGAGGGCCTGAAAGCATCACCGCTTACATGACGCGGTGGCGCGGGACCGGCGCGGCTACCTGGGCCATGCCCGGTTCCGGAGAAGGCGTGCCGTATTCACAGGTGTTTTGGGCCGAACAGTACCCGCACGGCAGCACAGCATTGCAGGTAACCGGCCGGTAGCCCGATAGTGGAACTGCGGACGCCGGGCCAGGCAGCAGGGCGCCGCAGGCCAGCGGGGGGCGGCAGATCGACGGCGGTGCCGGGGCCGCCATCGCCGGTTCGTCCCCCGCGGTCCGCCGCCCTTTAGACTGAATGACATGCCCGCAACTTTTACCGCATCCGATGCCGTTGAACTGGCCGTGCTCGAACGCAACGGCTTCATAGAATCCCGCCACATCGGCTCTGCCGTTGTGATGGCCGCAGACGGCACCGTGGTTACGGAACTCGGCGACATCACCGCGCCCATCTTCCCGCGCTCCACCCTCAAGCCGTTCCAGGCGGTTGCCGCCATGCAGTCAGGGGTGCCGCTGCGCGGCCCGCAGGTGGCACTGGCCGCCGCGAGCCATGTCGGTTCGCGCGAGCACATGGACGTGGTGCGGGGCATGCTCTCCGCCGCGGGTGTCACCGAGGGGCACCTGCAGTGCCCGGAAGACTGGCCGCAGGACACCGAGGCGCGCAACGAACTGATCCGTGAGGGCAAGGGCCCGCAGCGGGTGGCCTTCAACTGTTCAGGCAAGCACGCCGCGTTCCTTTGGGCCTGCACCGAAAACAACTGGGATCATGCCACCTATCTGGACCCGGAGCACCCGCTGCAGCGCCGGATAGCCGAGGTGATCGAGGAATTCACCGGCGAAAGCATCCAGCACTGGGCCGTGGACGGCTGCGGCGCCCCACTGGCGGCGGTGTCGCTCACCGGACTGGCACGCGGTATCGGCCGGCTCGCCAAGGCGCCCTCGGGAAAGCACGGCAACGCCCGCGCGGCGACCGTGGCCACCGCCATGCTTGACTACCCGTGGGCCGTCCACGGCCACGGCCGGGAGAACTCCGTTGTGATGGAAGATCTCGGGATCATTGCCAAGAACGGAGCCGAAGGAGTCCTGGTGCTGGGCACCGGGACAGGCGCGTCCGTGGCACTGAAGATCCTGGACGGCAACACCCGGGCCGCGTCGCTGGTGGGTCTGACCCTGCTGGCAGCCAGCGGTGCCGTGGACCCGCTGGCAGTAGAGAAGGTGCTGGACAAAATCGTCCAGCCTGTCCTGGGCGGCGGACAGCCCGTAGGGAGCCTGCGGCTGGGCGCGCCGGTCACGGCGCTGCTGGGTTAACCGGATGGCCCGGCGCCGGATTTCCGCAGCGGATGGACGCGCGGCCCTCCAGGCCGTGGCAGCGGGCGGGGCGGACCGCGCCACCACCGCAACGGCCGTACGGTACACACTCGAGGAGCTCGCCGAACGGGCCCCGGGCAACAGCGTGGAGGTCCGTGTCCCGCCCTTCGGCGTCACCCAGTGCGTGGCCGGGCCGCGGCACACCCGCGGCACACCGCCGAACGTGATCGAGACCGACGGCGCCACCTGGCTTGAGCTGATCTCGGGGCGGCAATCCTGGTCGGAGGCCGTGCAGTCGGGAAAGGTGGCCGCCTCAGGTCTGCGTGCCGATTTATCCGAGGTGCTTCCGCTGTTTCCCGGCCGGTAGAATCTACCTATGGTTTCCGAGCAGCACAGCCCCGAGCGCCGCGAGATTACAGTCCGCCGCGCCCCCCGCTTCGTCCCGTTCCTGGCATTGGGCGTGATCGCCGGGTTTATCGCTGCACTCTTCGTTGCCTACGGCGGCGCCGAGGATCCGAACTTCACGCGCGAGGCAACGCTCGGTTTCTTCACCATGATGTTCGCTATGCCGGGGCTGGTCCTCGGGGCGCTGACAGCACTGACCCTGGACTGGGTGAGCGTCCGCAAGTCCCGCCGGGCAACCGTGGAAAGCATGGATGCCGACGCCCCCGAAGCCTCCGCACCGCAGGAATCCGCGGCCTCGGAAAAGCCTCTGCCGTAACGGTTGCGCACACAGGCGGCCCGGCTCACAACGCGTGAGAGAATGCTTGCATGGCACGCGGAGACGGACAGCTTTCCCATGATCTATTGCCCGGCGAAAAAGGCCCACAGGACGCCTGTGGAGTCTTTGGAGTCTGGGCCCCCGGCGAAGAGGTAGCGAAGCTTACCTACTACGGGTTGTACGCCCTGCAGCACCGGGGGCAGGAATCGGCGGGCATCGCCACCAGCGACGGCAGCCGCATCAGCGTCTATAAGGACATGGGCCTGGTATCCCAGGTTTTTGACGAGACAACACTGAACACCCTACAGGGGCACATCGCGGTGGGCCACTGCAGGTACTCCACCACCGGGGCATCCCACTGGGCGAATGCGCAGCCGACCCTCGGCGCCACGGCCAGCGGCACGGTGGCACTGGCCCACAACGGCAACCTGACCAACTCAGCGGAACTGTATGAACTGATCCTCGAACGGGAGGGCCGCCCCCGCAGCGGCGAAATTGCCCAGGGCAACACTTCCGACACGGCCCTGGTCACCGCACTGCTCAACGGCAGCGACGGACGCTCCCTCGAAGACACGGCCATGGACCTGCTGCCCAAGCTGCGCGGCGCATTCTCGTTTGTCTTTATGGACGAGGGCACCCTCTACGCCGCGCGGGACACCTACGGTGTCCGCCCGTTGGTCCTCGGCCGGCTGGAACGCGGCTGGGTGGTGGCCTCCGAGGGGTCCGCACTGGCCACCGTGGGCGCCAGCTTCATCCGCGAAATCAAGCCCGGTGAATTCATCGCCATTGATGAAAACGGTGTCCGCAGCCGAACCTTCGGGGAGCCGACCCCGGCCGGCTGTGTCTTCGAGTACGTCTACCTGGCCCGCCCCGACGCCACCATTGCGGGCCGTTCGGTCTACGAATCCCGGGTGGAGATGGGCCGTCAGCTGGCCCGTGAAAACTCGGTCGAAGCAGATATCGTGATTCCCGTCCCCGAGTCCGGCACCCCGGCTGCAGTGGGATACGCCGAGGAATCAGGCATTCCGTTCGCCCACGGGTTCGTGAAGAACTCCTATGTTGGCCGCACCTTCATCCAGCCCAGCCAGACCCTGCGCCAGCTGGGCATCAAGCTGAAACTAAACGCTTTGGAATCGGTGATCCGCGGCAAGCGGGTGGTCGTTGTTGATGACTCGATTGTCCGCGGCAACACCCAGCGGGCCATCGTAAGGATGCTGCACGAGGCCGGCGCCGTTGAGGTTCATGTAAAGATTTCCTCCCCCCCGGTGAAATGGCCCTGCTTCTACGGCATCGACTTCGCCTCCCGCGCCGAGCTCATTGCCAACGGTGCTGCGGTCGAGGAAATCTGCGCGTCCATCGGCGCCGACAGCCTGGCCTACATCTCCGAAGACGGCATGATCGATGCCACCATGCAGCCCCGCGAGCGGCTGTGCACTGCCTGCTTCACCGGCGTGTATCCGATTGAGCTGCCCTCAGCGGACCGGCTCGGCAAGAATCTGCTGGAAACCCAGGGTACGGCCAATCCCGCCGAGAACAGCGGCTCCAACGGCTGCGATCCCGGCCCGGACAGCGAATTCGAGAACCTGCTTAACGATTCCGACAAGAAAGAGGCCGTATGAGCGCCCCTGATACCTCCATCACCTACGCCTCCGCAGGGGTGGACGTCGAAGCCGGAGACAAAGCCGTGGAACTGATGAAGGCCGCGGTGAAGGCCACGCACAATTCCTCGGTCCTGGGCGGCGTGGGAGGATTCGCGGGCCTGTATGACGTCTCCCGCCTCCTGACCTACAAGAAGCCCCTGCTCGCTACCTCCACTGACGGCGTGGGTACCAAGGTCGCCATTGCGCAGGCCCTGGACATCCATGACACCATCGGCTTCGACCTGGTGGGGATGGTTGTCGATGACATTGTTGTGGTGGGCGCCGAGCCGCTGTTCATGACCGACTACATTGCCTGTGGCAAGGTGGTGCCGGAACGGATTGCCGGCATTGTCAGCGGCATTGCGGCTGCCTGCAAGGTTGCCGGTACGGCACTGGTGGGCGGTGAAACCGCTGAGCACCCAGGCCTTCTCGGTGAGCACGAGTACGACGTCGCGGGCGCAGCCACCGGCGTTGTGGAAGCCGACAACCTCCTCGGCCCGGAGCGTGTACGCCGCGGCGACGTGGTGATTGGTATGGCAGCCTCCGGCATCCATTCAAACGGTTACTCCCTGGTCCGCCGCGTGATCCACCACGCGGGCTGGCAGCTGGAACGGCAGGTCCCCGACTTCGGCCGCACCCTCGGCGAAGAACTGCTCGAACCGACCCGCGTCTACGCAGCCGACTGCCTTGACCTGGCCCGCCATGAGCCGGCCGGCGTGCATGGCTTCAGCCACGTCACCGGCGGCGGACTCGCGGCCAATCTGGCACGTGTCCTGCCCAAGGGCCTGCAGGCCACAGTGGACCGTTCCACCTGGGAGCTGCCTCCCGTCTTCAAGCTGGTCGCCGAACTGGGGAACGTGCCCAGGCCGGATCTGGAACGCACCCTGAACCTGGGTGTCGGCATGGTAGCCATTGTCGACGCCGCGGGATCGGACGCGGCGCTGCGGCAACTCGCTTCCCGCGGTGTCCCGGCATGGGTGATGGGCACAATCGGTGACGCCGAGGAAACTCCGGCAGGCTCGGACCCTGATTTTGTGCAGGGCGCCAAGGGTGTTGACGGCGGCTCAGTGCGGCTGGTTGGCGACTACGCCTGAGAACGGCAAAGGCCCCGGACCGGTGAAACCTGGTCCGGGGCCCTGGACCCGTAGCGGGTCCGGAGAACCGGTGTTAACGACATTCAGCGGATCCACCCGAAGGTGATCCGCTGAATGCGTGGCAATCGGCCAACGTTTGAGGCTGCCGCTAGCTTATGCGGCGGTCACCCTCATCATCGTCTTCGTCGCCAAATTGATCCGCGTACTTATCCTCATACGCCGAGTAGTCCGGCTCAGCCGGTTCCTCAGGGTATCGGCTCGATGGACGACTCGTGGGTCCTGAGAGCTCACGCTGGAGCGCCGAGTAGTCCGTGGCAGGGGTGAAGTACTTCATTTCCCGTGCCTGCTTGGTTGCTTTTGCCTTTTGACGGCCGCGCCCCATGGCGTGACCCCCTTTTTGCGTCGATCCGGAGGTGGGTCGTTCGGGCAGATGAACGAGGCCTCGGAATATTTGGTCAATTTGTCGTAAGTACAGGTTACATGTTTTCCCGCCGCCTTGTGCCCCCGGCACCCCGACAGGAGCTATTGCCTAACCACTTAGTACAGCTCCCCGACACCCCGTTTCCTGCGCCTGCCCCCGGATATTGGCTAAAGTCAGGGGGAGAGACAGTTTTGGGGCGCTTCGCGGCGCCACCTATAGGGAGGACAGGCGTTCACCATGAGCGATCAGAAAAATACACCGGGAGCGGACTCACCGCCACCGGAGGAGGCCGGTTCGTCATCGGCCTTCCCAGATCTGAGCGCCCGGTCGGACTCCCCCGCTTGGCTCTCCGCTGACGGAAGCCACGACACCGGCCTATGGGAGCGCAGCTTCGAGAACCCGGACAACGCACCGGAGGAGGAGTCCGCCGGCAACGGCACAGCCAATGACGGCAGTTCCCCCGCCGCGGCTCCGGCCGACAGTGCTCCTGGCACTGGCCCGGCAGGCGAGGATGCAGACTCCGCGCGGGAACCGGACATCACCCCGGCCGACGACGTAGTGCTTCCAGACGACGTTGTGCTTCCACCGGAACCGGTGGTCGTGGCGCCCGAGGAACTGACGCTTGAAGAACCCGCCCTGGCCGATCCGGCCCTGAGCAGTGATGCAGTTGAGGCCGCCTCGCTGGAGGAAGTTGTCTCTGAAGCGGCCGCTGTGGAAGCGAATGCGGCGGAAGCGGGCAGGCTTTCCGGACTTGAGCCCGCCCCTGCCGGCGCGGAGATCCAGGTCGGCAAGGACGCCGTCGAGGACGCAGCAGAACCTCCGGCCGTTGACGAAGCAGCCACAGATAGCGACGGCGCTGGTGATGGCGATAGCGACGACGGCGACCGCGACAGCGAGGGCGGCGACCGCGACAGCGAGGGCGGCGACGACGACGGTGACGGCGACGGCGACGACGCAACCGTGGATGCCGGCGATCCCGCGACCGCCGGGACAGCTATTCCTGCACCGGCACCTGCCGACAACACTGCCGGTTCGGACACTGAGCAGGGTTCACAACAGGACGCCGAGCAGGCGGAACAGGCGGAGCAGGACACACCGGCGGCCAGCGCCGCCCCGAACATGGAGGGCGCCGGCGCCACGCCGGCACCTGCTGAGGATGCGGAAGCATCTCCTGAGGACACGGCAGAAGCCGTTGAGGCTGATGCCGCAGCAGAAACCGATGTCGCTCAGAAAGCAGAAACTCCTGTCGACGCGAATGCCGAAGCGCCTGTCGATATGGATGCCGAAACGACGGAGCCGGAAGCTGCGGCGGACGGCGCAGCAGCAGCAGAGGAAGCTCCGGCGGACGGCCTTGCAGAAGCCGCGGCAGATACCGAGGCAGCGGAGGCCGGGTCAGCCGACGGGGTAATCGAGGACGAGGTAACCGCGGACGGGGTTGCCCCTGATGCCGAGGCAGGAACCGGGGCCGTTGCGGAGGCAGAACGCCCCGCCGGGACAGACGCCGAGGCAACTGAGGAAGATCCTCAGGCTGAGACCTCCGCTGAGACAGACCCCGCTGTCGATGGTGAAGCTGCCGCTGACGGCGAAGGAACAGACGACGCAACTGCCGGCGCGGTTGCCGAACCGGAAGCCGGCGAACCCGATACTGAAAGAGAAGCCGGTGAACCCGGCACGGAGAAGGAAACCGGCGAAACCCCTGCCGACGTCCCCGATGGCAGCCGCGAGGATCACCCCCTGCACGGAATCGCGGCCGCAGCACCCGCAACCGGCGCCCTGCCCGAATCTTCCGCGACGTCCGCCGCGGATGCAGCGGGCGCCGAGGGCACCAGTGCCGGCTCCGCAGATGCTGCGCTTCCGGCAACGGGTGCCGTACCGGCCGCTGACACGCGCCGCTCCCGCCGCCTTGCCGAAAGCCAGGCTGCGGGCGCCTCAGCCGCCCGGCAGAATCCTGCCGGAACAGCTGCGGGTACGCCGGGCTCAGGAACTGCAGCCGCCGGGCCTTCCGCAGCGGGCGCAGCAGCCAAACAGGGCGGCTCGACCGGTCGCAACACCCGCCTCGCCGTGATCATCGGCGGGATCGTGCTGGCCGCCGTCGTCGCTATCCTGCTATTTGTCTTCGTGTTCAATGACAAGGGTGAAGGCGTGATTGAGGAGAACGTCAACCCGGTGGACCTCGAAACCGGCGCCTGTCTTCAGGACTGGGAAGATGTGAACTCCCGGGCCGACGTCGTGAGCTGTGAGACCCCGCACGACGCCCAGCTGGTAGCCACGGACAGTTTCCCCGACGGGGATGCCTTCCCCGGCACAGCCGCCCTCGAAGAGCGCGTCAATGAAGTCTGCGACGCCGTGGACTTCGCGGATGCCGCAGCTGAATACCCGGACCTGAAGCTGACCAAGTCCATCCCTACAGAGCAGACCTGGTCCAACGGTGACCGGCGGCTGGACTGCTTCGTCTTTGCACCCGAAGGCCAGGAGATCACCGGGTCCCTGCTGCGCTAACCTGTCGGAGCAGCGTCAGAGAACCACAGCAAAAAGGGCTGCACAGCGGGAGTACCCGCCGTGCAGCCCTTCGTCTTTTATAAGGTCGTTCCCTGCCGGACCGGCGTGCCGTTAGCCGGCCGCAGCCACTGTCAGTCCGGTCTCGGCCACCAGGCCGTCGCCGTCCAGTCCGTCGGTGGCCCGGTCCACCAGCACCGTGTCACCGTCGCTGATCTTTCCGGCCAGGATGCCCCGGGCCAGTTTGTCGCCGATCTCGCGCTGCACCAGGCGGCGCAGGGGCCTGGCACCGTAGGCCGGATCGTAGCCGGTAAGCGCAAGCCATTCACGGGCCGCGTCGGTGACGTCCAGTACCAGCCGGCGCTCGTGCAGGCGGGCGGCAAGCGCCCTCACCTGGATGTCGACAATCCGGGTCAGGTCCTCCAGGCTCAGCGGGTCGAACAGGATGACATCGTCCAGGCGGTTGAGGAACTCGGGCTTGAAGTTGGCGTTGACCATGGCCATCACCGATTCCCGTTTCTGGTCCTCATTCATGCCCGGGTCCACCAGGAACTGCGAGCCGAGGTTGGACGTGAGGATGAGGATGACGTTCCGGAAATCCACCGTACGGCCCTGCCCGTCCGTGAGGCGTCCGTCGTCGAGGACCTGCAGCAGAATGTCGAAAACGTCCGGGTGCGCCTTCTCCACCTCGTCCAGCAGGATCACTGAATACGGCCGGCGGCGCACCGCTTCGGTGAGCTGGCCACCCTCTTCGTATCCCACGTACCCGGGGGGAGCTCCCACCAGGCGGGACACGGCGTGCTTCTCGGAGTACTCGCTCATATCGATGCGGACCATGGCCCGCTCATCATCAAAGAGGAAGTCTGCGAGCGCCTTGGCGAGTTCGGTCTTGCCGACGCCGGTGGGGCCCAGGAAGAGGAAGGAGCCGGTGGGGCGGTCCGGGTCGCTGACGCCTGCCCGCGACCTGCGGACAGCATCCGATACTGCAGCCACCGCTTTGGTCTGTCCGATCAGCCGCGACCCGATGACTTCTTCCATGTCCAGCAGTTTCTGGGATTCCCCCTGCAGCATCCGGCCTGCCGGAATGCCGGTCCAGGCCGAAACCACTTCGGCGATGTCGTCCGCCGTGACCTCCTCGGAGACCATCAGCTCCTGGGCTTCGTCGCCATATTTGCTCGCCTCTGCCTGCTGGGCGGCTTCGAGCTCCTTCTGCAGGGCGGGAATCTCGCCGTAGAGGATTCGCGACGCCTCGGTGAGGTCACCGTCGCGCTGGGCTTTTTCCGCCAGGCCGCGCAGTTCGTCCACCTTGGCCTTCAGGTCGCCCACCCGGTTCAGGCCGGCCTTTTCAGCTTCCCAGCGGGCATTGAGGGCAGCCAGTTGCTCCTTCCGGTTGGCCATGTCTTCACGCAGCACTTCCAGCCGCTCGATGGAGGCCTGGTCGGTTTCGTTGGCCAGGGCCAGTTCCTCCATGGTCAGGCGGTCAACGGCACGCCGGAGCTCATCGATTTCCTCCGGCGCGGAATCGATTTCCATCCGCAACCTGGAAGCGGCTTCATCCACCAGGTCAATGGCCTTGTCCGGCAGCTGCCGCCCGGTGATGTACCGGTTGGACAGGGTGGCTGCGGCGACAAGGGCCGAGTCCGCGATGGCAACCTTGTGGTGTGCCTCGTAGCGTTCCTTGAGCCCGCGGAGGATGCCGATAGTATCCGGCACGCTGGGCTCGCCAACGTAGACCTGCTGGAAGCGGCGCTCCAGCGCTGCGTCCTTCTCGATATTCTCCCGGTACTCATCCAGGGTGGTGGCGCCAATCAGCCGCAGCTCGCCCCGGGCCAGCATCGGCTTGAGCATGTTGCCGGCGTCCATGGACCCTTCCGCTGCGCCGGCACCCACCACCGTGTGCAGTTCGTCGATAAAGGTGACAATCTGCCCTTCAGCGTTGGAAATTTCTTCGAGTACGGCCTTGAAGCGTTCCTCGAACTCACCACGGTACTTGGCGCCGGCCACCATGGATCCGAGGTCCAGCGACAGCAGGGTTTTGCCATTCAGCGACTCCGGCACGTCTCCGGCCACAATGCGCTGGGCGAGCCCTTCGACGACGGCGGTCTTGCCAACACCGGGCTCGCCGATGAGCACAGGGTTGTTCTTGGTCCGGCGGCTCAGGACCTGGATGACGCGGCGGATTTCCGCATCCCGGCCGATCACCGGGTCCAGCTTGCCCGAGCGGGCCATCTCGGTCAGGTCCGTACTGAATTTCTCCAGTGCCTGGAAGGTGTTCTCCGGATCAGCGTTGGTCACTTTACGATCTCCTCTTACGGATGGAAGCACGGCGATGAGGGCATCATGGCCCGCGTTGTTCTCACGCAAAACCTTGCCTGCCGGCCCGCTGTCGAGGGACAGCCCCAGCAGGAGGTGCTCGGTGGAAACGAAAGCGTCCCCCAGCTGTTCCGCTTCCTGCTGTGCGGCGTTTATAACCTGGAGCAGGGGACGGGAGAACTGCGGCTGGGCCACTGAAGAGCCGGAGGAGGAAGGGAGCTGGTGGATGGCGCTGCTGGCTCCTGCACTGACCGTGTCCACGTTGACCCCGGCGGCCTTAAGCAGCGCGACGGCAACGCCCTGCCGCTGGTCCATCAGCGCTTTGAGCAGATGGGAGGGTTCGATCTGCGGATTTCCGGCAGTGTTCGCGTTCATGGCCGCAGCCGAGAGCGCTTCCTGGCTCTTGTTCGTGAATTTGGTGTCCACGGTGGCTCCTCAAAACCTGGGCAGATTCAGCTTTAGCGGTGCTGCTCTAACAAAGTTGAGTCTAATTAGCTCAACTTTGAAAGTAAAGTTATCCACAGCACATCCACCGGCGGACCGGGGTTTTCTGAGGGTGCTCCGGTTCCGCCATTTTGCGGACCGGTCCCAGCCGAAAACTAGAGGGCATGCTCCTGGTCAAATTCATCCGCGGCCCGTCGCCACCGCGCATTCCGCGCCTCGAACAGCTCCCCCATTGCCTCGTCGGGGCTGAGGTCCGGCATCAGTCCCAGTGCCTTCTCCGGCACCCGGCCCTCCACATACTCTTCCAACTGGTCCAGGAAATACTCCCACCCGGCCCCTCCGGTCCACAGCCCGCCGGCCGGGTCGGAGGTGAGGGCAAACCCCTTGCGCACTGATGCGTAGCGGAGCTCAATCCGCGTTCGGCTGTCCTCTGCCGCCAACCGGAACTCAAGCTCCGCCGGATGCCTCTCCCCCCGGGCCCAGGACACGGTCATCAGGCGGGGAGCATCGCAGCGCAGAATGTCACCGTGGGAACCATCCGGGAGATTCCAGGTGCCGCCCCGGCGAAGGTCCCCGTCAGGTGCACCCAGCCACTGCCCCAACCGCTCCGGGACAGTCAGGGCGGACCATACGTCCCCAATGGGCCATCCGATTTCGCGCACCATAACCACCATGAGCGCATGGCCGGCCTGGATCTGCCGGCGGCCCATGGAGCGTTCCGTTTTGTCCAGAATTATGTCCAGATCGGACATCCGCCCACTCCTCTTTCGAACAACCCGCAACCGCCCAGAGCCGGCATCAGCCGTCGGCGCCGACAGGCTGTCAGCCGGAATTTCCCGTGGAAGCAGCTTGTGGTGTTGGCCACAAAAGTGCCATTTCCAAAAAACGGTAGCAGGGAAACCAGGGTGTGCACAGGGCTCACCGGCTGCCGGGAGCCAGCCGGGACCAGGGCTTCGCCCGACGGCCCTGACGTGGAGGAATGTGACCCATATCTAAGGAATCGAGGGGGCGTCGAGGGCTTTGATAGATTCGAAAATGCCTCCGGATGTGCTTTGCCACTGCCGCTGCCACCGTGAGTCCTGCCGCAGAGTTGCAGCAGGCCGGTGCGCTGCCGCGGCCACATTCAGTGTTTCCCGGCTGCCGGAGCGCCTTTTACAACTCCAAAGCAACCCGAAGGACTGACCCCCCAATGAGCAAACTTGCGGAACCGGAGACAGCGGAGACCGCTGTGCCGCGAACCCGGGTAAACAAGACGGTCTTCATCGGTTCAGCTACCGGAATCCTCGCCATCGCCCTGTGGGCCATGCTGGCCGCCGACAACGCTGAGACGGTCATCGGCTCCATGGTGGGTTGGGTCTCCAAGAACATGGGCTGGTACTACTTCCTGGTGGTCAGCCTCGTTGTGGTTTTTGTTCTGGTCACAGCACTGACACGCGTGGGCAAGACCAAGCTGGGCCCTGACCACTCCAAACCGCAGTTCGGCGTCTTCACCTGGGCGTCCATGCTTTTTGCCGCAGGCATCGGGATTGACCTGATGTTCTTCTCGGTCTCGGAGCCGGTCACCCAGTATCTGGCGCCGCCCACCGGGGACGGCGCCACCGCGGAGGCCGCCCGGCAGGCACTGGTGCTGACACTGTTCCACTACGGAATCACCGGGTGGGCGCTGTACGCACTGATGGGCCTGGCACTGGGCTACTTCGCCTACCGGCACAACCTGCCCCTGAGCATCCGTTCGGCCCTGTATCCGATCTTCGGCAGGAAAATCGATGGTCCGCTCGGCCACGGCGTGGATATTGCCGCCCTGCTCGGCACCATCTTCGGCATCGCCACGTCCCTCGGCATCGGCGTCGTCCAGCTGAACTACGGCCTGAGCTTTATGTTCGGGCTGCCCGAAAACCTGACCGTGCAAATCGCACTGATTGCACTTTCCGTCATCATGGCCACCGTCTCAGTGGTTTCCGGCGTTGAGAAGGGCATCCGGCGGCTGTCCGAACTCAACGTCATCCTCGCCGTCTGCCTGATGCTGTTTGTGCTCATCGCAGGCAAAACCAACTTCCTGCTCGACGGGATTGTCCAGAACATCGGTGACGTCCTGAGCCGTTTCCCCGCCATGACCATGGACACCATGGCCTATGACCGTCCGGACGCGTGGCTCAGCTCCTGGACATTGTTCTTCTGGGCCTGGTGGATTGCCTGGGCTCCGTTCGTGGGCCTGTTCCTGGCCCGGATTTCGCGCGGCCGCACCATCCGGCAGTTTGTGCTGGGCACCATGGTTGTCCCGTTCGCCTTCATCCTGCTGTGGATCTCCATCTTCGGCAATTCCGCCCTGGAGCTGGTGATGGGCGGCAACGCGGCATTCGGCGAAGTGGCCATGAACCAGCCCGAACGGGCCTTCTACGGATTGCTGGAGCAGTACCCGTGGGCGCCGGCCACAGCGGCCATCGCCACCTTCACCGGACTGCTGTTCTACGTGACATCCGCAGACTCCGGCGCCCTGGTCATGGCCAACTTCACCTCGCACCTGAAGGACGCGGATTCCGACGGCCCCAAGTGGCTGCGGGTCTTCTGGGCCGTGGTGACCGGCCTGCTCACCCTGGCCATGCTGATGGTTGGCGGTGTCACCACCCTGCAGAACGCCACCATCATCATGGGACTGCCGCTGTCCATCCTGCTGCTGTTCATCATGCTGGGCGTATACAAGGCCCTGCGGGTGGAGAACTCCCTGACGGACAGTTACCGCGCCTCCCTGCCGAGCATCATTGCCGGCCGCAGCCTGGACGCGCGCAGCGGACGCAGCTGGCGCCAGCGACTCTCCCGTGTGATGACCTACCCCGGTCCGCGGCAGGTGGAACGCTTCATCGAAACCGTTGCCCGCCCTGCCCTGCAGGAAGTCCACGACGAACTCAAGGAACGCGGCGCCGACGTCGCACTCTGCGAAGGCGAGGCGGCACCGCACGGCATTCATCACCTGGACCTGCAGGTGGGAATGGCCGAGGAACGCGTATTCAAATACCAGATCTACCCCGTGCAGTACGACACCCCGTCCTACGCAACCAACGCGTCGGCGGACAGCAAGTACTTCCGCATGGAGGTGTTCTCCCTTGAGGGCAGCCACGGCTACGACCTCATGGGCTACACGAAGGAACAGGTCATCACCGATGTCCTGGACCACTACGAGACCCACCTGGAGTTCCTGCACCTCAACCGAGAGGTGCCGGGCAATACCTCCATCACGGAGGACCAGGTTCCGAAAGACAACTGGGAAGCTGACTTTGTCAGCGAGGAGGGACGAGCATGACAACGGCCACTTTGTTCATCGACGGAGCATGGGTGCCCGCATCCGACGGCGGCATCCGCGAGATCCACAACCCGGCCGACGGCGAGTTCGTCGCCGCTGTCTCCGAGGCGACCCGTGAAGACACCGAACGGGCGATCGCCGCGGCCAAGGCGGCGTGGGAGCGCGGGGAATGGTCCTCCGTGCCGGCTCCGGAGCGCGGGGATTTCCTGCTGAAGGTCGCTGCCCGGCTGCGCGAGCGGAAGGATGAATTTGCCCGTGCGGAGACGCTGGACACCGGCAAGCGCCTGGTGGAAAGCGAAATCGACATGGACGACATCGCTGCCTGCTTCAGCTACTTCGGCAAAATCGCCGCATCCAACGCGGGCCGGATGGTGGACGCAGGCAACAACGACGTCGTCAGCCGGATCGAGTACGAACCCGTGGGTGTCTGCGGGCTGATCGCCCCGTGGAACTACCCCCTGCTGCAGGCAGCATGGAAGATCGCACCCGCACTGGCAGCCGGTTGCACCTTCATCCTTAAGCCCTCCGAGCTGACCCCGCACACCGCCATCCTGATGATGCAGGTGCTCGAGGAACTCGGCCTGCCCCGCGGCGTTGCCAACCTGGTGCTCGGCGCCGGGCCCGTGGCCGGAGCACCGCTCTCCGAGTCCCCGGACGTGGACCTGGTCTCCTTCACCGGCGGCGTGGCCACCGGCAAGATCATCGCCGCCGCCGCGGCCAAGACCGTGAAGAAGGTCGCCCTGGAACTGGGCGGCAAGAACCCCAACGTTATTTTCGCCGACGCCGACTTCGACGCCGCACTGGACAACGCCCTGAACGCCGCCTTTGTCCACTCCGGCCAGGTCTGCTCAGCCGGTGCCCGGCTGCTGGTTGAGGAACCGATTGCCGAACGTTTCGTGGATGAGCTGGTACGCCGCGCCGAAATGATCCGGATGGGCGGACCCTTCGACGAAAAGGCCGAAACCGGGCCGCTGATCTCCGCCGCGCACCGTGACAAGGTTACCGCCTACGTCAACAAGGCAGTGGAGGAAGGCGCCCGTATCCGCTGCGGCGGCACCTGGGGTACCGGGGACCTGGAAAAGGGCTTCTACTACGCCCCGACCGTGCTGGACAACGTCAAGCGCGGCGGCTCCTCCCTGATGGATGAAGCCTTCGGCCCGGTCGTCACGGTGGAAACCTTTAACGGCGAAGACGAGGCCGTGGAACTGGCCAATGACACCGACTACGGGCTGGCCGGAGCCGTCTGGACGCAGGACGCCGGCAAGAGCCAGCGCGTTGCCCGCCGGATGCGCGCCGGCACCGTCTGGATCAATGACTTCCACCCGTACCTGCCGCAGGCCGAATGGGGCGGCTACGGACAGTCCGGCATCGGCCGTGAACTGGGCCCCACGGGACTGGGCGAATACCAGGAAGCCAAGCACATTTACCAGAACATCAACCCGCAGGTGACCGGCTGGTTCACCGATCACGGAAAGGGCTAGGACCTTATGGCTGAGAAGACGGAATTCGACTACATCGTGGTCGGCGGCGGGTCCGCCGGCGCGGCTGTAGCGGCCCGCCTGAGCGAAGATCCCGACGTCGAGGTGGCACTGGTCGAGGCCGGGCCCGATGACCGCGGGCTCGATGAGATCCTGCAGCTGGACCGCTGGATGGAGCTCCTGGAATCCGGCTACGACTGGGATTACCAGATTGAACCGCAGGAAAACGGCAACTCCTTTATGCGCCATGCCCGGGCCAAGGTGATGGGCGGGTGTTCCAGCCACAACTCCTGCATTGCCTTCTGGGCTCCCCGCGAAGACATTGACGAGTGGGAAACCAAGTTTGGCGCCGAGGGATGGAACGCCAAGATGGCCTGGGAGCTGTACCGGAAGCTTGAGTCCAATGAGGACGCCGGCCCCGATGCACCCCATCACGGCGATTCCGGTCCCGTGCACCTGATGAACATCCCCGCCAATGATCCGTGCGGCGTCGCCCTGCTGGACGCCTGCGAGCAGTCCGGCATCCCGCGGGTTAAGTTCAACACCGGGGAAACCGTGATTAACGGCGCCAACTTCTTCCAGATCAACCGCCGTGCCGACGGGACCCGTTCCTCCTCCTCCGTCTCCTACATCCACCCGATCATGGAGCGGAAGAACTTCACCCTGCTCACCGGGTACCTGGCCAAGGAACTGACCTTCGATGACGCGAACCGCTGCACCGGCGTCGACGTCGTTGACAACCCGTTCGGCCGTGCCAAGCACCTGGGTGCCCGCCGGGAGGTCATTGTTTCCGCCGGAGCCATCGACTCCCCGAAGCTGCTGATGCTCTCCGGCATCGGCCCGAAGGAACATCTTCAGGAGCGGGGCGTTGAGGTCCGGGTGGATTCCCCCGGAGTCGGCGAGAACCTGCAGGACCATCCTGAAGGCGTGATCCAGTGGGAGGCGAAGAAGCCGATGCCCGAAACCTCCACCCAGTGGTGGGAGATCGGTGTCTTCACTCCCACCGAGGACGGGTTGGACCGTCCGGACCTGATGTTCCACTACGGTTCGGTGCCGTTTGACATGCATACCCTGCGCCACGGCTACCCCACCACGGAGAACGGTTTCTGCCTGACTCCGAATGTTACCCATGCCCGTTCCCGCGGCACGGTCCGGCTGCGGAGCCGGGACTTCCGGGACAAGCCGATGGTGGATCCGCGCTACTTCACCGACCCGCACGATATGCGGGTCATGGTGGCCGGCATCAAAAAGGCCCGCGAGATCGTGGCCCAGCCGGCCATGGCCGAATGGGCCGGCGAGGAACTGTACCCGGGCAAGGACGTGCAGACGGACGAGCAGATCGCCGAATACATCAAAAAAACGCACAACACCGTCTACCACCCGGCCGGAACCGTACGGATGGGCGCCGCTGACGATCCGATGGCTCCGCTTGACCCGCAGCTGCGGGTCAAGGGCGTCACCGGACTGCGGGTCGCCGATGCATCGGCGATGCCGGAACTGGTGACCGTCAACCCGAACATCACCACCATGATGATCGGTGAGCGCTGCGCGGAGCTGGTGAAGGCAGACCGCACCGCCTAGTATTCCGCGCGACGTAACAAAGGGCGGCCGGAGCGCATCCGGCCGCCCTTTGTGCGTGTCAGCGGACATCTTCCGTCACCCTGCACGGGTAGCCTGTCCGGATGGGGAAAAACCGTGCAACCGTTTCCGTACTCGCCGCTGCCCTGGCCTTCACTCTGGTGTCCTGTTCCGCGGACAAACCTGCCCCGGACGACGCCGCCGCCGAGCTGGCACGCGGACTGAGCGGTGCCGATGTTTCGGGGTCGGCGTTCACCGCCGGGACCGCCGCAGAGGTGAACACCGAGCTGGAGACCCTGCTGGCGGGCATGGGCCCGGTCCGTCCCGCCGTGACCGTGGCCAGTGTGGACGAGGATCCCGGGGATGACGACGCCGCCACCGCCCGGCTGGCCTATGCCTGGGACGTCAACGGCGATTCAACACCCGACTGGAATTACGAGAGCACCGCCCCGCTTCGCCGCGGCGACGACGGCGCCTGGCTGGTGGAGTGGTCACCTTCAGTCCTGTTCGATTCACTGCAGGACGGCGATAAGCTGGTCCGCACCGCCAATGCCCTGATCCCCCGCGCGGACATCCTGGACCGCAACGGGAAACCCCTGATGGGCGCCCGGCCGGTGCTGCGGATCGGCATCAGCAAACCGGATGTGCCGGAGGGGCTGCAGGCAACCTCCGCCGCTGCCCTCGCCGAGCTGGCCGGACTGGATCCGGCCGCCTACACCGCACAGGTTGAGGCCTCCGGGCCGGAGGCCTTCGTCGAAGCCATTGTCCAGCGCGCGGAGGCGGAGGGCCCGGTCACCGTCGCCGACGTCGAAGCCATTCCCGGCGCGGTTGCCCTGCCGTCCGAACGGGTCCTGGCACCCACCCGGGAGTTTGCACGGGCGCTGCTGGGGACCGTGGGCGAAGCCACCGCGGAACTGATCGAAAACTCCGAAGGCCGGCTGGCGCCCGGTGACACCGCCGGACTCTCCGGCCTGCAGCAGCAGTACGACGAACAGCTGCGGGGCAGCGACGGAGTGGAAATCACGGTGGAAAGCGCCGACGGTGCCAGCACCAGCGTGATGACCCTTGACCCCGAGCCCGGCACCAGCCTGCAGACAACCCTCGATCCCGGGCTGCAGACGCTCGCCGAGTCCGTCCTGGCAGATGAGCCCTCGGCGTCGGCCATCGTTGCCATCCAGCCCTCCACCGGTGAGATCCTCACCGTCGCCAACGGCCCCGGCAGCGAAGGCCAGCAAACGGCCCTGCTGGGCCAGTACCCGCCCGGCTCCACCTTCAAGACCGCTACGGCGCTTGCCATGCTGCGCACCGGCACCACGGAGGAGACCACCGTCCAGTGTCCGGCCGAGCTCACCGTGGACGGGCGGCGGTTCGCCAACGTACCCGGTTACCCGGCCGCGGCGACCGGCGACATTCCACTGCGCACTGCGTTCGCCAATTCCTGCAACACCGCGTTCCTCAATGCACGGGACAGCGTGTCCCAGCAGAACCTCGCGGCAGCAGCGGCAGATCTGGGGATAGGTGTTGAGGCATCCCTCGGCACGCTGGCCTTCTTCGGGTCCGTTCCTGCCGCTGCAGAGGGAACCGCCCATGCGGCCTCGCTGATCGGCCAGGGCGAAATACTCGTCAGCCCGCTGGCGATGGCCGTGGCAGGCGCGTCCATCAGCACCGGCGAACGCGTTGCCCCCTCACTCATCCGCAACGGCACGGCTGACGGCGATTCTGCTGCCCCCTCCCCTGACACGACCTCATCCGCCGCTGCGCCGGGCAACCTGACTCCGGCCGAGGCTGAGTCACTGCGGCAGATGATGCGCGCGGTGGTCACCGAGGGCGGTGTGCAGATGCTGGGTGAGGTGCCCGGGGACCCGGTGCTGGCCAAGACCGGCACCGCGGAATTCGGCAGCGAGTATCCGCCGCAGACCCACGCCTGGGTGCTTGCCCTCCAGGGCGATTTGGCCGTGGCGGTGTTCGTGGAGCAGGGTGAACGCGGTTCCACCTCGGGCGGACCGCTGATGAAGGCCTTCCTGGAAGGCGTGCCCCGCGGCTAGGCCTGCCCGCTAGCCGCCCCGGGTTAGGCCTGCCCGGGGTTAGTACTGCCCCGGCTGCTGGTACGGCCCGGGCTGTGGGTACTGTCCCGGCACCGTCCGCCCGGCATACCCCGGCTGCCGGTAGGCGTTTCCTGCATAGGGAGTGATCTGCCAGCTATCCGTAGGCACAATGACCTTTCCCAGCGGCATCAGGGAAATGGGCACCATCTTCAGGTTCGCGATCCCCAGCGGAATACCGACAATGCTGACGAACATCGGAATGGCGGTGACCACGTGGCCGATGGCAATCCAGATCCCTGCCAGCAGCAGCCAGATGATGTTGCCCACCAGGCTCAGCGGACCGGAGAATCCGCCGCGGTCCACCACTGTCCTGCCAAAGGGCCAGAGGGCGTAGTTAGCGATCCGGAAGGAGGCTATGCCGAACGGAATCGTCACGATCAGCAGGCAGCAGAGCACCCCTGCCAGCGCATACCCCAGCGCCAGCCAGATGCCGCCGAACAGGAGCCAGATGACATTCAGGATCGCTTTCATCCACCCATTCTTCTCCACCGGCCATTGTTAAGCCACGGCCCCGGGCCTGCTTGGCCGCGCCGGGCCCCGCTGGCCTAGACTGGCGGCATGCCGACCTCCGAAGAAGCCACCGCAGACCGACTCACTTCCAACCAGTGCTGGGACTACATCCGGCGGGCACAGTTCGGCCGGCTGGCCGTCATTGTGGACGGGCAGCCGGAGATTTTCCCGATCAACTTTGCCGTGGACCACGGCAGCGTGGTTTTCCGCACCGCCGCGGGCACCAAGCTCTCCGGCGCACTGTCCGGAAACACCGTCGCCTTCGAAATCGACGGCTATGATGACAACCTTTCCTCCGCCTGGAGCGTGGTCCTCAAGGGCACCGCTTCCCTGCTGGCGGACAACGAGGACCTTCTGGCCTCGGAAGACCTGCCCCTGTTCCCCTGGCAGGCGGGTACCAAAAACGCATTTGTGCGGATTGACCCGGAGGTGACCTCCGGACGCCGGTTCATCATTTCCAACGTCGCGCGCCGCAACGTCCTGCGCGGCATGGGCCTGTACACCGAGTAGGTCCGCTGCCCGGACACAGCGAAAAGGCGCCGCTTCCCGAGGGGAGGCGGCGCCTTTTTCTTTGCCAGTGCCTGGGGCACTGGCAGCTATTTAGCGTGAACGGCGCTCGTTGGATGCCGGAGCGGTAGCGCGGCGGGAACCGGCGGCACGTGCCGGACGGCCGGCAGCAGTTCCGCCGGAACGCTGGCCGGCGCCTGCACCTTCAGCGCGCTGGCCCGTGGCGGGGCGGCGGTTGCGTCCGGAGGCCGTGGCTGCGCCGGCGCTTGTGCGGCGGCCTTCCACGGCGCGGGCCGGACGCTGGGTGCGTGCGCCGTCACCGGCGGCTGCGCGGTCATTGCGTTCGCTGCGGTCCATCCGCTCGGGGCGTTCGGCAGAGACGCGGCCGCGTCCGCCGTTGCCGCCGCGTCCGCCGGCGCGGGGGGCGCTGGTGCCGCGGGCGGCGCGCTTGCGCTGGGCGTTGGCGCCGGTGGAACGGCCGCCGCCCTGCTGCGGGGACTTGGCCGCGAGCTGCGCGGCGCGGACGTGCGGGTCCACCACGGCAGCGCGTTCGCCGATGAGCTTGGCGATTGACGGTGAGTTGTGGCTGACCTTTTCAATGGAGACGTCCACACCGGCTGCCTTCATCAGCTTGGACACTTCGCTCTTCTGCTCCGGAAGGGTCAGGGTCACCACGGTGCCGTCGGAACCGGCGCGGGCGGTACGGCCCGAGCGGTGCAGGTACGCCTTGTGTTCCGTGGGCGGATCGATGTGGACCACAAGCTCCACGTCATCCACGTGCACGCCGCGGGCGGCAACGTCAGTGGCGACCAGGACGCGGACATCGCCGGAAGCGAATTCGGCCAGGTTCCGGTCACGGGCGTTCTGGGACAGGTTGCCGTGAAGATCCACCGTGGGGATGCCGCTGTCCGTAAGGAACTTGGCCATCTTGCGGGCGTGGTGCTTGGTGCGCATGAACATGATGCGGCGGCCCTGGCCGGAGGCCAGTTCCTTGACCAGCAGCTTCTTGGCGGTCTGGTCCTGGACCAGCAGCACGTGGTGTTCCATGGTGGTGACTGCGGCCTGCGGGTCATCCACGGAGTGCGTCAGCGGGTTGGACAGATAGCGGCGGACGAGCTTGTCCACGCCGTTGTCCAGGGTGGCGGAGAAGAGCATACGCTGGCCCTTTTCCGGGGTGCGGTCCAGCAGTCGCTGGACCACCGGAAGGAAGCCGAGATCGGCCATGTGGTCGGCCTCGTCCAGCACGGTGATTTCCACGGACTCGAGGCTGATGACCTTCTGCTTCATCAGGTCTTCGAGCCGGCCGGGGCAGGCGATGACGATGTCGACGCCTGCCTTCAGCGCCTTTTCCTGGCGCTGCTGGGAGACGCCGCCGTAGATCACGGTGGTGTTCAGGCCCAGTTCCTTGGCCAGCGGTTCGATCACGTTGTTGATCTGGGTGGCCAGCTCGCGGGTCGGTGCCAGGACCAGGCCCAGCGGGCGGTTGGGCCGGCGGCGGTAGGCGGCTTCGGCGTCGGCCAGCCGGGCAACCAGCGGGAGCGAGAATGCGAGGGTCTTGCCCGAGCCGGTGCGGCCGCGGCCCAGGACGTCGCGTCCCTTGAGGGTGTCCGGGAGGGTCTCCACCTGAATGGGGAAAGGCTCGGCAATTCCGGCAGCGGCGAGGGAGGAAACAAGCGCCTTGGGCACGCCAAGGGCAGCAAAAGTAGTCATTAAAAGACAGGCAACTTTCGGTAAGTGGCCCCCAACGCCGTTTGGGCCGGGGGTTCGCCGAAGAAAAGTCAGACAGTGTCTACCGCACTAACAGGCGGGACAAAAGAAAGCGTTCATCGACGCAGGCTGGACTGCTTACACACACGGTTTTTACGCCGTGGCAGGACCAACATCTCCCACCAGCTTACCTGCTGGGGGGAAGTTTCCTAATTCGACGGCCAGCCGCAGTGAACTTTGGGGGCACGCCAGCCGATAGCATTAAGGGTAATGACTACTGAACCAGCCCTGCCCGACGCCACCGACACCGCTGACACCGAGGACCGGCATTTCCGCTCGCCTGTCTCGTTTGTCCGCCGCGGCTCCCGGTTGCAGGGCCGGCGCCAGCAGGCGTGGGATGAACTCTCGGACCGCTTCGTGGTGGACGTGCCGCGTGATGAAGCAGACACCTCCGTGCACCCGGACTATGTCTTCGACGCCACGGCCGAGTTTGGCCGCACCGCTCCCCTCGTCGTCGAGATCGGGTCCGGCCTTGGCGAGGCAGTCACGCACGCTGCCGAGGCAAATCCGGACAAGGACTTCCTGGCCGTGGAGGTCTATCTGCCGGGTCTGGCGCAGACGCTGCAGCGGATCGGGCAGAAGGGCCTGACCAACGTGCGGGTGGTCCAGGCCAACGCGCCGGAGGTGCTGACCACCATGCTGCCCGCCGGGTCCGTTGACGAGGTCTGGGTATTCTTCCCGGACCCCTGGCACAAGACCCGCCACCACAAGCGGCGCCTGGTCAAGGAATCCTTCGCCGAACTGGTGGCGCGGGTCCTGGTTCCCGGTGGCACGTGGCGCCTGGCCACGGACTGGTCCGACTACGCCGTGCAGATGCGCGAGGTCCTCGATGCCTCTTCCCTGTTCGGGAACCTGCACGCCGGTGAGCGGGCCGGGGCGGACAGCCCGCTGACGCGGGTCCGCCGGGAAGGCCTGGAAAACAAGGCCCCGGAGGACGACGTCGATGAGCGCGGTGGTTGGGCCCCCCGCTTTGAGGGCCGCACGCTCACCAGCTTCGAGAACAAGGCGCACCAGGCAGGCCGGCTCATCTTCGACCTCGCCTACCGGCGCGTCTAGCGGCGCCTAGCCCGGCTCCCCCGCGGGTACGGCCGGGTTTACGGCGGCCACCGCATCCGCGTAGCGTCCCTCCGTTTCGGCAAAACGAAGGAATTTCACGGCGTCGACCAGGATTTCCCGGGCGTCGGGCTGTGTCTCGAGCAGGGCCATGACTTCGTCGGCGAAATCGTCGAGCGGGAGGTAACGCTCGTTCACCGACCCGCCGGGCATCAACTCGGTCTGCACCGCCGGCGGCACCAGCTCAATCACCTGGACCGGGGTATCTGCCAGCTGCAGGCGGATGGTTTCGGTGAACCGGTGGATAAAGGCCTTTGTGCCGTTGTAGGTGGGCGTGGACATCAGCGGTGTGTGGGCCAGACCGGACGAAACAGTAATGATCGCAGCCTCCTCCCGGGTCTGCAGCTGCCCGATGAATGCTGCCATCAGGCGCAGGGGTCCGTTGATGTTCGTGTTCACCATCCGCTCGGCCCGGGCCAGGAACCCACCGTCGTGGACGTCCTCCGGTGCCATGATTCCCGCCATGGAGATCAGGACATTCAGCTCCGGATAGCGTTCCAGCACCGCATCCCGGGCCGCCGGCACGGAGTCCGGGTCCGTGGTGTCAATAACCACGGTACCGAAGCCGTGATCGGCAGCGAGCTCTGCCAGGACGTCGGTCCGCCGCCCGCCGATGATGACTTTGTTGCCGGCAGCCTGCAGGCGGAGGGCCAGCGCGAGGCCGATACCGGAGGTGGCGCCGGGAATGAAGATGGTGTTTCCGTAAATGTTCATGCTCCAAGTCTTGGCCGGGCGGCCGACGGGCGGCAGAGGAGCGTTTGTCGTAGGATTCCCGGTCCCTGTATGGAACGGCTGCGGTGGATCATGATGGAGCCATGGACCGCGCCGCACTCGCCGATTTCCTGAAGTCCCGCCGGGACGCACTGTTGCCCGAAGACGTGGGACTCTCCCCCGGCCTGCGGCGCCGGGTCTCCGGGCTGCGCCGGGATGAGGTTGCCCTCCTGGCGGGCATGTCGGTTGATTACTACACCCGGTTGGAGCAGGCACGCGGCCCCCAGCCGTCGGAGCAGCTGCTGGGCTCCCTGGCACGGGCCCTGCGGCTCAGTTATGACGAGCGGGACTACGTGTTCCGTCTGGCGGATCGGAATCCTCCGCTTCGGACCTTCCCGGATACCCACGTGGCGCCCGCCCTCCTGCGGGTGCTGGACCGGCTGGAGGATACGCCGGCCCTCATCCTTTCCGCGCTTGGGGAAACGCTGGCCCAGAACCGGCTCGCCAAGTTGCTGTTGGGCGACCATTCGCGGTTTACCGGCCACGCCCGCAGCAGCGTTTACCGCTGGTTTACGGACCCCGCCGAACGCAGCATCTATCCGGCAGGTGACCAGGAACGGCAGGGCCGGGCGCAGGTTGCCGGGTTGCGGGTCGCCGTTTCCGGCAACACTGCGGGAGCACGGGACGTGGTTGAGGCGCTGCTGCACCGCTCCCGGGAGTTTGACCGGATCTGGAAGTCCCACGCGGTGGCCACCCGTTTCGCCGACCATAAAACACTCCTGCATCCCGAGCTGGGCGAAATCGAGGTGGACTGCCAGACGCTGTACAGCGAGGATCGCGGGCAGGCGCTGCTGGTGCTGACCGCGCCCCCACGCAGTGAAGGGGCACAAAAGCTCGGCCTGCTCGCCGTCATTGGCCAGCAGCGGTTCACGCCGGATCGCTGATACCCTGCCCGGCCCCGCTGGTGTCTCCGGGTGGCCTGCTGTGCAAGGGTGACGGCTTTTACCGCCGGCTCTGCCGACGCCGGTTTGCCCCAGCCGTACCGGCCGCAGGAAACTGGGGGTACGGGCGGCAGCAAGCCGTCCGCCGTCCAGAAGGAATTCCCCCATGCATGAACCGAGCGATCCGCGCGTCGGCCTGTACATCGACTTCGACAACATTGTGATCTCCCGCTACCAGCAGCTGCACGGCCGCAACGCGTTCCAACGTGACGGGATCCGCAACTTCGACAAGACCAGCAGGGACGCGGATCCGGAGGTCGCTGCCCGGCTCGCCGCGGCCACCGTGGACTTCAACGCCATCATCGACTTCGCCGCGTCCTTCGGCACCCTGGTGGTTAACCGTGCCTACGCGGACTGGTCCGTGCCGGTCAATGCCAGCTACCAGCGCCAGCTGATGTCCCGGGCCGTGGACCTCACGCAGCTTTTTACCACCACCACCCGGGGCACCAAGAACGGCGCCGACATCCGCCTCGCCGTGGACGTCGTCGAGGACCTTTTCCGCCTCCCTGACCTCACGCACATCATTATTGTGGCCGGGGATTCGGACTACATTGCCCTGGCACAGAAGTCGAAGCGCCTTGGCCGGTTTGTTGTAGGCATTGGTGTCGCCGGGTCCACCAGCACCTCCCTGGCCGCGGCCTGTGACGAGTTCGAAGACTACGATTCCCTGCCCGGCATTGTGAAGGCGGAGGCAGCACAGGCCGCTCCGGGATCATCACCATCCCCGGCTGAGGCCGCGATGGACCAGACCCCCAGCAAGGCGCGCAAGCTCACCGTTGTGCCCATGTTCTCGCACACCGAG
Organism: Arthrobacter zhangbolii; assembly: GCF_022869865.1. NCBI lineage: Bacteria > Bacillati > Actinomycetota > Actinomycetes > Micrococcales > Micrococcaceae > Arthrobacter > Arthrobacter zhangbolii. The sequence continues at coordinate 3,019,007 of NZ_CP094984.1, forward strand.
GATGCCCGTTTCGAGGAACCGGACGTCGCTGAGGACATTGATCCGCGGACGCTCGCCACGGAACTGCTGGTCCGGGCGCTGAAGATCGGCCATGCCAAGGGCGATGACGAATGGCTGAACACCGGCACGGTGAAGAACCAGATGCGGCGGATGGACCCCTCCTTCAACGAGAAGCCGCTTGGCTTCCGTTCCTTTACCGACTTCCTCTCCTCGCACAGTGACCTGGTGGAACTGGACGACGACGGCCCGCAGCGGCTCATCCGGCTTCGGCCGGACGCCGGCGCCCGGGAATAGCAGCCGGCCCGGCCGGGGTGGGCCTGCAGCCTTTGCCGGTCCGGCAACGGGGTTTGCAGCCCGGCCTCCGGGCGACGCATGCTTCAAGGTATGGAACCGACTCAAGATCCCGCCGCCACACCGGACCCGGCAACCGTTCAGGAAGACTGGGACCAGCGATACGCCGGCCGGGATGCGCTGTGGAGCGGTGAGCCCAATGGCGCACTTCTCACCGAGGTTGCCGGCATGGCTCCGGGGCGGGTGCTCGACGTGGGCTGCGGCGAGGGCGCGGATGCGCTGTGGCTGGCGGCCCGGGGCTGGGACGTCACTGCGCTGGACGTTTCACGTGTAGCGCTGGACCGGGCCGCCCGTCAGGCCGCCCAGCGGTCCCTGCAGGTGACGTGGCTGCACTCGGGACTGGTTGAAGCGGACCTTCCGGCCGGAGGCTTCGATCTGGTCTCGGCCCAGTATCCGGCGCTGCTGCGCACGGGGAATAATGCCGCCGAGCAGGCGCTGTTGCATGCGGTCGCCCCCGGCGGTGTCCTTCTGGTGGTGCATCATGCGATGCCCGCCGTTCATGAACCGCAGGACCAGGCTCCCGTCGACATGCGCGCCTACGTCCTGCCCGGCGATATTGCTGCCGCCCTGGACGGGGACTGGGCGGTGGAGGTGAATGAGACCCGCCCCCGGAGCGTCACGGCCGGCGCCGGAGCGCACCACGTCGAGGATGTGGTCCTGCGGGCACGGCGCCTGCGCTGACCGGTCGGCCCGCTACGCCCTGGCGGTCACCTCACGGCAGGGACATGCTGCCCTTCAGGCAGCACCGGACCCAAGGTGCAGGGTTACGGTGTCACCGGCCCGCAGCATCCCGGTGCGCAGCACATGGGCCTGCAGGCCGAGTTCGGCCCGGTGATGCGCACCCAGCACCTTCAGTGCCTTCGCCCCCGCATCGACGCCGGCCTGGGGCTGGTCGACCATAACGCAGCGCGGCATGCCCGGCCCCAGCTGCAGGAGCACCTCCGGGCCCAGGGCCAGTTCGGCACCTATCCAGGCGTCCTCGGTGAATACCCGCTCCGGACCGGTATCAATGATGATGTTGGCCCGGAAGCGGCGCTCGTCCACCTGTGCGCCGGTGAGGTCGTCCAGGGCGGCAAGGGAAGATGTGGTTAGCAGGTGCAGCGGAGTTTCGTCATGGTGCTGCACCGTGGTTTCAGGCTGCACGCGAAGCTCGCGGCCCAGGGCTGAGCTCAGGGCAGTGGATGCCGCCGGCTCATCGACCCGGTAGGACCGCCCATCGGGGCCGGTCAGCAGCGGCACGCCGTCCTCCGCGGTGCTGGAGGACCATTGCATCAGACCGGGCACCGGCCGGAAGCGGCGGGTGCGCTTGCCGCTGGCAATCCCGCCGTCGTTCGTATAAACCGCCCAGAGGCGGTCATCACGCAGGCCTCGCCGGGTGACCTCGACGGCGGCCAGCGCCTCGCCTGCGGTTGATTTGACCGGGTAGCGGTACAGCGCGCGCACGGTACCGACCGGACTTCCCATCTGTCGCATCCGGGCATCATCTCATGCCGCGCGGGCTGGTGCTGCGAACGTGCTGCAGGCCCTCAGAGCGACTGGATGTAGCCTTCTTCGGCGTAGTTCCGGTCCGCAGACTTGCCGGCCGGCAGTGCGCGGAGCCTGCCGCTGCGCTGCATCAGGGACACAAGTCCCAGCTGCTGCACCGAGCCCGGAGCCGCCGGCGGCCGCTGCCCGCGGCTCAGGGTCACCACATCGCCGGCCCGGCCGGCCGCGAAGACACGGCTGCGGTCCGAGGTGTGGCGGCGGGCAGTCTCCAGCTCGGAGGAAAGCTCGCTGACCCGCTGCCGCAGCCCGGTGACCTGGTTCTGCAGCTCCATGATCCGTTTGATTCCCTCCAGCGAGACACCCTCCTGGGAGAGTTTCTGGACCTCGCGGAGCAACTGGATATCCCGTTGGGAATACCGGCGCGACCGCCCGGGCGCCCGGCTGGGCCGGACTATTCCGAGCCGGTCATATTGCCGGAGGGTCTGCGGATGCATCTCCGCGAGCTCAGCGGCAACGGAGATCACAAAAATAGGCGCGTTGACGTCTATGCCCATTGTTCCTCCTTCACTGCTGGTTGAAATCCTAACCCCGGCGGGTCAATCCGCCGGGGAGCCGGCTAGAGCCGCGCCTTGGCGGCGAGCCCGGCCCGGGGGTCCTCACCCTTGGTGGCCTCGGCAAACGCCTCCACCGCGGCCTGGGCCTCTTTGTTCAGCCGTGAGGGCACGGCGACGTCCACGGTGACCAGCAGGTCGCCGTTGCCCTTGGACGTGTGCACGCCGCGGCCCTTGACCCTCAGTGTCCGGCCGGACGGCGTACCGGCGGGTACCTTCAGGCGCACGGTATCTGAGGTCAGCGTGGGCACCTCAATGGTGGCGCCCAGTGCGGCCTCCGGGAAGGACACCGGAACGTGGATCCGGATGTTGTTGCCGTCGCGGACAAAAAAGTCGTGCGGGGTGACATGCACGGTGACCATCAGGTCCCCGGCACCGGCGGCGCCGGGCTGCCCCTTGCCGCGCACACGGATCTTCTGGCCGTCCTTGACGCCGGCCGGAACCCGGACCTCCACTACTTCTCCGCTGGGTTCGCGGAGGCCGATCACGGTGCCGTTAATGGACCCCGCGAAGGAGATGGTGGTGCTGGCTGTCCGGTCCGCGCCTTTGGTAGGCGGCGGGGCGCCGAAGCCTCCGCCACCGAAACCGCCGCCGCCGAAGAGGTCGGCGAACTCCGGCGGGATGTTGCTGCCGCCGGCGTTGAACGTGGTCCGCCGGCCGCCGCCGCGGGCGGTCTGGCCGAACAGGTCCCCGAAGATATCCTCGAATCCTGCGCCGCCTGCTCCGCCGCCGCCCGGGGCACCGCCTGCAGAGAATCTGGCACCGCTGCCCATTGCGCGGATGGCATCATACTGCTGGCGTTCCTCTGCGTCGGAGAGCACCGAGTATGCCTCGGAGAGATCCTTGAACATCCGCTCCGCGTTGGCGTCACCCTGGTTCTGATCAGGATGGTATTTCCGTGCCAGCTTGCGGTAGGCCTTTTTGATGTCGGCGTCTGACGCATCCTTGGGAACACCCAGAATCTTGTAGAAGTCCTTATCGACCCAATCCTGACTAGCCAATTGGCGTCCCCTTTCTTGTGCACTGATCCCGCGTCGCTGCCGTTTGAGCCGGCCGACGGGCTTACTGCCGGCCCTGCTGCGGGACCTGCCTATGGAAATGTCCGGGGCTGCCTTCAAGGGCAGCCCCGGACACTGTGGAACTACTGTTCCGGAACCGAAACAATCACCTGCGCGGCACGCAGGACCCGGTCGCCGGACTTGTAGCCGGCGCGCAGGATCTGCGTGACCGTATCAAACGTGACATCGGCGCTCTGCTGCTGGATGAGTGCCTCGTGGATATTCGGATCGAACTCCACTCCGGTCTCGTCGATGCGGCTGAGTCCGTACGTCTTCAGCGAGTTTTCCAGCTTGGTGGCGATGGCGGCGAACGGTCCCTCCGCCAGGTCACCGTGCTGGCGTGCGGCATCGATGTCATCCAGGACGGGCATCAGCGTGTTCAGCACACCGATGACTGCCATTTCCCGGGCAACGTCGCGGTCCCGCTCCACCCGCTTGCGGTAGTTCACGTACTCGGCCTGCAGGCGCAGCAGGTCATTGCGCAGTTCCGCGGCTTCGGGCGAACCCGTATCCGCAGGCTGTGCCGGTACGTCAGCGTTGTTCAGGATCTGCTCGGCCTGGGACAGCGCGTCGCCGTCCGGTCCGGCGGCCGGGGAGGAAACGCCCTCCCCGGCTGCCGCTGCGTCCTGCTGTGCTGCTTCATCCGGCGCGGACTGGTCCTGGCCGCTGATCGGATCCTCGCCTTCGGGGGTGTTCCCGTGCTCGTTTCCAGCAGCCATGGTTACTTCTTCTCTTCGTCGTCGACAACCTCGGCGTCAACGATGTCTTCATCGCCTGCACCGCCGGCTGCCGCGCCGTCGCCTGCTGCGCCGTCGGCCGCACCCGGAGCGCCTTCGGCACCCGCAGCGGAGGCCGAAGCGTAGATGGCTTCGCCGAGCTTGGTCTGGGAAGCCTGCAGCTTCTCAAACGCGCTCTTGACCTCGTCGTCGTTCTCGGTGCCTTCGAGCGCCTTCTTCAGCGCGTCGACGTCGCCGCGGACCTCGGTCTTGACGTCTTCGGGCAGCTTGTCGTCATTGTCGGTGAGGAGCTTGTCCACCGAGTAGGCGAGCTGCTCTGCCGAGTTGCGGACGTCGGCTGCCTCGCGGCGCTTCTTGTCCTCCGCAGCGTGCTCTTCGGCTTCACGGACCATGCGGTCAATGTCGTCCTTGGAGAGCGAGGAGCCGCCGGTGATGGTCATCGACTGCTCGGCGCCGGTGCCCTTGTCCTTGGCGGACACGTGCACAATGCCGTTGGCGTCGATGTCGAAGGTGACCTCGATCTGCGGGACACCGCGCGGAGCCGGTGCAATACCGGTCAGCTCGAAGGTGCCCAGCGGCTTGTTGTCCCGGGTGAACTCACGCTCGCCCTGGAAGACCTGGATGGCCACCGAGGGCTGGTTGTCATCAGCCGTGGTGAAGGTTTCGCTCCGCTTGGTGGGGATGGCCGTGTTGCGCTCAATCAGCTTGGTCATCACTCCGCCCTTGGTTTCGATACCCAGGGACAGCGGGGTGACGTCGATGAGGAGCACATCCTTGCGCTCGCCCTTCAGCACACCGGCCTGCAGTGCGGCACCCACGGCGACGACCTCATCCGGGTTGACGCCCTTGTTCGGCTCCTTGCCGCCTGCCAGTTCCTTCACCAGTTCGGAGACGGCGGGCATACGGGTGGAACCGCCCACGAGGATGATGTGGTCGATGTCGGAAACCTTGATGCCGGCTTCGGCGATGACGTCATTGAACGGCTTCTTGGTGCGGTCCAGCAGGTCCTTGGTCAGGTCCTGGAACTTGGCACGGGAGAGGTGCTCATCCAGGTGGACCGGGCCTTCGGGAGTGACCGAGAGGTACTGCAGGGAGATGTTGGTGGAGGTGGCGGAGGAGAGTTCCTTCTTGGCCTGCTCCGCAGCTTCCTTCAGGCGCTGCAGGGCGATCTTGTCCTTGGACAGATCCGCACCCTTGGCCTTGGCCTGGCCCAGCAGGTAATCAACAATGCGCTGATCCCAGTCATCGCCGCCGAGGCGGTTGTCACCGGAGGTGGCGCGGACCTGGATGGTGGAGAACTCGTCCTCATCCTTGCCGACTTCGAGCAGGGAGACGTCGAACGTACCGCCGCCGAGGTCGAAGACGAGGATCAGTTCATCTTCCTTGCCCTTGTCCAGGCCGTAGGCCAGGGCTGCAGCGGTGGGCTCGTTGACGATGCGCAGCACGTTGAGGCCGGCAATTTCGCCGGCTTCCTTGGTGGCCTGGCGCTCTGCGTCGTTGAAGTAGGCCGGAACGGTGACCACGGCGTCCGTGACCTTTTCACCCAGGTAGGACTCGGCGTCGTTCTTCAGCTTCATCAGGATACGGGCGGAAATTTCCTGGGCGGTGTACTTCTTGCCGTCCACGTCCACGTTCCAGTCAGTGCCCATGTGGCGCTTGACGGAAGCGATGGTGCGGTCAATGTTGTTGACGGCCTGGCGCTTGGCGATTTCACCAACCAGGACCTCGCCGGACTTGGCGAAGGCAACAACGGAGGGTGTGGTGCGGCCGCCTTCGGCGTTGGCGATGACCGTGGGCTCGCCGCCTTCCAGGACCGAGACAACCGAGTTGGTGGTTCCGAGGTCAATACCTACTGCACGTGACATATTTGCTTCCTCTTTCCTTGGAAAAACCCGCATCTTCCGTGACATCAGCGGACCGGATCCCCAGGCGGGGAGCCCCTTCCGACATCGCGGCAGTGCAATTGAGCGTTCTGGACTCAACTCTACTCAGCCCTGATTCTTTGTCAACAAACTTGAGCCTTCCGCACTCAACTTCGCCCGGGGGTCTTGCGTGACACGGTATGACGCCTGCATACCGGCCGTCCGGCGCGGGCGGTAGGGTCCTGCTATGGGTCCCGAAACGTACTCCCACGGCCATCACCGCAGCGTGGTTGCTGCCCACGCGGTCCGCACCGCGAAGGACTGCGCCGCGTACCTGCTGCCCGAACTCCAGCCGGGCATGAGCGTGCTCGACGTCGGCTGCGGGCCGGGAAGCATCACCGCGGATTTCGCGGCACTCACCGCTCCGGGACCCGTGACGGGCCTGGACCAGTCCGAAGACGTGCTGACGCAGGCCCGCACCCTGGCTGCCGAACGGGGATTGCAGAACACCACCTTTACGGCCGGAAACGTGTATGACCTGGACTTCCCGGATGAAACCTTTGACGTGGTTCATGCCCACCAGGTGCTGCAGCACCTGATGGACCCGGTGGCAGCCCTGCGCGAAATGCGCCGGGTCACCAAACCGGGCGGCCTGGTGGCGGTGCGAGACGCCGATTTCCACGGCATGAGCTGGTATCCCGCCTCGCCCGCCCTGACGGAATGGATGCAGACCTACCAGCAGATTGCCCGCGGCAACCAGGCCGAACCCGATGCCGGCCGGCACCTGCTCTCCTGGGCGCTGGAGGCCGGGTTCACCGACATCACCCCGTCCTCCTCCAACTGGCTTTACGCCACACCGGAACAGCGTGCGTGGCATGCCGGTTCCTGGTCCGAGCGGGTCCTTCAGTCCGCGTTCGCCGAACAGGCGCTGGAACGCGGTTTGGCGGATCAGGCGGCGCTGGAACGCATCTCGGCCGGCTGGCAGGCGTGGGCGGAGGCGCCGGACGGCTGGTTCCTGATGCCCTGCGGCGAGTTGCTGGCGCGCGCCTAGCCCGCACGTCCATCCGGCTGGGCCCGCGGTTTGTGCGTAGGGTTTAAGCCATGTTCCGCATCCAGACCGTCTGCACGGGAAACATCTGCCGCTCCCCCATGGCCCAGTTCGCCCTCGACCGCGCCCTCACCGGCACCGGCGCCAGGATGGCCGTGGATTCCTCCGGCCTCACCGGATGGGAAGCAGGCAAGCCCATGGACACCCGGGCAGCTGCGGAACTGCGGCGGCACGGCTACCCCGACGCCGGACTCTCAGCATTCCGTGCCCGGGAGTTCCAGCCGGAATGGTTCAGCAGCCTCGACCTCATCCTGGCCATGGACTATGGGCATTACCTGGAACTCTCGCTGCAGGCACCCACCGCGGCGGACCGCGCCAAGGTGATGATGCTGCGGGCCTTCGATCCCGCCCTGCAGACCTCCGCGGGCCGCCCCGAACCCTCACCCGGGCTCAGTATCGAGGACCCCTGGTACGGGAACCGGAAGGACTTTGAAACCGCGTACGCGCTGATCGACGCCGCAGTTCCGGGCGTAGTGGACTACGTGGCGTCCCTGCATGCGAACCGGCCCGAAAGCCGTGATGAGCACTGAGTCTTCGCTACGCACAGCCCCTTCTCCCCTGCTCATCGCCGTTGATGGCTTCTCGGGGGCCGGCAAAACCACTCTGGCCACCGAGGTGGCCGCTGCCCTCAGCAGCCGCGGCTCCGTTCGCCTGTTCCATCTGGAGGACATTTATCCCGGTTGGGACGGGCTGGAATCCGGTATGGCCTATTACCGGGAGCGCATCCTGCGCCCGCTCTCCCGCGGGCTGCCGGCACGCTGGCAGGCGTGGGACTGGGATACCGGCCGGCCCGGCGCCGCGCGGGTCACCGAGCCCGCCGACGCCGTCGTTCTGGAAGGCGTCGGGGCAGCCCACCGCGAGGCGCGCGCCCTCCTGGACACCGTTGTGTGGGTGGACGGCGAGGAAGCCGTCCGCAAGCGGTACGCCCTTGACCGCGACGGCAGCACGTATGCCCCGCATTGGGAGCGGTGGGCGGCGCAGGAACGCCGCTGGGCCGCCACCGATGATGTGCCTGCCGCTGCTTCCCTGACTGTGCGGATGGTTGGCGCGGGCGCAAACCCCGCGGCCGCACTCGGCCAGGTGCTGGCACAGCTGTCCGGCGCCGACCCGGCGGGCGCCGCCGGATAGGGTCCGCGCAGACACCCGGAAGGGTTACTGCAGTGTCGCGGTCAGGCGGGCAACGTTGTCGATGTAGCGCTGCCAGACGGGACGGCCCACCCAGTTCTCCAGCAGCAGTTCCTTGGACAAGGCACGGTAAGTGTCCTCGATCCGGCGCATCTGCTCCACGATGGTGCCGTCAAACATCATCACGGATACCTCAAGGTTCAGGGAGAAAGACCGCATGTCCATGTTGCTGGAGCCCAGGACAGCCACCTCGTTGTCGATGGTGAAGTGTTTGGCATGGAGCACCAGCGGCTTGGGGTACTGATAGATCCGCACCCCCGCTTCCAGCAGCGCCTCGTAGTAGGAGCGCTGGGCGTGGTCCACCAGGAACTGGTCGCCCTGTTCGGAAACGAACAGTTCCACGGCCACTCCGCGCTGGGCAGCCGTGGTCACGGCATACAGCAGGGTGTCGTCGGGGACGAAGTAGGGGCTGGTGATGGAGATCCGGTCGGAGGCCGAATAGATCAGGGAGGCGAAGAGGCGCAGGTTGTTTTCCGTGCTGAAACCGGGACCGCTGGGGACCACCTGGCAGGTGACGTCTCCGGGATCGAACGTCCACTCGTACAGGCTCAGTTCCCGTTCCAGGTTCTCATCCGTTTCGGCGTTCCAGTCCGTGGCGAAGACAACGTTGAGTTCATCCACCACCGGCCCTTCCACGCGGGCCATCAGTTCCACCCAGTTGCGTCCGGAACGGCGGTTTTTGGCTTTGTGGTAGGCCGGCTCCACCAGGTTCTGGGACCCGGTGAACCCCACCGCGCCGTCCACCACCAGCAGTTTCCGGTGGTTGCGCAGGTCCGGGCGGCGCCAGTGTCCGCGGAAAGGTTCAATGGGCAGCATCCGCCGCCACTGGATGTCGCTGCTGCGCAGCTCCTTCAGGAGCTTCCGGTAGCCCTTGACCCGCAGCGTGCCGATGTGGTCGAAGAGGAGCCGGACGGTCACCCCGCGGCCCGCTGCCTCTTTGAGTGCATGGAAGAAGTCCCGGGTCACGGCGTCGTACCCCATGATGTAGAACTCCACATGTACGTAGCGGACAGCCTTCTCCACTGCGCGGGTCATCTCCTCGATGGACGCGTGGTAGTCCCGCTGCAGTTCCACCTTGTTGCCGTCCAGCGTGGGGAAGGAGCCCAGCCGGCGGTTGAGCTCGGCGGCGTTGAGCACCCATTCAGGCCCGGCATAGGTGCTGACTTCGGTTTCCAGTTCCTTGGTGTTTTCGCGGACGGCACGGTTAATTTCGGCCTGCCGGCGCACCCGCTGTTCGGAAAGCCGGTGGTTGCCGAACAGGGAGAACAGGATGATTCCGGGAATGGGGAGGAAGAAGATACACAGCAGCCAGGCCATGGCCGTGGTGGGGCGGCGGTTGCCGGGAACCACACCCAGCGCAATGATCCGGATGGCATAATCCACCACGGTCAGTACGACCGTTATCCACCCGGACGGGTCCAGGCCGGTCAGAGACCAGTACACACTCAAGCTCCTCCCAGCAGCCGCACCTGTGAACAGCCTATCTGTACGGCGGCCCGGCCGGGTCTTTGTGGCTAGGCTGGTGGCATGACTGTTCTGGTTTTCCTGGATCCTGCCTACCCTGACGGACGCCCGGCCGACGCCGGTGTTCCGGCGCTGATGATCAATGACCTCGGCGTCACGCGCGGCGACGGGATCTTCGAATCCCTGCTGGCGGTGGACGGCGTACCGCGCAAACCCGATGCCCACTTGGACCGTCTGGGTTCCTCCGCGGACCTGCTGGACCTGCGGATTCCGGAGCGTGCCGCCTGGGAGCGGGCCATTGCCACCGCGTTGGCGCTGCATGCCGGGGATGCGGGTCCCACCGGACGGGCCGCGGTGAAGCTGGTGGCCACCAGAGGTGTTGAAGGCGCCGGGGAAGCTACCGCATGGGTTCAGGTCACGTCCGCACCGGACAATGCGGCGCAGCAGAAGGACGGCATTCGCGTGCTGCTGCTGGACCGCGGCTATGACAGTCTGGCCGCATCCCGGGCGCCGTGGCTGCTGCTGGGAGCCAAAACCCTGTCCTACGCGGTAAACATGGCCGCTTTGCGGTATGCCAGGGCCAACGGTGCGGATGACGCCATCTTCACGTCCTCCGACGGCAAGGTCCTGGAAGGTCCAACCTCCACGGTGGTCCTGGCTACCGAACGCAACGGGGTGCGGACGCTGCTCACGCCCGAGCGCCGCTCCGGCATCCTGGCCGGAACCACTCAGGATGCACTGTTCAGGGCGGCTGAGGCCGCCGGCTGGGAGCTGGGCTACGGTCCACTGGTCCCCGAGGACCTGTTCCAGGCCGACGGCGTCTGGCTGGCTTCCAGCATCCGGATGCTAGTGCCGGTCCGTTCCATCGACGGACGCGGGCTGCCCTTCTCCGAAACGCTGAACGCCGAACTGGTGAAACTGGCGGACGCAGCACTGTAGCAGCGTCCGCCGGCGTCCCGTCTCCGCGGCGCTAGGTCAGGATGAAATTGAAGGTCCCTGCCGCCACGGCGGCCGCGACAGCTCCCGCTGACACGGCCAGGCCGGCACCGAAAACCGCCGCATCCACCCCGCTGAATGTGGAAGACCTTGCCCAGGTCCGTTCCGCTGCCCCGAATCCGCGGGCCTCCATGGCCACGGCCAGGCGAGTGGCACGGCGGATGGCCTGGACCAGCAGGGCCACCGACTGTCCGCCGAAACCCTTAAGCCGGGCGGCGGCACCGGTATCCGGTCCGGCCCCGCGGGCATGCCGGGCGAGTCCGAGCGTGCGCCACTCCTCCACCAGCAATCCCACCAGCCGCATCGCTGCCAGGGCTCCCAGGACAAAGCGGTGCGGCAGCTTCAGCTTTTGCGCCAGCGCATCCGCCAGGTCCGTGGGATCCGTGGTGGTCAGCAGGTAGATACCGGGCAGGGCAATGGCCAGGCCGCGCAGTCCGATCGCTATTCCGGCGGCCACGGACCCGGAAGTGAAGACCAGCGGGCCGGTCTCCAACAGCACCGTGCCGGTCTTTTCCGCCAGCAGGGCCGTACCCCACGCGCCGATGAGCGCGGCCACCAGCAGGGGCCAGGTCCTCCGGATCAGGGTGGCGATCCGGATGTGCAGCAGCGGCAGCAGGGCAAGCTCGGCCGCCAGGACCACGGTGGAACTTACCCAGTCCACGGTGACGAGGACAGCCAGGGTTAGCAGCAACGCGGAGGCCAGTTTGGACAGCGGATTCGCGCGTTTCAGCAAGCTGCCGCCCGGCCGTGCGGGTGCCGCGGCGGTGCCGTCCGGCCGTACCTGCACCCCGCTCACGGGTTCACCTGCACTGCGGCAGCCGGTGTCGAAGGAAGCTCGGTCACAGCGCCGTCCGCCACGCGCAGCGTCCGGGACGCGAGTGCCTGGACGAACTCAGCATCATGCGTCACGGAGACCACGCACTGTCCCTGCGCCAGCTGACCACGCAGCAGCGCCACCAGCTCGGCCCAGGTGCGGGCATCCTGCCCGAACGTCGGTTCATCCAGCAACAGGATCCGCGGCGCGGTGGCGAGCATGGTGGCCACCGACAGCCGGCGTTTCTCCCCGCCCGAAAGCGTGAAGGGGTTTGCCTGCAGCAGGTGGTCCAGCCGCAGGCGCTGCGCCAGTTCATGCACCCGGTCCAGCGTTTTCCCGTCGGTTTCCCTGCCTACGCGCCGCGGACCGAACGCCAGTTCATCCAGCACAGTGGCCGTAAGGAACTGGTGCTCCGGTTCCTGGAATACCGTTCCGATCCGTTCCACCAGTTCCCCTGATTTCCAGCGGAAAGGTTCGCGCCGGGCGGCGCCGGCCAGCTCCGCTGCCGCCTCGAGCGTGCCGGTATGCGGCCGGAGCAGGCCGCCCAGTGTCAGGGCCAGGGTGGATTTTCCCGCGCCGTTGGGCCCGGTGATCCCTACCGCGGTGCCGGCCGCCAGGCTCAGATCCGCCCCGGTGAGCACGGGCGGCCCGGTATTCGTCCGGCTCACCGCCAGCCCGCGCGCTGAAAGCAGCAGGCTTCCGTCACCACGGCCAGGATGCCAGGAGGCCCCCGAGTCCTCCGGTATCTCCGGCGCGGTCCCGGGCAGCCAGATGCCGGCCGCGGCAAGGGTTTCCCGGTGCCCGGGATCACCCAGCACCTGGCCGGGCGGGCCGTCCGCCAAAACCCCGCCACCCGCGGCCAGCACCACCACGCGGTCCACCAGCTCGGCCCACACCTGGACCCGGTGTTCCACCACAATGAGTGTGGCCCCGGTGCGGTCCAGTACCCGGCCTACGGCGTCGCGGATCTCCACAACGCCCGCGGGGTCAAGGTTGGCCGTGGGCTCGTCCAGAAGAAGCAGCCCCGGTTCCATGGCCATCACCGAGGCCAGGGCAAGGCGCTGCTTCTGTCCGCCGGACAGGGCCGCCGTCGAGCTTTCCAGCGGCACCTCCAAACCGACGTCGGCCAGCGCCGCACGCACGCGCGGCCAGATCTCCCCGGCGGGCACGGCCAGATTTTCCGCCCCGAAAGCCACCTCATCCCCCACCCGGGACAGCACGGTCTGGCTGTCCGGGTCCTGCAGGACCAGTCCGGTCCGGCCACGGGAGGCAGGATCGGACGGATGCGCGCCGTCCACCGCGAGCGTGCCGTGCTCCACGCCGCCGGTATCCGGTCCGAGAACCCCTGCCAGGGCGTGCAGGACAGTGGATTTCCCCGCACCGGAAGCACCAAGCAGCAGCACCCGTTCGCCGGGGGAAATGGTCAGGTCCAGTCCGGACACCGCGGAGGCACTGCGGCCGCCATGCCGCCAGCCCCAGCCGCGGGCAGTGACAGCGGCCGGCCGGGCCCGGGAACCGGACGGCGCAGGGGAACCGGACGGCGCAGGGCTGCGAAGGGCAGCCCGGCTCCGTCCGGCTTTTCTGCCAAACAGCACGGCTACGCCTTTCCGGTCTGTCCCGACGCGAAGGGGGCCAACGCACCCGTCCTGGCCAGCGCCCGCACCGCGAGCCAGGAGAGTCCGCCGGCAATCACCGCACCCGAGACCGCAGTCAGGATGACGTAGAGCAGCTGCCACTGCGCTGCCCATTCCAGGTTGTAAAGGATGTTTTCACTCAGTCCCAGGAACACACCGGAGCCGAGGCCCGCCAGCAGCGCCACGGGCAGCGTGAACCGACGGTAAAGGAAGATCAGGAACACGAGTTCGGCACCCAGTCCCTGGATAAAACCGGAGAGCAGCACGGAGAGGCCGAACTGCGTGCCCAATACACCGGAGACGGCTGCGGCCAGCATTTCACAGTAAATCGCCGCGCCCGGTTTGCGGATGATCAGCGCGCCAAGCACCCCGGCAATCAGCCAGCCGCCGGTATAAAGTCCGGCCAGCGGCGGAAACGCCGCCGTCAGTGCGCTGACCCCGGCATAGCCGAGGGACCATGCCCAGAAAATAACGCCTACCGCCACGGCGAGGACGGAGGCCACAACAATGTCCACCACCCGCCAGCGACGGTTGGACGCGGCAGGGCGTGCCGGGGGGAGCTGGTTGGCGGACGGTGCCGCTGCTGAATAACGGTCTTTCAATGGATATCCTCCTGTGAATCAGGAGGGGAGGGACGGCCGGTATACCGGCACAGCTTCCCGCCCGCACCGGCGGCTGCCGGCCCGTTGCGGGAAGATTCCCTGAGCTCTCGACTCCCTTCGCCGGTACTAACCGGATCAGGTTCGAGGGTCTGCGGATGTCCGCACTCTCAGCGCCCGTCACCCAGATCCGTTGGACCTGCTGCGGGACGGCGCTCCCCTGTCGTATGTTTGCGGTTCCACTCTACACACGGGCTCCGGATCTACACAGGCATCAGCAGATCCGCGTGTTCCACCGGTACCGTAGGGTTAGGGAAATCGCCCGAAGCTAGGAGTTACTCATGAACCTGATCCTCAAACTGCTGGGAACCGGCGCCAGCATTCTGTCCGGAATCGTCGCCGCCAAGGCACTTGATTTCATCTGGACCAAGGCCACGGGCAACGAGCCGCCCAAGGATGCCGAAGGAAGCCTGGAAAACAGCCTGCGTTCGGCCGTGGCGTTTGCCCTTGTCTCCGGTGCGGTCAGCTCCGTCATCCGGGTGCTCACCAACCGCGGTACACAGCGTGCCATCCAGCGCTACAAGAAGACGCCGGAAGTCGTCTAACCCGGTTTGCCGCCCGGCCGGCGGAACCGCGGCGCTCAGCCCTCGGGGTTTTTCCCCGGGCGCTGGGCGTCTGTGGTTAAGTCGCCCGCAGCTGCGCCGTCGCGGGCCCGCAACAGTTCATCGTCGTCGAGCTCTCCGGTGTACATGTCCGCTTCGGGGGCGGTCCCGTCCGGATCGTCATCCACCAGCGGGTCGTCCTCGTCATTTTCAAGAGCCTGCTCCTCCTCCGCCTCTTTCAGCAGCCGCTGGGCGCGTTCGACGACGTCGTCCAGCTCGTCGATCACCAGCAGTTCCGGGCGCAGGTGCTTGGTCCGGTAGCCTGCCCGGCCCACCATGTGGGCGGATACAGGTGCGGTCAGGAGCATAAAGATCCAGGCGACGGCGAGGATCGGAAGGAGTTTCCAACTGCGGAATTCCACGGCCATGGCCAGCAGGAACAGCAGCAGGCCCAGCACCTGCGGCTTGGACGCAGCGTGCATCCGGCTCAGCAGGTCCGGGAAGCGCATCAGGCCGATGGCCGCAGCCAGGGACATCAGGGCACCGCCGAGCATCAGCACGGCGACAATCACGTCATACACGGTCTCTTCCATTGCCTACCTCCTGTCCGTGACAAAGCGGGCAACGGTTACGGAGCCGATAAAGCCGACCAGTGAAATGGCCACCAGCAGCGCCAGGTAATCAAGGTTGCGGTAAACAATCATGTCGGTGGCCAGGGCTGCGCCGACTATGGCCAGCAGCACGTCAGCCGCCAGCACACGGTCCAGGATCGAGGGACCCTTGGCGATGCGGTAAATGGCTCCTGCACCGGCCACGGCCAGCATGAGGCACACGGCCACCACTGCTGCGGTCATCATGCCTGTCCTCCGATCTTGCGCTGCCGCGCCTCTGCCGTCTCGGCACGCAGTGCTTCGAGTTCCTTCTTGGTGCCCATTGTGCGGATCAGCCACGCCTCGGCATTGAGCACCTCGGTACGCGCCTTCTCTGCCTGTTCCGCTGTGGAAACGTCCAGTGCGTGCAGGTACAGCGTGGATGTGGAGCGGTCGACGTCGACAATCAGCGACCCCGGGATCAGCGACAGGGCGTGGCCGGTGGCGGTGACCAGCAGGTCCGAGCGGCTGCGCAGCTTCACCCCGATCACCCCGTTCCGGATCCGCGGCCCGCGGACCAGCGCAAGCCAGAACACGTGGAAACTGGCATGCACGAGTTTGTAGAAGAAACGGCCGGCAAAGACCAGCGCGTACAGCGGGTTGAACCGTCCGCTGAGCTCAACCGGCGGCAGGTAGAAGATGTTCGCCACGATAAAGGCGATCACCGCCCCGAAGATCAGGTTTCCGGCACTGAAGTCCTGCCACAGCGCGCCCCACAGGAACACCAGCCAGATCAGCAGCGGCAGTTCCTTCAGGAGCGGAACGCGGGCGCGGTTGCGCATGGGCGCTTCCTTCGTCATTCTGCGGCCCCCTCTCCCAGCACTGCTTCGATATAGGGCGTGCGGTCCAGCAGGTCCCGGGCCGCATTGTCGCTAAGCGAGAACAGCGGTCCGGCGAGGACGGTCAGTGACACTCCAAGCGCCACGAGTCCGACGGTGGGGTACACCATGGTCCGCGGCAGCAGGTCCACGGAATCCCGGGAGGAGAACCGGCCGCTGGTGATCTCGCTGACGTCTTCCGAGTTCCGCAGCCGTGATCCGTCCGGGCCGGTGGCCAGCAGGATCGGGTCCGGGTGGACCGCGTCCTCGGGGGTCCGCCAGAATGCCCGGTTCCAGACCCGTGCCATCACCAGCAGCGTCAGCAGGCTCGTTGCGGCACCGGCAGCCACCAGCAGATAGGCCAGCGGGGTGCCCAGCTCAACGCCGGCCTGCATCAGGCCAAGCTTGCCGAGGAAGCCGGAGAAAGGCGGGATGCCGGCGAGGTTGATGGCCGGGATGAAGTACAGCACGGCCAGCAGCGGTGAGAGCTTGGCGAGTCCGCCCAGGCGGTCCATGTTGGCCGTGCCGCCGCGCCGTTCAATCAGGCCGGTGACCAGGAACAGCGAGGTCTGCACGGTGATGTGGTGGACCACGTAGAACACGGCGGACCCGATGCCAACAACCGAAGCGACCGCCAGTCCGAACACCATGTAGCCAATGTGGCTGACCAAGGTGAAGGAAAGCATACGTTTGATGTCCGTTTGCGCCAGTGCACCGAGGATGCCCACCAGCATGGTCAGGCCTGCCACCACCATCAGCAGCGTGTTGATCCGGTCCCCCGGGAACAGCAGGGTTTCGGTGCGGACCATGGCGTAGACGCCTACTTTGGTCAGCAGCCCGGCGAACACGGCGGTGACCGGGGCCGGCGCGGTGGGATAGGAGTCCGGTAGCCAGAAGGAGAGAGGGAAGACCGCCGCCTTGATGCCGAAGGCCACCAGCAGCATCAGGTGGAGCATCATCTGTGTGGCGGGATCCAGATCGCCCAGCTTCAATGCCAGGTCCGCCATGTTCACCGTCCCGGTGGACGCGTAAATCATGGCAATGGCAATCAGGAAGAGCAGCGAGGAGACAACACTGACCACTACGTAGGTCACGCCGGCCCGGATCCGCGGAGTTGTTCCGCCCAGGGTCATCAGGACATAACTGGCGGTGAGCAGGATTTCGAATCCGACGTACAGGTTGAACAGGTCACCGGCAAGGAAGGCATTGGAAACGCCGGCCACCAGAATCAGGTACGTCGGGTGGAAGATCGAGATGGGTCCGTCTTCGTCGCCGTCGGCCATGCCCTGGCCCGCGGCGTAAATCAGGACGGCCAGGCTGATCGCGGAGGAGACTACGAGCATCAGTGCCGAGAACTGGTCCACCACCATGGTGATGCCGAACGGTGGCAGCCAGCCGCCGAGGTTTACGGCCACCGCGCCGGTGTTCCAGACGGAGAGCAGCAGGATCACTTCCAGCACCAGGGTCACTGCCAGGATGCTGACACTGACCACCCGCTGGGAGCGCTGGTGCCGGATCAGGATGAAGGCCAGGGCTGCGCCGAAGAACGGCAGCACCACGGCCAGGGGGGCAAGGCTTGCTGTGTTCATCGGTTCACCTCCGGTCCGTTCGTTGTTGTGTTTCCCCGTTGCGAGCCTGCGGCCTCTTCCGCCTCGTCCGGCGGAGTGAATTCCGTGGTGTCCTCGGGGACGTCCGCGTCATCCTCGGCGTCAAAACTGCTCTGGCTGGCCACGCGGCGGTCCTCAATATCGTCCTGGACCTCGTCCTGGCGGCCCAGCACCCAGGACCGGTAGATGATGCCAAGCATGAAGGCAGTCACCGAGAAGGAAATGACAATCGAGGTGAGGATAAAGGCCTGGGGCAGCGGATCATTGTAGGCGTCCGCCGGCAGGTCCTTGTTGAACATGGGGGCCAGCCCTGCCGGACCACCGGTCGCCAGCAGCAGGATGTTGGTGGCATTGGTCAGCATGGTCAGGCCCAGCACCACGCGGGTAAGGCTGCGTTCCAGCAGCAGGTAGATCCCGGCTGCGTAGAGGGCGCCCATGACCAGAAGGAGGGTGAGGTTGACCGTCACCGTGCCACCTCCTCTTCGCCGGCCCGTGTTCCGGTGGTGTCGCCGGCGTTTTCGTCCGCACTAATGATCTGGGGTTCCTCCACTATGGTGTCCTCGTCATCCCTGTCACCTTCGCTGCGCTCGTCGATCTCCGAGCCCAGGCTGCGCAGGACGTCCAGCACGAGTCCCACCACAATGAGGTAGACGCCGATGTCGAAGATCGTGGAGGTGACGAACTTGACCTCCCCGAAAATCGGCCAGGTGAACTTGATGATGGCGCTTTGCAGGACCTGTCCGCCGAAGAACAGCGGCGCTGCGGCGGACAGGGCGGCGAGGCCGAGGCCACCGCCGAGCAGGGTTCCGGCGCTGACGGGGCTGGCTTCCGCCAACTCGAACCGGCCGCCGGCAAGGTAGCGGATGGTCAGGGCGAGCCCTGCCATCAGGCCGCCCGCGAATCCGCCACCGGGGGCATTGTGGCCCGCGATAAGCAAGTAGACCGAGAAGATGATGACGGAGTGGAACAGCAGCCGCGTGATCACCTCGAAGATGATGGAGCGCCGTTCCGGGGCAAGCGTCCGGCCTGCCACCAGCCAGGCCTCGCGGCCAACGTTGGAGAACTTGCGGGCCAGAGCCAGGGTGGCCTGGCGCCGGCCGGTGGAGGCAAAGTGCTCCCGGCCGCGGTCCACCGAGCCGCTGGCAACCCCTTCAGCCCGGCGCCGCTTGTCGCCGCGGCCGCGGACAAAGATCAGGGAGGCCAGCCCGGTGGCGGCAATGGCCAGCACGGAGATCTCCCCGAAGGTGTCCCAGGCGCGGATGTCTACCAGCGTGACGTTAACAATGTTGTTCCCGCCACCGATTTCGTAGGCCAGCTTGGGGAAGTCCAGGGAGATGGGCGTGGCAACCCGGGACGCCATGGCGGTCATCGCGAAAATCACCATGCTGGCACCGAAGGCAATACCCAGGACGGCCCGCAGCAGCCGGTGCCGCTTCGGTTCGCGCTTCCACAGGCGTGCCGGCAGGGACCGCAGGGCCAGCACAAAGGCCACCAGCACAATGGTTTCGACCAGCATCTGGGTGAGGGCCAGGTCAGGGGCCCCCTGCAGCGCGAAGATCAGCGCAATGCCGTATCCGCTGACGGAGACCATCAGCACGGCGAGGAAGCGTTTGCTGGCCCGGGCGGCGGCAACGGCGCCGAGGATCACTGCTGCGCCGATCACGGCCTGAAGGGGATTGTCGTACAGCCGGAAATCCTGCGGCATGGGTGCGGCACGAACCAGCAGCGCCGACAACGGCGTCACAATCGCCATGGACAGGATGACGAAGAGGTAGAAGGACAGCGAGCCTCGCTGGGTGCGTCCGGTGACCCAGACGGCGACGTCGTCGAGCACGCCGATGGTGCCGCGGTAGGAACGCTCCGCGTCCAGCGGGAAGGCAATGTCCCGCTGGAAGGACTCCACGTTCCGGCGCAGCAGGAACAGTGCAACGCCGGCAGCAATGGTCAGTCCGGTCAGCCCGAGGGCCGGCGTCAGCCCGTGCCAGAGGGCCAGGTGCGTGGGCGGGCCGTCAGCCGGGAACAGGTCGGCGTAGGAGGCAATCGCGGTATCCAGCGGTCCCGGCCAGAGACCAAAAACCACGGTGGCCGCGGCGAGGATGGCCGGCGCGGCGAGGAAGGACCAGGAAACCGCTTTGAACGGGGTAGGTGCGCATCCGCCCTTGGTGGCGAAGGCACCCCAGATGAAGCGCGCACTGTAGGCGAAGGTAAGGACGGAACCGATAACGACGCCGGCCAGCAGGATCCAGCCCGCGAAGGTGCCTTGCTCCTCGCCATAGTGCACGTAGGTCTCGTAAACGGATTCCTTCGCCACGAAGCCCAGGAACGGCGGGATGCCTGCCATGGAGGCGGCGCCGATGACGGCAACCACCGCCAGTTTCGGCGCAGCGCGGAAGATGCCGGAGAGTTTGCGGATGTCACGCGTTCCGGCCTGATGGTCAATGATTCCCACCACCAGGAACAGGGTGGCCTTGAAGAACCCGTGGGCAAGCAGCAGGCCCATTCCGGCCACCGCCGCTTCGCGGTTGCCCAGGCCCACCACCAGGGTCAGGAAACCGAGCTGGCTCACCGTCCCGTAGGCAAGGATCAGTTTGATGTCGAACTGCCGCAGCGCCCGCCAGCCGCCGACCAGCATGGTGAGCAGGCCCAGGATCAGCACGATCGGGTGCCACAGCAGGGTCTCGGAGAATCCGGGGGCCAGCCGCGCAATCAGGTAGATACCGGCTTTCACCATGGCCGCGGCATGCAGGTACGCGCTGACCGGAGTGGGGGCGGCCATGGCGGCCGGCAGCCAGAAGTGGAACGGCACCAGCGCGGACTTCGAGACAGCACCCACCAGCATCAGGGCGATGGCCACGTTGACCAACGTGCCCTGGGAGACCA
This sequence comes from Arthrobacter zhangbolii, assembly GCF_022869865.1. Classification (NCBI taxonomy): domain Bacteria; kingdom Bacillati; phylum Actinomycetota; class Actinomycetes; order Micrococcales; family Micrococcaceae; genus Arthrobacter; species Arthrobacter zhangbolii. The sequence goes on from NZ_CP094984.1 coordinate 3,039,468, forward strand.
GCTCCGGGGCCTGCGCCAGGATCTCCGAAATCCGGTAGGTCTGCGCTGCCGAGCCGAGCATGATCATGCCCACCAGCATCGCCAGACCGCCGAAGGTCGTCACGATCAGCGCCTGCAATGCCGCACGCCGTGCCGACAGGCGGTGTGCTGCGTAGCCGATCAGCAGGTAGGACAGGATGGTGGTCAGTTCCCAGAAGATGAACAGCAGGATGAGGTCATCTGCCGTAACAAGGCCGAACATCGTCGCTGCGAAAGCCAGCAGCTGCGCGCCGAAGGATCCCATCTTCGGATCATTGGGCCGGAAATACCGGGCGCAGTAGAACAGGACCAGCGCGCCAACACCGAGGATAAGGATGGAAAGAACCGCGGAAAGCGTGTCCATCCTGAACGCCAGCTCTACCCTGAGGTCAGGGATCCACGGAATAGTGACTGACGGGGGTGCGTTCGGGGCACCCGAGGCGAGCGTCTGGTCAGCACCTGTGTACCGGGGGAAGGTGGCCACCAGCCAGATGAAGGCGGCGGCAGGGAAGGCCGCAAGAACGTAGAACGCCGACCGGCCCACCTTCCGGAACAATAAGGGCGCAACCAGTGCCACCGTAAACAGAACGGTGAGCACAAATAGCACGATGATCTCCCGGACTCTCTTGTCGATGTTGCAGCGTTACAGAGCTGTAGTTATCAGGCTGTACTTATCAAGGGGCGGTCAAGGTCGGTCTATACATTCTACCCATGGCATAGACGCCACTTCCTATTCGGGCTCTTCCGCACCGGGGGCACACATCCGCGCAGCGGCGTGGAATACACGGGAAAACCCCGGTTGCGGTTAGGCTCTGCGCATGAGTCTCAGCACACACAAGGAGCCCGCGGTGGCGGCGCCCTCCCCGCAACCGGCACGCTGGAAGCAGGTGCTCGCCTGGGCCTCCTGGGACTGGGGATCCGCTGCCTTCAACGCGGTGATGACCACCTTTGTGTTCACCGTCTACCTCACCTCCTCCTCCTTTGGCGATACGGACGAGAACTCGGCAGTGCTCGGCGCCGCCCTGGCTATCGCCGGTGTGGCCGTCGCCCTGTTTGCCCCCGTTACCGGACAGCGCTCCGACGCCGGCGGCCGGCGCCGCAAATGGCTGACCATCAACACGCTGCTCACCTGCGCCCTGATGGCCGGGTGCTGGTTTGTCCTCCCCTCCCCCAATTACCTGATCCTCGGCGTGACGCTCATTGCCCTCGCAAACCTGTTCTTCGAATTTGCGGGCGTGAACTACAATGCCATGCTCCGCCAGATCTCCACCCCGGCATCCGTGGGCAGAATCAGCGGGCTCGGCTGGGCCATGGGTTATGTGGGCGGCATCGCCGCCCTGGCACTGGTTCTGGTGGGCTTTGTCCAGCCCGACGTCGGCTGGTTCGGTGTCACATCCGAAGATGGACTGAACCTGCGGTCCGTGGCCCTGTTCTCAGCCGTCTGGTTCCTGCTTTTCGCCCTGCCCCTGATGTTCGCGGTCCCCGAGGTGCCGCGCCAGGAAGCAGTGGCCCGGCTGGGTATCATTGCCTCCTACAAACTGCTCTTCAAGCGCATCCGGTCCCTGCTCAAAAGCAGCCCCCACACCATCTACTTCCTGCTCGCCAGCGCCGTCTTCCGTGACGGACTGGCCGCAGTGTTCACTTTCGGCGGAGTCATCGCGGCCGGCACCTTCGGATGGGAACTGTCCGAGGTGATTATGTTCGCCATCTTCGGCAATGTGGTGGCAGCAGTGGGATCCGTGATCGGCGGATTCCTGGACGACCGTGCCGGCCCGAAGGCCGTTATTGTGGGCTCGCTGATCGGACTTATCCTGGCCGGCACCGCCGTCGTGGTGCTGGGACCGGGCGACCAGGACATGCTTGGCCTGCAGTGGACAGGGGACACGACCTTCTGGATCTTCGGCCTGCTGCTCTGCCTGTTTGTGGGGCCTGCGCAGTCAGCGTCGCGGGCGTTCCTTGCCCGGCTTGCCCCGGAGGGTGAGGAAGGCGAACTCTTCGGCCTCTATGCAACCACCGGCCGTGCCGTCAGCTTCCTGGCACCCACGCTGTTCTCCGCCTGCATCGTGATCTTCGGCGCGCAGCGCTACGGAATCATCGGCATTATTGCCGTGCTGCTGGCCGGCCTGCTCGTGCTGCTGCCGGTGCGCTCCCCGGCCGCCGTCGGACACCCCCGCAAGGGCTCCGACGGCGCCCGGCATAAAGGCAACCGCTAGGAGGAAGCGCGGACTTCCGTCTGGCCGGCGGCGCTGACCGCGGCGTCGTCGGCCACATTGGTGCGGTGGAAGTTCAGGTGGCTGCGCGACGCCGTCGGACCACGCTGGCCCTGGTACCGGTTGCCGTACTGCCCCGAACCGTAGGCAAACTCCGCCGGCGAGCTCAGCCGGAAGAAGCACAGCTGGCCGATCTTCGACCCGGGCCAGAGCTTGATCGGCAGCGTGGCCATGTTCGACAGCTCCAGGGTGACATGCCCCGAGAAGCCCGGGTCGATAAAGCCTGCGGTGGAGTGCGTCAGCAGCCCCAGCCGGCCCAGCGAGGATTTCCCCTCCAGCCGTGCGGCGATATCGTCCGGCAGCGTGACCTGTTCATAGGTCGAACCCAGCACAAACTCGCCGGGGTGGAGGATGAACGGCTCGTCCGGTTCCACCTCCACAAGGCGGGTCAGCTCCGACTGGTCCTGCGACGGATCAATGTGGGCGTATTTGTGGTTATCGAAGAGCCGGAAGAACCGGTCGATGCGCACATCGACGCTGGAAGGCTGGACCATTGCGGGGTCATACGGGTCCAGGGCGATCCGGTTTTCGGCAATCTCGGCTCGGATGTCACGATCAGATATCAGCACTCTTCAAAAATAGCGCATACCCCTAGCGCCCGATCTCCGCACGGACGGCATAAAGCTCCGGGAAGAACGTGAGGTCCAGTGCCCGCCGGAGGAAGCCCGCACCGCTGGAACCGCCGGTGCCGCGCTTCATGCCGATAGTGCGTTCCACGGTCTTGAGGTGTCGGAAACGCCACAGCTGGAAATTGTCCTCCAGGTCCACCAGCTCCTCGCAGGCCTCATAAACATCCCAGTTCGCCTCGTGGTTCTCATAGACGTATTTGTAGACCTCCAGCAGCGACTGGTCGTAGACATGGGCCTTGCGCACATCCCGCTGAAGCAGGGCAGCGTCCACCGCGTAGCCGCGGCGGTGCAGATACCGGATGAACTCGTCATAGATACTGGTCTCCCCCAGCAGCCCCGACAGCAGTGCCTGCGCCTGCGGGTCAGCGGAGAATACTGCAATCATTGACTCGTTCTTGTTCCCCAGCAGGAACTCCACGGCACGGTACTGGTAGGACTGGAACCCGCTGGAAGCCCCGAGATCTCCGCGGAACTGCGCATATTCGGAGGGGGTCAGGGTTGCCAGTACGGACCACTGCTCGGTCAGCGAGCGCTGGATGTGCTTGATCCGGGCAATCCCCTTCATTGCTGAACGAAGGTCATCCTCCTGCAGCCGGGACCGCACGGCCAGCAGCTCATGCAGGACCAGCTTCAACCACAGCTCCGAGGTCTGGTGCTGGATGATGAACAGCATCTCGTCGTGGTGCTCGGGCCGGCTGACCGGATGCTGCGCAGAAAGCAGTTCATCCAGTGCAAGGTAGGACCCGTAGCTCATTTTGTCGCTGAAATCCCGTTCAATACCAGCTTCAAGGCTGCGGGTGTTCTCGTTGGCTTCCATGCCCACCACGGTATCCGCTGGGTATGCCAGACTTGGGGTTTTGACCCCGATCTTTCCAAGGAGTCCCAGATGGAACCGGACAATACTCCCGACGTCCCCGCAATGCCGCTGGCCAACGAGGACGCACCCGCCCCAGGCGCAGCCCTCGAGGAAGCCGTCAAAGCCGGCCGCGAGGGACGCCTCTCCAACCGTGAGGTCATGTCCGTGATCTGGACGTCCGAGCTGCTCAGCGTGGGCCGGCTGGCAAAGGAGGACGATTCCTCCTCCTTCCAGGCACTGGTGCTCAAGGCCCCCGATTCCGAGTATTCCGTGGCCGCCGTGTTCTCCACTGCAGACCGGATCCCCCAGCAGCTGCGCGAGGCGGCACCGGTGGTCGTCAAGGCTACCGGCGAGGCCACCATCCGCAGCATCGCACCCGGCTACGGCATGGCACTGAACCCCGGGCACGACGTCGGCATGGAGATCGGCCCGGACGTGGTGGCGTCGCTGACCGCCGCCTATGACCAGGCTGCCGAGCAGGCGGCACAGGAAAATTCAGTGCGTCCGGAACGCCCCGGGACGGACGGCTAATCCACCCCGATAAGGACCGAATCGGGCAGGTTGGGTTGCGTTATGGCCATTTGATGGCATTTTGCGGTCTCAGCCCTTGAAGTGTCAGTGACGGGGCCTACGCTGGTGATCCTCACCAGGAGGGCTGACAAATGACCAACTCACGCGTGACACATTCAATCTGTTCCATCGTTCCGCCGTATCTGCTGACCCGTCTCGCCGCCGCGGAAGACCCGGGCCGGGCTGCAGCGGCCGCCGCCGCGCGTCGCACCCTGACCACCCTCGGAACCGTCGAAGCGGCCCGGTCCCTGCCGCACCCGCCCCCGTCCCGCAGCACGGGGACCGCGTTCACTCCCACTCTGCGACGCATCGTCTCGGATGCCCTTGGCCAGGAGGAGCTGCCCGGCACCCCGGTGCGGTCCGAGGGGCAGCCCGCAACCGGAGACGCCGCGGTCGACGAAACGTATGAGGGGCTCGGTGCCACGTACCACCTGTTCAGCGATGCCTACGGCCGCTCCTCTGTGGACGGCGCCGGGCGGACGCTGGAAGCCACGGTGCATTACGGCCGCGACTACGACAATGCCTTCTGGGACGGGTCCCGCATGGTCCTCGGGGACGGCGACGGCGAGGTCTTTGAGCGCTTCAGCAAATCCCTCACCGTAATCGGCCATGAACTTGCACATGGATTCATCCAGTACACCGCGCAACTGGAATACCGGGACCAGTCAGGTGCCCTGAACGAGTCCATCGCCGACGTCTTCGGCGTACTGGTGGAGCAGAAGCTGCTGGGCCAGGAAGCCGGCCAGGCGAGCTGGCTGGTGGGCGAGGGCCTGTTCACCGAACATGTGGGCGGGCAGGCCCTGCGCTCACTCAAAGCACCCGGAACGGCGTACGACGACGACGTGCTGGGCAAGGACCCGCAGCCCGGATCCATGGACGACTACGTCCGCACGGCAGCGGACAACGGCGGCGTGCACATCAACTCGGGCATCCCCAACCGCGCCTTCTACCTGGTCGCAGCCGCACTGGGCGGGTATGCCTGGGAACGCGCAGGACAGATCTGGTACGACACCATTACCGAGCCCAATTTCCCGGCCGACGCCACGTTCGCAGTCTTCGCCGCTGCCACACTGACGGCCGCCGAAAAACGCTACGGAGCGGGAACCGAGGAAAGTTCTGCTGTTCAGTCCGCATGGAAAGAGGTTAACGTCATGGTATGAGACTGGTAGTAGTGCGCAGCGGCGGCTTCGCGGGAATGCAGCGTGAGTGGAGCACACAGGTCAGCCCCGAGGAAGCACGGGACCAGTGGCTGCCCCTCCTGAGCGACCCGCCGGAGACTGCGGATGACGAACCGGACCGCTTTACCTACGAGATTTCCGTCGGTCCCGCAGCGGTGACCATTCCCGAGCGCCAGGTCAAAGGCCGGTGGCGCGAGCTTGTGGAACGTGCCCGCAGCGGGGCACCCGTTGACGCGGCTGCGGCGGAGGAGCCTTCTGACGTCTCCCCCGAAGAAAACACACACCGTGCCGGCCCGGACACCGGCGGGAATAAGGGGTAAGTGACCGGGCGGGCCGCTCCGCCCAACGCGTAAACGGATCAGCCCGGCGCGTAAATTCGGCAACCGCCCGCTTCCATGTAAAGTAGGGAACTGTGCCGGAAATCTCCGGCGCTGCGGGCGTAGCTCAATGGTAGAGCGCTAGCTTCCCAAGCTTGATACGCGGGTTCGATTCCCGTCGCCCGCTCCACAGCACCGGCCGGGGTTCCCCGCAGAGCCGGCTCCCTCCCCCGCCAATCCCACGGCAGCCTGTCAAGAGCGGGGGCTCGAACTCTCCTGTGATCGGCGTAGACTTGTCCGCGATGAACCGGAAAATGTTTAAGTCCAAGATTCACCGTGCAACGGTGACCCATGCAGACCTGCACTATGTTGGGTCCGTAACGGTTGACCTCGACCTGCTCGAAGCCGCGGATATCCTCCCCGGCGAGCTCGTCTCCATTGTCGACGTCGACAACGGCGCCCGGCTGGAAACCTATACCATCGCCGGTGAGCGTGGCTCCGGGGTGCTGGGCATCAACGGCGCCGCCGCCCACCTGGTGCATGTCGGCGACACAGTCATCCTGATTACCTACGCGGACATGACCACCGACGAAGCCCGCTCCTTTGTGCCGACAGTGGTCCACGTGGATTCCTCCAACCGCATCCTGGAGCTGGGAACCGATCCCGCCGAAGCAGTCACGGAAGGGACCGAGCGTCCGCCGCTCGCCCTGAACAACACCCTCGTCCAGGGCAACACCCCGGACATCGCCACCGCCGGATAAGCGCAGCCGGTGCTGGGGGTACTCACCGGATTCGCGGTTGTCTGGCTCATCATCCTGACCGGTTATGTCATCGGCAGGCTGGGGGTGCTGGGCGAGAACGCGCAGACAGTCCTGAGCCGCCTGGCCTTCTTCGTCGCCTCGCCGGCGCTGCTCCTGACCACCCTCAGTGAAGCGGATCTGCACACCGTGTTCTCGCTGCCCCTGCTTGTGGCCGCCGCCAGCGCACTGGCCACAGCCGGGCTGTATGTGCTGGTGACCCGCTGGTGGCTGAGGCGGCCGGTGCCGGAACTGCTTATCTCCTCCATGTCGGCTTCGCTGGTCAACGCCGCGAACCTCGGGTTGCCCATCTGCGTGTATGTGCTCGGGGACGCGGCGTACATTGCCCCGGTCCTGATTTTCCAGCTCGCCTTCTTCACGCCGCTGTTCCTGATGATGCTGGATTCAGCCACCAGCGGCCGCCGCACGTCGGTCACCGTTTTCGCCGGGCAGGTGGTCCGCAACCCGATTGTGGTCGGCTCCCTGATCGGCCTCCTGCTGGCCGCCACCGGCACCCGCCTTCCGGAGATCATCCACGAACCGGTAAGCCTTATCGGCGGTGCCGCTGTGCCCGCCATGCTGCTGGCCTTCGGCCTCTCTCTGGTGGGTTCCCGGCCGATGAACGCCGACGGCGGACGCCGGGTGGACGTTGCCCTCGCCTCCGGGTTCAAGCTGGTACTCCAGCCCCTGCTGGCATACCTGCTTGCCCGCTACCTGCTTGGCATGGACGGGCACCTGCTCTTTGCCGTAGTAGTGACGGCAGCCCTGCCCACAGCGCAGAATGTGTTCGTAGCCGCCGCCAGATACGGACAGGGCGTCCTCGTTGCCAAAGACACCGTGCTGATGACCACCGTGGCTTCCCTGCCCATCCTGGTTCTGGCTGCAGCCCTGCTCGCCTGAACCGCACTTCGGCTACCCGCTTTTGTGTGGCGTAAATTACGATCAGGGCATATGGTCAAATCAAAGGCTGCTTAGTGTTGCGGCCCGTCCGCTGTCCGTCAGCGGATGCCTACGACGAGGTGGAGGCACTGTACCGATGCCAAAGGATGCAAGACACTGGGGGCGCTCCCGGAAAGGGGCCCGGTCCGCCGTCGGCGTTGCCCTGGCCCTCGGTGCGACTCTCCTGACCGGCTGCGGATCCGATGAGGGCGCAGCACCAACACTGACTTGGTACATCAACCCGGACGCCGGCGGACAGGCCGAACTGGCCAAACAGTGCAGCGACGCGTCCAACGGCGCCTACACCATCGAAACATCCCTGCTCCCCAACGACGCCGCTTCGCAGCGCGAGCAGCTGGCACGGCGTCTGGCCGCCGGGGATAAGTCCATGGACATCATGAGCCTGGACCCGCCGAACGTCCCGGAGTACGCGGAACCGGGCTATCTCGCCCCGGTTCCCGACGACGTCGCAGAGCGCACTACGCAGGGGGTCCTGGAAGGTGCCCTGGCAGGTGCGAAGTGGAAGGACGAAGTGGTGGCCGTCCCGTTCTGGGCCAACACGCAGATCCTCTGGTATCGCAAATCCGTGGCTGAAGCCGCAGGGCTCGATATGAGCAAGCCGGTGACCTGGGACCAGATCATCGAAGCCGCGAAGAGCCAGGACAAATACATCGGCGTGCAGGGGGCACGTGCGGAATCCATGACCGTCTGGGTCAATGCCCTGGTGGCATCGGCCGGCGGCACCATCGTGGAGAATCCCGATGCCTCTGCCGATGAAATCCAGCTTGGCCTCGACAGTGATGCCGGCAAGCAGGCGGCCGAGGTGGTCTCTACCATTGGCAAGGAAGGACTCGGCGGGCCGGGCCTGCCCACCCAGACCGAAAACACGTCCATGGTCCAGTTCCAGGGTGACCAGGGCTCCTTTATGGTGAACTATCCGTTCGTCTGGCCCGCCACCAATGCATCGGTGGAGGAAGGCGCGCTGCCGGAGTCCCTCATTGACGACATCGGCTGGACACTGTTTCCGGCCATGAACGAGGGTGAGGACACCGCTCCCCCGCTCGGCGGCATTAACCTCGGTGTGGGCTCCAACAGCCAGCACCCGGACCTGGCCTACGAGGCCATCGAGTGCATCGTGTCGCCGGAAAACCAGGCCCAGTACTTTGAGACCAACGGCAACCCGCCCTCGAATGAAGCCGCCTACGAGACTCCGGGCATCGAAGAGACCTTCCCGATGGCCCCGACCATCCGGGATTCGCTCGAGCTGGCCGTACCGCGCCCGCAGACCCCGTACTACAACGAAATCTCCACCGGCATCCAGCAGACGTGGACTCCGCCGAGCGACGTCAATCCGGATACCACCCCGGCCACCAGCCAGGAGTTCATCACTGAGGTCCTTCGAGGGGAGAAACTGCTGTGAGCACATCCATAGATGCGGTCCGGAACACCCCGGCCGAAGCAGCACCGCGCAAACAGCCCCTCAGCGACCGCGCCAAGGCTGAACGGCGGCTTGGTTTCTGGCTGGCGGGACCGGCTTTCATCATCATGCTGGCGGTCACCGCCTACCCCATCCTGCTGGCACTGTGGGACTCCCTGTTCAAATACCGGCTGACGGCCCCGGACGACCGCGCATTCGTCGGTCTGGGCAACTACGCCACCATCCTCACGGACGGGCTCTTCTGGCGGGATCTGGGTGTGACGGTGCTGATCACGGTGATCACGGTGGTGGTGGAACTCATCCTGGGTTTCGCGCTGGCACTGGTCATGAACAGCGCACTGAAGGCCGTCCGTGGCTGGCTCCGAACCGCCATCCTGGTGCCGTACGGCATCATTACCGTTGTTTCGGCCTTCGCCTGGTTCTACGCGTTCGACATCAACTCCGGGTACATCAACAGCTGGTTCAGCTGGGTGCCGGGCATAGATCCGGACCTGAACTGGTTTGCCGACACCTGGACGGCCCTGTTTGTCATCATGGCATCGGAAATCTGGAAAACCACCCCGTTCATCTCCCTGCTGCTTCTGGCCGGCCTGGCCCAGGTGCCCGGGGAGCTGACCGAAGCTGCGGAAGTGGACGGCGCCACCTGGTGGCAGCGGATGTCCAGGGTCATCATCCCGAACATGAAGGCCGCCATCATGGTTGCCGTGCTGTTCCGGGCACTGGATGCCTTCCGCATTTTCGACAACGTCTACATCATGACCAACGGCGCGTACGGTACCGAGGTGCTCTCGCTGCTGGCCTACCGGACCTCGATCACGCGCCTGGAGATCGGCATGGGGTCCGCCGTGTCCGTCCTGCTGTTCATCTGCGTCATCATCATCTGTTTCATCGCCATCAAACTGTTCAAAGTGGACCTTTCCGGCGCACGAGGGGGTAACTAGTGAAGTCCTCACCAGTCAAACGGCGGGTCATTTGGACCATCATTTCGGTCCTGGTCATTCTCTACGCGCTCTTCCCGGTGGCCTCGATCTTCGCGACCTCGTTCAAGCTCCCCAGTGACCTGACCTCCGGGACCTTCCTTCCCACCAACTGGTCAACCAGCAACTACGAGCAGATCCTGGTGGGCGACGCCCAGGGACTGTTCCTCAGTTCGCTCCGGAACTCGATCGGCATCTGCCTCATCGCGACGTTCATCGCGGTCATCCTGGCCACGCTGTGCGCGTACGCGATTGCCCGGTTGGACTTCCCCGGTAAGAAACTGGTCCTGACCACCGCGCTGGGTGTTTCCATCTTCCCGGTGATCTCCATCGTGACCCCGCTGTTCAACCTGTGGCGCAACATCGGCCTGTACGACACCTGGCCGGGCCTGATCATCCCCTACCTGTCCCTGACCCTGCCGATCTCCATCTGGACGCTCGCAGCGTTCTTCCGGCAGATCCCGTGGGAGCTGGAGCAGGCCGCACAGGTGGACGGCGCCACCACGTGGCAGGCGTTCCGCAAGGCCATCGTGCCCCTGGCTGCGCCGGGTGTTTTCACCACCGCCATCATCGCGTTCTTCATCGCGTGGAATGACTTTGTGTACGGCATCTCGCTGACCTCAACAGAGGCTGCCCGCCCCGTCCCGGCAGCGCTGGCGTTCTTTACCGGGGCGTCACAGTTCGAGGAGCCCACCGGTGCCATCTCCGCGGCAGCCATCATTGTCACCATTCCCGTAGTTGTCCTGGTGCTGGCGTTCCAGCGCCAAATCGTCTCCGGTCTAACCCAGGGCGCCGTCAAGGGCTAGCGCCCTTCGGCATCCGGACTCAGAAAAGGATCCCTAACCATGGCATCTATTACGCTCAACCACCTCGTCAAGAAGTACGGCGACGGTTTCCCGGCCGTCAACGACGTCAGCCTGGACATTGCCGACGGTGAGTTCATCATTCTGGTGGGCCCCTCCGGCTGCGGCAAGTCCACCCTGTTGCGCATGATCGTTGGCCTGGAGGACATCACCTCCGGAGACCTGCTGATCAACGGCGAACGCGTCAATGACAAGGCACCGCGGGACCGCAACCTGGCCATGGTGTTCCAGAACTACGCGCTGTATCCGCACCTGACCGTGTACGAAAACATCGCCTTCCCGCTTCGCCTGAACAAGGGCAAGTACAAGGAGGAGCAGGTCAAGAAGCTGGTGACCGATGCGGCCGCCACCCTGGAGCTGACCGACCACCTGGAACGCAAACCCGCCAACCTTTCCGGCGGGCAGCGGCAGCGTGTGGCCATGGGCCGTGCCATCGTCAGGCAAGCTGATGCCTTCCTGTTCGACGAGCCGCTGTCCAACCTGGACGCCAAACTGCGCGGACAAATGCGGTCCGAAATTGCACAGATGCAGCGCCGGCTGGGAACCACCAGCGTGTACGTCACCCACGACCAGACCGAGGCCATGACGCTCGGTGACCGGGTGGCCGTACTCAAGAAGGGCGTCCTGCAGCAGGTGGCTTCTCCCCGGGAACTCTATGAACAGCCGGTCAACCTGTTTGTGGCCGGTTTCATCGGTTCACCGTCCATGAACTTCCTGCCGGCCACCCTTGAAAACAATGTGTTGAAGACCGCGGTGGGTGACATCCGCATCCCCGAGGAAAAGGCCGCCAAAGCCGCCGGCAAAAAGGTGGTACTGGTCGGGATCCGCCCCGAGTTCTTCGAAGATGCGTCCCTTGTGGAGGAGAGCAAGCTGCACCACGGGTCCACGTTCACCGCACCGATCACCCACACCGAGTGGCTTGGCAACGAGCAGTACGGGTACATCCACTTCGATCCGACCCCCGAGGTCAGGGAGCTGCTCGACAGCCTGGCCCGGGATATGGATGCCGACGAGCTGCGCCCGCAGGTGGTGGTGACCCTTGACGCCGCCAGCCGGATCCGCGGCGGCCGGGACGCTGAGCTGTGGCTGGACACCCGCAAGGTGCACCTGTTCGATCCGGAGACAGGGGAGAACCTGACCCGCGATGCGGACGCCGGCGCCCGCCTGACCGAGGAAGCCAACGCCGCCCGGGCCGAGGAAATCGCGGCCGCACGTGACGAGGTTCCCGCCGCTTCCTAACGACGCCTGGCCCACCTGACACGAAGGCCGGAGCGGGACACCGATCCGGCCTTCGCCTGTCAGGACAGGTAACGTAATACCGGTGCAGGGAACATCACCGGTAATCAAGGCAGTGGCCGCATGGCTGCTAGCCCTCATGCTCACTATCGCCGCCGCCATCGTGGCGGTCTATTTCGTCAATGCCAAGGCTTACGGGCCCGAGCAGCATATCCACGACTATGTCCGGACGCTCACTGACGGTGACGGCGGTCAGGCCCTGGGTCTGCTCCACGCCGACGTCCCGGAGGCCAACGCCGCATTGCTCGACGACGACGCCCTCCGCGCATCTGTCGAGGGGCTGGCCATATCCGGGTTCGGCGACGTAAAGGACATCGGCGAGAACCGGGTCGAGGTACCCGTGACCTACACCTACGGGGACACGGAGGAAACCGCCACCTTCGTTCTGGAGAACACTGGCAAACGCTGGCTGTTCTTCGATACGTGGGATTTCGTTCCCTCGACACTGCCCACCGTCCAGATCACTGCCCCCGTACTGCGCGAAGCGTCGCTGAACGGTGTCCGGGTCACGCTGCCCGAGGGCAGCAACACCTTCGCCGCCTTCCCGCTCTCGCGGGTGGCCGCCTCATACAAAAGCCAGTACCTGGCTGCACCGGAAGAGTCCGCGGTGGTCACCGCCGAGTCCGGACGGCAGCTCACGCTGGCACCCGAAGCCACCGATGAACTGCTCTCAAAGGTGGACACGGGAATCCGTGAATTCCTGGACGGTTGCACGGCCGAAGACCGCCTGGCGCCGCCCGGATGCCCGTTCTACCACCTGACCAATAACCGGGTGGAGCAGCCCATCAAGTGGAGCATCGCCAGCTATCCGGAGGTGGAACTGACGCAGGCAGAGGGCCGCTGGATCCTGAGCCCGCTGACCGGCACGGCCCGGGTCACTGCCACCCAGGTGGATCTGTTCACCGGCGACAAGAGCCCGCTGGTAGCCGAGGAGGAATTCACGTTCAACGCCGCACTGCGGGTGGACGGCGAGGATGTAACCCTCAGCCCGCAGGTGAACTGACAACCCCGGCAGCGCAGCACCGCATGCCATAACAAAACCGCCCCGGCCATTTACGGCCGGGGCGGTTTTGTTCTACGTTCGGTTCCGCGGGGGGTCAGTCCAGTCCGCGCAGGTCCAGGACCAGTTCGGATTCCCCGCCCGGGGTGATCACAACCGGGATACCCCAGTCCTGCTGGTACATGTGGCACGCAGCGTGGTCGGGGATCTCTCCGCCGGGCTCGCCGTCGCAGGCCGCCGCACGGGCAGTGATGTGCAGGACGCCTTCGGTAACCGTGTCGGAAAGGACGATGTCCCGGGTCAGCCCCGTGGCCGTGCCGCCGCCGGAGACGAGCAGCTCTTCCGGGGAGGCGGAGATCTTCAGCTGCGTGGGGTCACCCCAGCGGTCGTCGAGCTTCTGTCCCTTGGGAGCTGCGAAGCGGACGGTGAGGGCCATCGGGCCGGCCTCCACGGCGGTCTTGGGGCGCTGTGTCTGGCGGGCCCCCTCGTCCACGGACTGGGCTTCCTTGGGGATCGGCAGCCGGAGCAGCTGATGCCGGTTGGATTCCACCACAATAAGCAGGGGCTCCCCGGCACTGCTGTCCACCAGGACATCCGAGGGTTCGGAGAGGCCGCGGGCCAGGGTGGAGACGGTGCCGGTAGCCGGGTCGTAACGGCGCACCGCGCCGTTGTACGTGTCGGCGATGGCTACGGAACCATCGGGCAGCACTGCAACGCCCAGCGGGTGCTGCAGCCGGGCAGCAGCTGCCTCACCATCACGGAACCCGAAGTCGAACAGACCGGCACCAACCGCGGTTTCCACCGTGACCCCGGCGTCGCTGACCGTGAGACGGCGCAGGGCCGACGTTTCGGAATCAGCCACCCACAGGTTGCCGTCGGCGTCTTCGGCCAGCCCGGAGGACTGGGCAAACCAGGATTCAGCCGCCGCTCCGTCGAGCAGGCCCTCCAAGCCGGTGCCGGCGAGGACGCTGACCGCACCGGTGAGCGGATCGAACGCGAAGATCTGGTGGGTGCCGGCCATGGCAACCACCAGGCGCTGCAGCCGTGCGGACCACACAAGGTCCCAGGGGGAGGACAGCGAGACCTTCAGCGGGTCCGCGCCGAGCAGATCCGAGGCATCCGCCGGAGCACTGTCCGCGAGGCCGGGTACCGCAGGCTCAGCGGATTCGGCAGCTGAACCGGCCTTGGTCTGGTTCCCGGCATCGAGCAACCTTTGCACGCCGTTGCCGGCGAGGGTGGATACGGTGCCCGTTTCGAGGTTCACGCCGCGCAGGCGGTGGTTCACGGTGTCCGCGACAACGACGTCGTACCCGGCCTGTTCCGCCACTGCAGCGGGCAGCAGGGCCACACCCTGGGGTTCATTGAACTGTGCAGTACCGGCGTCGCCGTCGGCCCAGCCCTTGGTCCCGTGGCCGATGACCCGGCGGACGGTAGTGAGATCCGCCTCCAGTTCCACGAGGCGGTGGTGGCCGGTGTCTGCCACCAGGAAGGTGCCGCCCGGCAGTGCCGTGACCTTGCCGGGGAAGCGCAGGTCACCGGCAGTAGGCTCTGCAGGCACGTAGGGGCCGTCTCCGCGGTGCAGGGTGCCCTTGGCCTCGTGTTCCTCCACAAGCTCGGCTACAAGCGATTCCAGGCCCGCTGCGTGCCCTTCACCGGACAGGTGCGCCACGATGTAGCCCTCCGGGTCCAGCACCACGAGGGTGGGCCAGGCGCGGGCGGTATAGGCCTGCCAGGTGACCAGCTCGGGATCATCCAGCACCGGATGGTGGATTTCGTAGCGTTCCACGGCCGCAGCCAGCGCTACCGGGTCAGCTTCATGCTCGAACTTGGGCGAATGCACGCCCACGGTGACCAGCACATCGGAGTACTTCTCTTCCAGGGGCCTCAGTTCGTCCAGCACGTGCAGGCAGTTGATGCAGCAGAAAGTCCAGAAATCCAGCAGCACGATCTTGCCGCGGAGATCTTCAAGGGTCAGCTGCCGGCCGCCGGTGTTCAGCCAGTTCCGGCCCTCAAGCTCAGAGGCCCGCACCCGGTATCCGGCGCGCACGGTTTCAGTCATTAACGATCTCCTTGGTCCGGGGTCCTGGCATCACGCTGCGCCAGGTTTGCAAACATGTTGTTGTAAGCGGCGAGGTCGGCGTCATTATTCCGCTCCGCTGCGCGGTCCGATCGGCGGGTCTCCCGCGCATCGGACTTGGACCACTGATACGCGACGCCGATGGCGACGAAGAGGGTCGGGATTTCACCGATCCCCCACATCAGGGAGCCGCCGAGCTGCTGGTCCTCCAGCGCGGAGAGACCCCATTCCCGGCCCATGTTGCCGAAGTAGGAGGCCTGGATCAGCGAGGTCCCGCCCATCACCGCCACACCGAAGAAGGCGTGGAAGGCCATGGTGGCCAGCAGGATGACCAGGCGCAGCGGGTACGGTGCCCGGCTGGGCAGCGGATCGATCCCGATCATCGTCAGGATGAAGATGTAGCCCGTGAGCAGGAAGTGAACCACCATCAGTTCATGGCCCACGTGTTCCCGCAGGGCAAATCCGAACAGGTCCGAGTAGTAGAAGACCACAATTGATCCGGCAAAGTTCACGGCAGCGAAGATCGGATTGGTGATGATCTTCGAGTAGCGCGAATGCACGCCGATCAGGATCCATTCACGGATACCCCGGGTGCCGTCCGGCCGCGGAGGAAGAGCCTTGAGCGCAAGGGTCACGGGGGCGCCGAGCACCAGGAACAGGGGAACCACCATGGTCAGGGCCATATGGCCGAGCATGTGGGTGCTGAACAGGACCATGCCGTACACCTGGGGTGCACCGCAGGTGATGTAGAACAGGGCCACCAGGCCAACGAGCCAGCAGATGGTCCTTAGCACCGGCCATTTGTCTCCGCGCCGGCGGACCTTGACCGCGCCGATCAGATAGGACGTGGCGAGGGTGAGGATGATGGCCACCCAGAGCCAGTCCGGCCGCCACTCGGTCAGGTAGCGTTCGGGCGTCAGCTCGGGCGGAAGGTCGTAGCCGGTGAGGATCCGGGCCGGGGAGGCATCCGGGGGAAGCTCTTCCGAGCGCGGCGGCGCGGTGCGGCCCAGGGCCACGGCAACGCCGGAAACGGCGCCCATCACCGCCAGTTCCACGGCGATCAGCTGCCACAGCACGCGCTGGGCTGAAAGCTCACCCTTCGACCCGGGGACGGCGGCGGTGCCGGTTGCTGCTGCTGACGGTGTGCGCGCCGGGTTGGCGCCGGCAAGCCGGGGAATGATCCAGCGTCGGTGCATCAGCCCCAGAAGGCCCAGCAGGAGCGTCAGTGCCGCCTTGGTGATCACCAAGGCGCCCCATTCCGTGGCGAGCTGGCCCGGGGAGGTAATGCGCAGGGAAGCGTTAACGACGCCGGAGAGAAAGACGAGCGCAAAGGCAAAACCGGCCAGTGCGGAGAACCGGGTCAGGACTACCCCGGTAATGGATCCGAGTTGCCGGGAGATTACGGCCAGCACGATCATGCCGCCGATCCAGAGGCAGACGCCGAGCAGATGCAGACCGATGGAATTCACCGCCGCGCTGTGGTCATCACCACCGGCAGAATGCCCGATCAGGGCCGTGGGCAGGAGTGCGCCGGCGGCGAGAATGCCGGTAAAGGCCAGCATGTTCAGGGACCGGACGCCGAAGGACAGTGCGGTGACAACGGCGGCAATAATGCTCACGGCCAGCCAGGCCCGGCCGGTGGCGAAGTCTGTCAGGAAGGACGCCAGGCCGGATGTGTAAGTGGGGTCCCCGCTCAGCGGCAGCCCGGAGACGTCGGAGTAGGTGAACACCATGACTGCCAGCGCCGACAGGGTCCAGGTGACAGCCGCCGCCGAGGTCAGTGTCAGAGTGCGGGTGAAGGCCGGATGTTCCGGTTCCGCCGATGCCGTCCGTTCCGTGGCGGACTTGCGGCTGCGTTTGTAGTTCAGGTTCTTGGGCAGGATCGCCACGGCGAACACCAGTGAGCCGATCACTGCGGCCATGGAAACGTTCTGCACCGCTTTGGCCACGGGCAGCGCCCAGCGTGTCAGTGCACCGGGATCGCCCAGCTGTGAGGCGCCTGCTGCGCCGGTGAAGAGCAGCGCTGCCACCAGGGCCACGAGAACCAGTGCCCCGGCCGCCGCCAGCCAGCCGTTGCGTACCGCCGGAACGGCGTTGCCGCTACCCCTCGGGGCAGCGGATTCGTCCCGGCTTCCGGCGTTCGGGGGCAGCGAACTGCCTGCGGAGCGGTCGGTCTGGGTTTTGGCGGATTTTGGCACAGTACCTATTCTCTACCCGCTGTAAAAATAGGGCCAATCATTGTTGCCCCTCTCACGGTAAACGGGTGGGTCCGGCACCTGTCCCGGGCCCGGGACAGCGGAAGGGCCGGCATCGACGATGCCGGCCCTTCCGTTACTGCGGCATCCTGCCGCTGTGGTTACTACTTCTTGGAGACAGCAGCCTTCAGCTTGGAGCCGGCGGTCAGCTTGACGCTGTGGCCTGCCGGGATCTGAATGGTTTCGCCGGTCTGCGGGTTGCGGCCCGTGCGTGCGGCGCGGTCGGTGCGCTCAACTGCCAGCCAGCCCGGGATGGTGATCTTTTCGCCGTTTGCAACGGAGGTTGCGAAGATGTCGAAGACGGCATCCAGCACGCCGTTGACTGCGGTCTGGCTGTTGCCGGACTTTTCTGCAACTGCGGCAACAAGTTCACTGCGGTTCATAGCCAATTTATGTCCTCCTGGACTCTGGGATTACTCGTGCGGAAACGCGGATGCGAAACCGCCGCTGTTCGAAAACTTACCAGCTTGCACCCCCAACTCCTGCAAAAACCCCTGATTTTCGGGGATTTTTCGGGTTTTTCGGCTTGAAAACGCGCTTTTTCTGCCTTCCAGCGCATCGATCAGGCCGACGGCGCCCAACGGCTCGCCGATCCGTACGGCGGCACGCCGTGCCCCGCCGCCGGGCCGGTCCGGCGGCGTTAAAGACAAAAGGACGGCTCCCGTTCAGGGAGCCGTCCTTTTTCAGCCGGTGATTACCAGCTGGACTTCTTGATACCCGGCAGTTCGCCTGCGTGGGCCATGTTGCGGAAACGCACGCGCGAGATACCGAACTTCTGGAGGGTACCGCGGGGGCGGCCGTCAATCTGGTCGCGGTTGCGAAGGCGGACCGGGGAAGCGTTGCGCGGAAGCTTCTGCAGGCCGAGGCGTGCAGCTTCGCGGGCTTCGTCGGTAGCGTTTTCGTCTACCAGAGTCTTCTTCAGTTCGAGGCGCTTTGCAGCGTAGCGCTCAACAACGACCTTGCGCTGCTCGTTGCGGGCAATCTTGGACTTCTTTGCCATTCTTAGCGCTCCTCACGGAATTCGACGTGCTGGCGGATCTTGGGATCGTACTTCTTCAGAACCATACGATCCGGATCGTTGCGACGGTTCTTGCGAGTTACGTAGGTGTAGCCGGTGCCCGCAGTGGACTTCAGCTTGATGATCGGACGTACGTCCTTATCCTTAGCCACTACAGCTTCACACCCTTCGCGATCAGGTCGGTAACAACAGCGTCGATGCCGCGGATGTCAATCGTCTTGATGCCGCGTGCAGAAACCTGCAGCGTCACGTTGCGGCGCAGGGACGGAACCCAGTAGCGCTTCTTCTGAATATTCGGGTCGAACCGACGCTTGTTGCGGCGGTGCGAGTGCGAAATGCTGTGACCAAAGCCGGGGATGGCTCCGGTTACCTGGCAGTAAGCTGCCATGATCTCTCCTCCAGTTGTAGTAAATATGACGGTCCTCAAAAAACAGACACAAGGCCAAAGCGCCTAAGCACCTGCCATAAAGAGCGTCCCGCCACCAGTTTTGACACCGTTATTACTGCGACTTTCCGGAGGTTGACCTGGCGGGGTGAGATCCAGCCGAAGTGCCTCGCCGCGGGGAAGACGGTGAAGTTCAGGCAGCCGAACGGGGAAACCCGGCTCGACAGCCTTCAATTCTAGGTTTATACGGGTGGCCACGCAAATGTTCAGCTGTCCGCACGGGGCAGGCAGATTAACACACGCATGACTTAACGCCTCTCTATCCTAGGGCCATCCGGCGTTTCGTTCAAACTCGCAGATACCCGGGTGCCGGCCGTCACGACGACGGCGGGTCCACCTTTGAATCCCGGGCCACCACTGCCACGCCCTTCTCCGGATCTTCCTGCGCGCCGTCCAGTTTCCGCCCTGCTCCGATCACCGCCCCGGAATCCACCACCAGGTTGGCCAGCCGCGCGCCGGAACGCACCGTAACGCCGTCCAGGAGCACGCAGGAATCCACCTCCGCCCCGGCCTCCACCACGGTTCCGGCGCTGAGGACGCTGCGGCGAACCGAGCCGTCCACACGGGCTCCGGGGGCGAGCAGGCTCTCCCGCACCGCCGCGTCCCGGCCTATATAGGCCGGAAGCCGCCGCGGGCTGGCTGACAGGATAGGCCACTGCTCATCATCGAAGTCCAGCCCGTGGCCCTCAATCAGGTCCATGTGTGCCTGATGGTAGCTCTGCGGAGTACCCATGTCCCGCCAGTACCCCGGCAACCGGTGCTCCACCACCTTTGTGTTTTCCACGAGGTACGGGATGAGCTGGTCGCCGTAGTCCTCCAGCTGTCCGTCACGCTTCACCAGCTTCTCCAGTGAGTCCAGCAGGACATCGGCGTCGTACAGGAAGATTTCCGCAGCCACGAGATCGGTTGCCGGCTTTTCGGGTTTGTACTCGAATCCGGTGACGGCGCCGTCGTCGGACACTTCGACCACACCATGGTCGCCGGGATTGTGCTCAACCCGGGTGGTGACGACGGTCAGTGCCGCGCCGCTTTGCTGGTGGGTCTGCACCACATCCCGGAAGTCCAGGCGGTAGAGATGGTCGGCACTGAGCACCAGCACCAGGTCGGGATCGAATTCCCGGATGTAGTCCACCTGCCGGTACAGGGCATCGGCGTTGCCCTGCGCGAAGCCTTCCCCCTCACCGCCCTGGAACGGAGGGAGCACACGCAGGCCGCCGTTGGTACGGTCCAGGTCCCACGGGCGGCCGCTGACCAGCTGGTCATTCAGCGACTGCGGTTTGTACTGCTCCACGATCCAGACATCACCGAATCCGCTGTTATGCAGGTTGGAGAGGGAAATGTCGATGAGGTTGTAGGAGCCGGCAACCGGCATGGCCGGTTTGGCCCGGTGATCAGTCAGGCTGCCCAGGCGCCCGCCGGTGCCACCGGCGAGGATTACGGCCAGGATTCGGGGAAAGCGCATGCTTTGGTGCCTCTCGTCGTGCCGTCTGCGATACCTACCACGCTAACAAGGACGGACACCGGAGCCGTAACCGCTAGGGTGCCTGGTCCGGGCCAAGGATGCCGTTCTCCGGGTCGATCCGGGCCAGGATCTTTTTCCCGACACGTTCCAGGTCCGCCACGTCAGCGGGAGTAAGGCCGTCGAAGACCGCATCCCTCACGGATGCCACGTGGTCCGGGGCCAGTTCCACCAGGGCGGCCATTCCCTCGTCCGTCAGCGCCGCCGTGGTGACCCGGGCATCCTCCGGAGAGGGCGTTCGGGACATCCAGCCGCGTTGTTCAAGCTTTTTGACCACGTGTGAAAGCCGCGACAGGGAGGCATTGGACCGGGCTGCCAGTTCGCTCATGGGCAGGCTCCGCTCCTCCGCTTCGGAGACCATGGCCAGGACGTGGTAGTCGAAGAGAGTGATGCGCGCCCGGCGGAACAGGTCTGTATCCAGGACTGCGGGGAGCCGGCTGGACACCGCGTACAGCGCCAGCCAGGCCTGCCGTTCCTCTGCGCTTAGCCAGCGCGGTGCATTCTCAGTCATAACGGCCCTCGTCTCGATCAAAACTTTACGCTTCAATCATCTCAGGTCCGGGACCGTCATGGAACCAGGATCCGGGGGGCCGGCAGCGTGCCTTAACCGACAGCGCCGCCGAACCATCCCTGGGGAGAAACAGTCCGGCGGCGCGTGCCGGATGCGGCCGGTAAGCGGCGGGAGCTTAGCGCTCGGCGGGCTCGGCGGGCTTGCTGCCCAGCGTGTCGAAGGGCAGCGAATCGACGTCGAGCAGCGGGTTCTCGTCCTGTCCCGCTACCAGCTCGCGGGCTTCGGCATTGCTGTCCACGCTGGGCATGGACCCGGGCATCGGGCGGTTCGCTGATTCCTTCATGATGCCCACGGCAATGGCGCCGGCGACGGAGGTGAACATCAGCCAGTAGGCGGGCATCATGTCATCACCGGTGAGCGTGATGAGCCCCTGCATGATCAGCGGCGCGGTGCCGCCGAAGATGGCAACGGCGAAGTTGTAGGAGATGCCCATGGCGCCGTAGCGGCTAGCGGTCGGGAAGAGGGCCGGCAGCGAGGACGCGAGGTTGGAGACATAGAAGGTCACCGGCACGGCCAGCAGCGCAAGCCCCAGCAGTGTGGTGGCGATGGGCCCCTGGTCAATCAGCACAAACGCCGGGATGGCCAGAACGATGGTGGATCCGGCACCCATCCAGAGCACCGGGCGGCGGCCGATACGGTCCGAGAGCCGGCCGGTCAGCGGGATGCACAGGGCCATCAGCACCAGGACGGGAATGGTCAGCAGCGTGCCGTGCAGCGGGTCGTAGCCCTTGGAGTCCGTCAGGTAGGAGGGCATGTAGGAGGTCAGGGCGTAGCCCACCGTGTTGGCGGCGGCCACCAGGACCATGGCCAGCACAATCGGGCGCCAGTAGGAGCGGAAGATGCCGAAGGTACCCAGCGCCTGGCCGTCGCCGGCAGCCGAGCTGTTGCCCACTTCCTGCGCGTCCAGGGTGGCCTGGAAGGCCGGTGATTCCTCGATCTTGAGACGGAAGTACACCGCAATGGCACCCAGCGGACCCGCAATCAGGAACGGGATCCGCCAGCCCCAGTCCAGCATGGCCTCTTCCGAGAGGCTCAGCTGCATGATGGAGACAACACCGGCGCCCAGGGCAAAACCCATGTAGCTGCCAAGGTCCAGGATGCTGGCCAGGAAGCCGCGGCGCTTGTCCGGCGCGTATTCGGTGACGAAGGTGGTGGCACCGGCATACTCGCCGCCGGTGGAGAAACCCTGGAGCATCTTCATCAGCACCAGGAGGACCGGCGCCCAGAAACCAATGGTGGCGTAGCCGGGCAGCAGGCCGATGGCGAACGTGGACGCGGACATCAGCAGCAGTGTGATGGCCAGTGTCTTCTGCCGGCCCACCCGGTCTCCCAGGCGGCCGAAGACCACTCCGCCAAGCGGACGGGCCAGATAGGTCGAGGCGAAGACGCCAAGGCTGAAGAGCAGCTGCACGTCCTTGTCGGCGTCGGACATAAAGACGGCACCCATGGTGACGGCCAGGTAGCCGTAAACACCGACGTCGAACCATTCCATGGTGTTACCGACGACGGTGCCGCTGACGGCTTTTTTCAGCATGGATTTGTCTACAACATTTACGTCATCAACCTCGAGCCGGCGGCGGCGCCGGGACGGGAAGCGCGGCTTTTTCGCCGTTGTTGCAGACGGTGCGTCCGGGGCCTCGGAAATATGGGGTGGTGCATCTTTCGGCATGTCGGTCTTCCCTCAATTTGAAGTCAGCGGCTGTGAACAGAAGCAACCGCGCGGCGCACAGTTGTGCCGGGCAGACCTACAAGTTTAGAAAAATGCACTCCCCCTGCCGAATTGAAAGCCGGTTTTTAGCCCTTTTAGGTAGCCATGCACCCGGCCGCTTATCAGATAACAAGCGGACTTATGTTTAATTCTGTGAGTTGGGACACATCAGCCCTATCGGGCGGGCAAAGGAGGCTGGATCAGCTCCGGATAGCGAGGGTTCAGGTTGTCTCCGGAGGAGACACCGCGGAGGCGCCGGCTGACCCACGGACCAAGATATTCGCGTGCCCACTGGGCATCCCGGCGCAGCTGTTCCACCCGGTTCCTTGAGCGCTGTTCCTCCAGTTCGGGAAGGTCAATGGCGTCGGTGCCGCGGAGCACTTCGAGGACCTTCTTGGCCGTCAGCATGTGGCCCGCCGGAGACATGTGCAGCCGGTCCACCGCCCAGTAGCGTTCGTCCTGCAGGATCTTCATCCGCCAGTAGTCCACCAGCACGGCGTCATTCTTATCCACGATTTCCCGGACCAGTTCGTTATAGAGGGCTGTCCGGCCCCGTGTCCGGCCGAAGACCGGCGACTGGCCGGAGTCGAATCCGGTGAAAACAAGGACGGCTGCACCGCTGGAGCGCAGCTTGGCAATCCCGCCGTCGTAGGCATCAACTATTGCGTCGATATCCACTTTGGGGCGCAGGATGTCATTCCCGCCGGCATAAACGGTGACCAGGGTGGGTGACAGGGCGATCGCGGCATCCACCTGCTCATTCAGGACCTGGTGCAGTTTCTTGCCGCGGATTGCCAGGTTGGCGTAGCCCCACGAATCATCGGCGAGCACCAGCTGCTCGGCCACGCGGTCCGCCCAGCCGCGCACGCCGTTGGGACGGGACTCGTCCTCGTCCCCCACGCCTTCCGTAAACGAATCCCCCAGGGCCACATATCGCTGCGTAAAAGTCACCACCACAGCGTACAAGCAACCGGCCGGGGACAGGGCCGGCACAGCGCCTCAGTCCGTTGCGCCGGATCCCCGGTTAGACTCAGAGCCGGTACTAGTTCGCCTGCTTACGATAAGGACCCCATGACCAGCCAAGAGACCCCGGCCCGCCAGCGCGCCGCTGTCATTGTGAATCCAATCAAGAAAACGGATTTTGACGTGCGCGTCCGGGTGGCTGAAATCTGCGCGGATGAAGGCTGGGACGAGCCGCTGTTCTTCGAAACCGAGGAAGACGATCCCGGGCATTCGATGGCACGGAAGGCCATGGAGGCCGGCGTTGACCTGGTGATCGCTGCCGGCGGTGACGGCACCGTGCGGTGCGTTGCGGCGGAACTGGCCGGCACCTCGTTCGCCATGGGCCTGCTGCCACTGGGCACGGGCAACCTGCTGGCCCGGAACCTGGACATTGGCGTGGATGACCCTGAGCAGGCTGTCCGCGCCGCCCTGAACGGAACCGAGCGGCGCATCGACGTCGTCCGTGTGACCGTGGACGAGTCGGTGGACAGTGACACCTTCCTGGTTATGGCCGGACTGGGGTACGACGCCGGCATGATGGCGGACACCCGGGACGTGCTGAAGGATAAGATCGGCTGGCTGGCCTACGTTGACGCCGGGATCCGAAACCTGCCCGGCAAGCCCGTGAAAACCACCATCTCAATTGACGGCGGCAAACCCATCCACCGCCGGCTGCGCAGTGTGATGGGCGGGAACTGCGGCAAGATCACCGGCGGTTTGGAGATTTTCCCCGGCGCGAAACTGGATGACGGGCTGCTGGACATCCTGACCCTGGCCCCCAAAGGCAAGCTGGGCTGGCTGGGCGTGATCTCCGGCCTGCTCCGCCGAGGGAAGGGAAGCAGCACATCGGTGGAGTACTACCAGTGCAAACGCGCCGAGGTCTGGACCGAGTCTCCGCTGGACTTTGAAATGGACGGCGACCATCTGGGGACGGCCACCCACATTCTCTTCGAGACGGACGCCGGTGCCCTGCGCATCCGCATGCCGCACGGCAAGAAGGACCCGGCGGTGCTGACGAATCCGGAGCCCTGACGGGCCGGCTACAGCCAGCCCATCGGATCTTCGTAGTCCCCGTGCCGCAGCACTTCAAAGTGCAGGTGCGGGCCGGTTGAGTTACCGGTGCTGCCTACACCTCCTACCACCGCGCCGGCGTCAAGGTTCTGCCCCACGGAGACATCGATGCTGTTCAGGTGGTTATAGGTGGTCTGCAGCCCGTCACCGTGATCAACCACCACACGCAGTCCCCCGCCGCCGGTGGTGTGCCAGCTGGCCTCGACCACCGTCCCGCCGAGCATGGACTTCACCGGGGTCCCGGTGACCGCACCGAAGTCCGTGCCGGTATGGAACTCGGGGTAACCAGGTGCCAGCGGATTGTCGCGGTAGCCAAACGGGGAAGTAACCACCATGTCATCCACCGGCGCAACCGGGCCCGGCTCGGCAGGCTCGGGGGCCGGAGCGTCATTGACGGGAGGTTCGGCTGCGGGTTCAGGTTCAGTGGCAGGCGCGCCTTCGCCGGCCTCGCGCCCGGCATCGGTGTCCAGTGTGGTCACCATAGCCTGGCGTTCAAGCTTTAGCTCCGGCTCTGCGGTGGCCGCGGTGCCGGCAACCACCCCGGACAGGGCGACGGCGGCGGCCACCCCCAGCGCACCGGTGCGGCGGTTGGGCGTGTCATGATCCTGAAGCCAGGCCCGGGTCCTGCCCCGCAGCGCCTTGGCGCGGACACGCAGCTGCTCGGCATCAGCGGCAAAGTCACGGGGTTTCCGCAGTGCGGCGTGCTCGCCCGGCGGACGCCGCTCCAGCAGGTCGGCAGCCCGGTTCCGGAGGTTTTGAACCGTGCGCAGCATCATCCGGGAGGAAACGGTTTCATATGCTCGTGCGGGTTCCAAAAAGTGCTCGGTCAACAATCACCTCAGTGTGAGTATTGGTCAAGGACTCTTTTGTCCCCGGACTCCTGTGTCGGGGACCGGTGGGAGCCGCCCTAATTCCCGCAGGCGGCACCACTTCCATGGTAGGAAATCCACAATGGCTGTGTCCGCCTTTTGTGGCCAATCCCAAACTCCCGGGTGACCTGCTGCGTTTCCTCCTGTGGCCGCCCTCTCACAGCCTTCCTTTACGCGCCTCCGCAAACAGCAGATACCCGAGATAGGCGCTGCCCAGCGCAGCGGTGAAGATTCCGACCGGCAGCGACGCCGCACCGAATTCAATGTGCTGGACGGCGAAGTCCGAGAGGATCAGCACCAATGCGCCCACCAGCGCCGGAGCCACGACACCGGGAGCAGACGTCCGCAGCAGCCGCAGGGCAATCTGCGGCGCCACCAGTGCCACGAAGGCCACCGGCCCGCAGACGCTGACAGCCGTGGCTGCCAGCACCACGGCCAGAATCACCGCCAGGGTTCGGGTCCGGTCCACCCGGACGCCGAGGGACTCGGCCAGCTCATCCCCCATGGCGACGAGGTTCAGCCGCCTTTGCAGCGCCGCCGCCAGGGGCAGCACCACCAGCAGCGCAAGGCCAATGGTCGCCGCATGGGACCAGGACCGGGAGGCCAGCGACCCGTTGAGGTAGAACGCCAGTGTCTGGGCCTGCTGTTCGCCCAGCGTTGTCATGGC
Source organism: Arthrobacter zhangbolii (assembly GCF_022869865.1). Lineage (NCBI taxonomy): Bacteria > Bacillati > Actinomycetota > Actinomycetes > Micrococcales > Micrococcaceae > Arthrobacter > Arthrobacter zhangbolii. The sequence continues at coordinate 3,065,818 of NZ_CP094984.1, forward strand.
CAGCGAGGTCAGGGCTGAGGCCACGGCTGAGATACCGATGCCTGCCACGATCATCCGTCCGGGCCGGGCGAACCCGCGGCCGGTGCTGAGCCAGACCAGCACCACGGCCAGGCCGCCGCCAAGGATGGCAGCAACGGGAACGGGCACGTATCCGGGCCACAGGGCGGTGGCCGCTGCCCCGGCGGCAGCCCCGCTGGTCAGGCCCACTACTTCCGGGCTGCCCAACGGATTCCGGGTCACCGTCTGGAAGAGTGATCCGGCCACCCCCAGTGCCATGCCGGCGCCAACGGCGGTCAGGAACCGGGGTCCGCGCAGGCGTTCGAGGACAAAGGCAGCACTCCCCTCCGGTGGGGAGACGGCCAGGGCAAACAGTTCCTGCCAGTCCAGGCCCAGCTGGCCGGCGGTGAGCGTAAACGCACCTACCAGGGTAACGGCAGCGGCCAGGAGGATGGAAAGGACCAGGCTGCGCCTGCGGTACCTGAAGCTCAGCTTCCGTCCCCATCGGAGCGTGGATACCGCCGGCGGGTTCCGGACCGGGCTCATGCGACTGCCCGCATCCGGCGCACGGCCAAGATCAGCAGGGGTGCACCCAGCAGAGCGGTCACCACGCCGGTGAGCACTTCGCCGGGCCGGGCGACGAGGCGTCCCAGGACATCGGCGAATAGCAGCAGGGACGGCCCGGCCAGGAGGCTGAGGATCAGCAGCCAGCGGTGGTCCGGACCGGTAAGGCTGCGCACAATGTGCGGCACCGCGAGTCCTACGAAACCTATGGGCCCGACGGCGGCAGTGGCCGAGGCGCACAGCAGCGTGGCCGCCAGGGCGCCGGTGATCTTGGCTGCCTGCGGGCGTACGCCCAGCGAGGCGGCAGCCTGCTCGCCCAGCGCCAGGGCATTCAGGGACCGGCCGGTGGCCAGCGCTGCCACCAGGCCCACCAGGAAGAACGGAAGAATGTCCCGGGCCTGTTCCAAGGTGCGGCCGCTCAGGGAACCCACCGCCCAGAACCGGTAGAGGGAGAAGACGTCCGGGCGGGTAAGGGCGATGGCCTGGATATAGGACATCAGCACTGCGGACATCACGGTTCCGGCCAGCACCAGCCGTACCGGTGAGGAACCGCGCCGGCCCGAGGCCAATCCGTACACCACCAGGACGGTAAGGACTGCGCCGGGCAGGGCAATCCACACGTTGGCGCCGGTGGCTCCCACGCCGAAGAAGGCCATACCGGTGACCACGGCGGCTGCTGCGCCGGCGTTGATGCCCAGGATGCCCGGGTCGGCCAGCGGATTGCGGGTCAGCCCCTGCATGATCACCCCGGCAAGAGCCAGGGCGGCCCCTGCCATGATGCCGAGGACGGTGCGGGGAATCCGGCTGGCAACGACGTCGTCGGCGTAGGAGCTGCCCGTGCCGTTGAGCTCCGCCCAGAGGGAGGCTGCCACTTCGGCGGGTCCCAGCTGGTGGGCACCTACCGCAAGGCTCGTTAGCACTGCTGCTGCCAGCAGTGCTGTTCCGGCAGCGAGCAGCACTGTCCCGCGGGCAGGGCCCACGGGACCGCGCGGGGTAATACGCCCGGCGGCCGGTGCACCTGCACCGGCCGCCGCCGGGTCCGCGGTTTCCGCCGGAACCTGCAAGGGGGTGGAACTAACCGACCTTGGCAACTGCTTCTTCAATCATCGGCTCGAACCGATCAAGGACCCACGGAACACTCAGCGGGGTGAGGAAGCTGGAGGCCATTCCCACCTGGCGGTCCAGGTTGCGAACCACGGAGCCGCGCTCGACGGCGGGAATCTGGGCGAAGAGCCGCTGCTCCTCGGTGCGCTGCTGCTCGGCTTCGTCGTTGTACCAGGTGAACAGCACATCAACGTCGTTGAGCTTTCCTGCGTTCTCCAGGCCGAGTTCCGACGTGAAGCTTCCTTCGGAGGAGGGAATGTCCTTCACCTCCGGTGCCACTGTCATTCCCAGTGCAGTGAGCAGGTCAACCCGTGCGTCACCCTCGTTGTAGAGCACCAGGGATCCCGGGGCGCCGCCGCCCCAGACGTAGGCGAAGCTCTTGCCGGCAAAGTCAGGGTGCTCGGCGGCACTGTCCGCCAGGGACTGTTCGATGCCTGCCACCGCTTCTTTTGCGGCGTCCGGCTCGCCCAGGGCCTTGCCGATCACGGTGATCTGGTCATCCCAGTCAATGTTCCAGGCCTTCTCCGGGTAAGCCACGGTGGGTGCCAGGTCATTGAGGATGTCGAAGTCCTCCTGCGTGATACCGGAGTTCGGGGCCAGGATCAGGTCCGGTTCCAGCGCCACAATGGCATCAATGTCAATGTCGGTGCCGCCGGTGAAGGTGGCCGGAAGGTCATCGCCGCGCTCCTGGATGGCTTCCGTGACCCAGGGGTAGTTCCCGTGTTCATCGTTGCCCCAGCTGACTTCCTCCACGCCCACGGGGGTGGTGCCCAGCGCGACGGCGGTGTCCGCGGAGCCCCAGCCGATGGTTACTACCCGTTCCGGCTTGGCTTCGATGACGGCCTCGCCCAGCGCGGAGTCAACGGTTACCGGGAACTGGCCGGACGCCTGGCCGGAGTCCTCCTGCGCCGTATCCCCGGCTGCGTCGGCACCGCAGCCGCTCAATGCCAGCAGGAGAGCGGGAACCGCCAGCAGAGCGGCGGCTTTCGGGGCACGTTGCATGAATTTTTCCTCTCAGAAGTCCGGCCCGCCGAGCGGCGGGCCGGTAATAAAACACAAAACGGTGGAAGCGGAAGGCGGCACGGAACGGGCGTTCCGCGGACGCGGCTAGGACTCGGCGCGTCCCTTGCGCCAGTAGCCCATAAAGGCCACCTGCTTGCGGTCGATGCCGACATCGCGGACCAGATAGCGGCGCAGTCCGCGGACCACGGCTGCTTCACCGGCAATCCAGGCGTAGAACGGCAGGGCGCCGGAAGGGGTCCCCGGGTTAGGTGAAGCCTGCACTGCGGCCTGGTCCAGTCGCTGCGGGGTTTCCCAAAGGATGGTTTCATCCACGTTGATTTCCTCGGGCTCGGTCAGCGTCCGGGTCCTGAACGGGAGGCCGTCCGCCGTTTCCACCGAGGCCCAGCCGGGCAGCGCCACGGACTGCCGTACAGCGGCGTCCAGCAGTTCCCCGTGCGGGCGGGAGCCGCGGGCCAGCCAGATGATCTGCACCCCGGAGGCGGTGGTAACGGGCTGCCGGTCCGCTGAGGAGGGAATCTCCATCAGGGCGTGGCCGGTGACGTCTGCGGGAAGGGATTCCAGAATGGAGGTAATCGCGGGAACGGCCGTTTCATCACCTGCCAGCAGCACGTGCCGGGCCATGCCGGGACGCCATTCGATGCCGCCATAGGATTCTGCCGTCACGCAGTGGGCACTGTTGGGGCCGATGATGCAGACCCGGTCTCCGGGCTGTGCGGCAGCGGCCCAGCTCGACGCCGGCCCGCCGTTGCCCTCGTCGTCGAAATGGAGCACGAAGTCCACGTCGATCTCCGGTTCCGGTCCCGAGCAGCGGGCGCCGCGCACGGTATAGGTACGCATGCAGCCGCGGGTGGCCGGGTCCAGCCTAAGCCAGTCCTGGTACCAGCCCGCTTCCAGGGTGGAGAGGTCCGGCAACGGCAGGGACGTGCCGTCGTCGTCCACGCAGGGCACAATCACCTTGATCCGCAGATCGTGGGTGTCGCCCTGGACACCGAACTCGGCCAGCCTCTCGCCCGCAAACGTAATCCGCCGGAAGTTGGCGCCCAGCTGCACCGTCCGCTTGACCTCCACGTCAAAGGACATAACGGCACCGGCGGCCTTGGCACGCCTGGGCCGGGCCGGGGTACTGACGGCAGCAGCCGTTGCCCCGTTGGCGGACACGTGGCTCATGATGCTGCCTCCATGGATTCGTTGATGCTTGAACGGTGGTCACCGGGGTTGGGCAGGTATCCCTGCCTGACGTCCGGTTCCGGTTCCGGCACGGTGCTGTGGTGGCGGCCCAGCGGGACCACCATGGGCGTTCCGGAGACCGGATCCGGGATGACCCGGGAAGCCAGGCCGAAAACGTCGCGGACCAGGTCCTCGGTCACGACGTCGGCCGGGGCGCCCTCCGCGGCGATCCGGCCGTTCTTCATGGCCACCAAATGGTCCGCATAGCGGGCGGCCAGGTTCAGGTCATGCAACACAATGGCAACGGTGGTGCCGGAGCGCCGGTTCAGGTCCGTGATCAGGTCCAGCACCTCGATCTGGTGCGTCACGTCCAGGAACGTTGTGGGTTCATCCAGCAGCAGGATGTCCGTTTCCTGTGCCAGTGCCATGGCAATCCAGACCCGCTGGCGCTGGCCGCCGGACAGCTCGTCCACGTTGCGCGACGCCAGCTGGTCGGTCTGTGTGGCGGCCAGGGCGGCGGCGACGGCGGTGTCATCCTCCGGTGTCCACTGCCGGAACCAGCCCTGGTGGGGATAGCGCCCGCGCCCCACCAGGTCCGCCACGGTGATGCCTTCGGGTGCGGTGGGGGTCTGTGGCAGCAGGCCCAGGGTGCGGGCGACCTGACGGCTGGGCAGGCTGTGGATGTCCTTGCCGTTGAGGTAGACGGTACCGCCGGTGGGCTTCAGCAGCCGGGCAAGCCCGCGCAGCAGGGTGGACTTGCCGCAGGCATTGGCCCCCACGATGATGGTGATTTTTCCCGCGGGCAGCTCCAGCGAAAGTGATTCCACCACCTTGCGCTCGTCATACCCGAGCTCCAGTTTCTGTGCGGAAAGCAGGTTCTCCATGTCAGCCTCCTTGGCCTACGCGGTTGGACGTGACCAGCAGCCACAGAAGGAAAGGTGCGCCCAGAGCGCCGGTGACCACGCCTACGGGCAGGGTGACCCCGGGGATGAGGTTGGCGCCGGCAAAATCGGCGGCGAGTACGATGCAGGCGCCCACCAGCCCTGCGGTCAGCAGCGTGGTTTCCCCGCGCATCAGCCGGCGGGCGATGGGTCCGGACAGGAACGCCACAAAGGCCACCGGCCCGGCAGCGGCCGTAGCGACGGCGGCCAGCGCCACGGCCACGATGATCAGTGCCAACCGCGCTGTTTCGACCCGGATACCCAGGCCGGCGGCGGCGTCGTCGCCCAGTTCCAGGCCGCGCAGTCTGCGCGCAAGCAGGGCCGCGGCGGGCAGCAGCACCAGCAGGGAGCCGGCAAGCACTGCTGCACGGTCCCAGCTGCTGTTGTTCAGGGAACCGTTCAGCCAGACCAGTGCCTCGGAGGCGGTACGGATATCGGTGCGGGTCAGCAGGAAGCTGACCAGTGCCTGCATCACGGCGGCGAAGCCGATGCCCACCAGGATCAGCCGATAGCCGGCCACTCCCCCGCGGCGTGCCAGGAGGTAAATGAGCAGGGCCACTGCCAGCGCCCCGACCAGCGCTACGGCGGACACGGTGGTCCCGGCAGCACCGAACAGCACAATGGCGGCAACGGCGCTGGCGCTGGCTCCGTAGCTGATGCCGATCACGTCGGGACTGGCCAGCGGGTTGCGCAGCAGGGTCTGGAAAACGGCTCCGGCAATTCCGAAGCCCACCCCAATAAGGGTGCCGATGACTGCCCGCGGGAGCTTGCTCTCCATCAGGATGTACGTGGCGCCGGGGATCTGCTCGCCGAAGAGGATGCGGAAGAAATCCGGGATGGTGAACGTGTAGGTGCCGAGCAGGACGTAGACCGCGAAGAGGACCAGCACGGCAGCGCCCAGCAGCGACGGGACCAGGACACGGTGCCTGCGGGCCTGCTTGCGGGCGGCGCGGACGGCCTCGGCGGCGCCGGCGGGTGCGGTCCGCACGGCGCGGGTTTCGGCAGCAGTGTTCGTTGCGCCAGCAGTGTTCGTTTCGGCAGCGGTGTTCACAGTTCGGCCAGCTTCCGACGGCGGACCAGCCAGATGAAGACGGGGGCGCCGATGACGGCCGTAGTGATGCCTACCGGGATCTCCCCCGGCGGCAGCAGGACCCGTCCGATGACGTCCGCGATGACAAGCAGGGCGGGGGCGAGGAGCATGGAAAAGGGCAGGATCCAGCGGTAGTCGGGACCGGTGAAGCTGCGCACCACATGGGGAATGACCAGGCCAACGAAGGCAATGGGACCGGCGGCGGCGGTGGCGGCACCGCACAGCAGCACCACGCCCAGGGCAGTGATGCCGCGGCTGAGCCCCACGCGCTGGCCCAGCCCGCGCGCGACGTCGTCGCCCAGGCTCAGCCCGTTGAGGGCACGTCCGGAGAGCAGCGCAATCAGGGCGCCTGCGGCCAGGAAGGGCAGCACGGCGAGGATGGTGTCCCAGTCACGGCCGGAAACGCTGCCCACCCGCCAGAACCGGAAGGTATCCAGCGTCTGCTGGCTGGAGACCAGCACGGCGCTGAGCATGGACATCAGTCCGGCGCTCAGCGCGGCTCCGGCCAGGGCCAGCTTCACCGGGGTGGCGCCCTCGCGTCCAATGCTGGCCACCATGTACACCACGACGGCGGCAAGGGCGGCGCCGGCGAGGGCGAACCAGATGTAACCGGTGAGGTTGGTAATGCCGAAGATGTAGATGCCGAGCACCACGGCAAAGGCCGCTCCGGCATTAACGCCAAGGATGCCGGGATCAGCCAGCGGATTGCGGGCCACGCCCTGCATCGCGGCACCCGCGAGGCCCAGGGCTGCGCCGGTTACCAGGCCCAGGACGGTGCGGGGCACCCGGGACATCACCACGGCGTGGTCGCCGTTGGCGGGGTCGAAGGCGGTGAAGGCGTCCCACACCGTGCCGGGGGCTACCGGGCGGGCGCCGACGGCCACGGATGCGGCGCAGGCCAGCACCAGAACGGCGACCGTGAGAAGCAGCAGCATCATGCGGGTGCCGGGGCGCTTTCGCCCTGCGGGGGCGGGACGTCCCTCTGCTGCCCGGGTCTGCCCGGGTGCGCCGGAGGGAACGCCGGCGGGGCGTGCGGCAACGCTCACGTAGGCACCTCCCCGGGCAGTAGCAATGCGATTTGCTTAAGTAAGGCTAGCCTATGCTCAGGGTGTTTAAGAAACGTTTATGTTGCGTATTAGGACCCGGCGCGGGTTCCTTTTCCGGCCGGGCCCTTCCGCCCGGCCCGCCCTAGTTTCCGCCGGCCCCGTGCCCGGGGGTCACGCGCTCGGATTCACGTACCGGTCCCGGCGCTGTTCCGTTCCCAAACGGCCTTCCGCCAAGGGCCTCCCGGCCGTGTTCCGAAAGCCAGTTGGAGGTATCCGGGCCCTTGGGGATGATGCCGATGGGATTGATGTCCTCGTGCACCACGTAGTAATGCGCCTTGATCTGCTCGAAGTCCACGGTGTCACCGAAGCCGGGGGTCTGGAACAGGTCCCGGGCGTAGCCCCACAGAGCCGGCATTTCGGTGAGCTTGTTCCGGTTGCATTTGAAGTGGCCGTGGTAAACCGGGTCGAAGCGCACCAGCGTGGTGAAGAGCCGGACGTCAGCCTCGGTAATGGTGTCCCCGATGAGGTAGCGCTGCGTTGAGAGCCTGTCCTCCAGCCAGTCCATGGCAGTCCACAGCCGGTCATACGCGGCGTCGTAGGCTTCCTGCGATCCGGCGAACCCGCACCGGTACACGCCGTTGTTCACCTCGGTGAAGATCCGCTTGTTCACCGCCTCCATTTCCTCCATGTGCTCGGCAGGCAGCAGGTCCGGCGCACCCTCGCGGTGGAAGTCCTTCCACTCGGTGGAGAAGTCCAGGGTGATCTGGGGAAAGTTGTTGGTAACCACCGCGCCGGTGGGAACATCCACTATCGCGGGGACGGTAATGCCGCGCTGATAGTCGGGGACGCGCTTGAAAAAGGCTTCCTGCAGGCGTTCGATGCCCAGCACCGGGTCCTTGCCGTCCGGGTCCAGGTCGAAGGTCCAGCTGCGCGCGTCATGGGTGGGGCCGGGCAGCCCCAGGGAAATCGCGTCCTCGAGTCCCAGCAGCCGGCGGACAATGATGGTCCGGTTGGCCCACGGGCAGGCCCGCGCTGCGACCAGCCGGTAGCGGCCGGCTTCCACCGGATAGCCGTCCCGGCCGTCACGGGTGATCCGGGTTTCTATGTAGTTGGTATCCCGGGTGTATTCGGTTCCGCCGGTAACGTAGGCACCCTTGGTGCTGTGGGAAGTCATGGCAATCAGACTACGCGCCCTGCCCCTCCCCTGCAGGCCTCTGCGTCCCTGAGGCTGCCGCAAACCGGAGGCACCGGTAGAGTCGGTTTCAACGCCGGCAGCAGTGCAACGGAAGGACCTTCACCATGCGAGTAGCCGTAATTGGAGCGACCGGGAATGTCGGGACTGCGGTGCTGCGCCGGCTGGCGGATGCCCGCCGGGAACGCGGCGGGGATTTGGAAGTCGTGGGCATTGCCCGCCGCATCCCCGACAAGCAGCAGCCGCCCTACAACGACGTCGAGTGGCACAGCATCGACATTGGCGACCGGGGGAACACGGCCGCCCTGACCGAAGCACTAAACGGTGCCGATGCAGTAATCCACCTGGCCTGGCTGATCCAGCCCAACCGCGACGAGGCCGAGCTGCACCGGGTCAACGTCGGGGGAACGGAAAACGCCCTCGCCGCAGCTGCCTCAGCCGGGGTACGCCAGTTTGTCTGCGCCTCCTCGGTGGGTGCCTACAGTCCCGCCCCCAAGGACCGGCTTACTGACGAGTCCTGGCCGGCCCGCGGCATTGCCAGCTCGCACTACAGCAGGCACAAGGGTGAACAGGAGGCCCTGCTGGACCGGTTTGAAACGGAGTATCCGGAGATTCCCGTGGCCCGCCTGCGGCCCGGGCTGATCTTCTCCTCGGATGCCGGCAGCGAAATCGGCGATTACTTCCTTGGCCGCCTGGTCCCGAAGTTCTTCCTGAACAGGCTTTCACTGCCGCTGATACCGCTGCCCTCCTCCTTTATCTTCCAGGCCGTGCATGCCGACGATATTGCCGATGCGTACTGGCGGGTGGTGGACCGGCGGGCCGAGGGAGCGTTTAACATTGCCGCGGATCCGATCATCACACCGGACCTGCTCGCCGGCGTGCTCGGTGCAAAGCGGATCCTGGACGTGCCGGTGAAGTTCATCCGCGCCGTCGTCGGCCTTACCTGGGCGGCCGGCCTGCAGGCCACCGATCCCGGCTGGGTGGACATGGCGGCCGGAGCGCCAGTGATGGACACTTCACGGGCCCGCGAAGTGCTGGGCTGGGAACCGCGCAGGACCTCGCTGGAATCCCTGCAGTTTGTCCTGAACGGGATGAGCGGGGGCGACGGCGTGGCCGGCTCGCCGCTGCTGGCCCCCCGCAACCGGCAGCGCTAGCCGGCAGCTGCCGGTCCGGGAAGGGTCAGACGGCTTCCCGGATCGCTGCTTCCTCGAGTCCGGCCGGCTCTTCCGGGCCGTCCTGCTCCCCAGCGCCGCCCTGCTCCCCTGCGCCGTCCTGCTCCCCTGCGCCGTCCGCAGCCGATGCCACGGCCAGCCCGAGGTCCTCTTCGAGCAGCTTTGCGTTGACCACCACGGCCAGCCGGTAGGCGTCTCCGGCTGCGGCGACCACCTGGGCCGAGGGGTCGGTGGCATTGCCGACGGCCCACACCCGCTCCTGGCTGGTGCGGCCGAGTTCGTCAGTAACTATGCAGCCGTCCCCATCGAGCTCAAGGTGTTCCGTCAGGCCCGGCTCGAGCTCAGCCTCGGGTTCAAGGAACAGCGCCTCGCAGGGGACCGTACGGCCGTCGGCAAGCACCAGTCCGGCCAGGGCGCCGCCTTCCGTTGCCAGACCGGCAACCTCTCCGCGAAGTGTCCGGATGCCCATTGCGGCAAGCCCGCCCGCGTCCTCCTCCCCCAGCTCAATGTCCCCGGGCAGCACCAGTGTCACGTCCTCGGAGAAGGTACGTACCAGCTGGGCCTGCTGGATGGATGTCCGGGCAGTGCCCAGTACGGCCAGCACCTTGCCCGCCACCTCGTACCCGTGGCAGTAGGGGCACTGCAGCACGTCCACTCCCCAGCGCCCATCAAGACCGTCAACGTCCGGCAGGACGTCGCGCAGCCCGGTGGCCAGAATCAGCTGCCGCCCGCGGAAGCTGCGTCCGTCTGCGGTCCGCACAGCAGCCGGGGGTTCCAGGCCGGTGACGGTTGCGTCCACCAAATCGACGCCGTAGCCGGCCACCTCCGCCCGTGCCAGCTCCAGCAGTTCAGCCGGAGGAACCCCGTCCCGGGTCGGAAAGCCGTGGACGTGGCCGGCCGGCGCGTTGCGCGGGCTGCCCGCATCGATAACCAGCACGCGGCGGAGAGCACGGGCGAGGACCAGCGCGGCGGTGAGGCCCGCCATGCCTCCGCCGATAATAACGACGTCGTACTCTTCGGAGAGGATTTGCGAAGTTGCCATAGGAAATTTTTACCGGACGCGGACGCGATCATCAGCATTCTTAGTAAATTCTTTACACTTTCCTTCATGGGAGAAATTACGCAGGAGAAGCCTGCATCCAAACTCAAGCAGGGCATCACCGGCCCCATGCTGTATCTGTTCATCCTTGGCGACGTTCTCGGCGCAGGCATCTATGCACTGGTGGGAGAGGTCTCGGGCGAAGTGGGGGGCGCCATCTGGGTGCCGCTCGTTGTGGCGCTGGTCCTCGCGCTGCTCACCGCGGCATCCTACGCGGAACTTGTGAGCAAGTATCCGCGCGCCGGAGGCGCGGCTGTTTTTGCCGAACGGGCGTTCAAGGTGCCGGCTATTTCCTTTCTGGTGGGCTTCGCGATGCTGGCCGCCGGAGTCACCAGCGCGGCCGGACTGGCACTGGCTTTCACCGGGGACTATCTGGCGCCCTTCCTGGATGTGCCGGCCGTTCCGGCCGCCATCGTGTTCCTGCTGCTGGTGGCTCTGTTGAACGCCCGCGGCATTTCCGAATCCGTGCGCAGCAATGTCGTGATGACCATCATCGAGGTCTCCGGGCTGGTCCTGGTGATTGTGCTGGTGGGCCTGATGCTGGGCAAGGGCGAGGGCTACACCGAGCAGATCACGCAGTTCCCCGCCGGCGTGAATCCGGGCACCGCCGTCCTGGCCGCTTCGGTGATTGCCTATTACTCATTTGTGGGATTCGAAGTGTCCGCCAATATCGCCGAGGAGGTTCGTGATGTCCGCCGGGTCTACCCGAAGGCCATCTTCGGCGCGATGCTTACCGCGGGCCTGGTCTACGTCCTGATTGGGCTGGCCGCGTCCGTGGCACTGCCCACGGAAGACCTGGCCGGATCCTCCGGGCCGCTCCTTGATGTAGTCAGCGCCACCGGATTCGGTATCCCGGATTGGACCTTCAGCCTGATCGCGCTGGTGGCAGTGGCCAACGGTGCCCTGCTGACCATGATCATGTCCTCCCGCCTGACCTACGGAATGTCCGAGCAGGGGCTCCTGCCCGGTGTGTTCGGCAAGGTCCTGCCCAACCGCAGGACCCCGTGGGTGGCCATCGCCGCCACGACAGTGGTGGCCATGATCCTGACCACCACCGGCGGCCTGGCGTCCCTGGCCGAAACGGTGGTCCTGTTGCTGCTGTTCGTTTTCCTGAGCACCAACATTGCCGTGATTGTGCTGCGCAGGGACAAGGTGGAGGAAAAGCACTTCCGCACCCCCATTGTGGTTCCTTACCTCGCCATCGCCTCCTGCATCCTGCTGCTTACCCAGCAGGACGCCGCCGTCTGGCTGCGGGCCGGGATCCTGATGGCCATCGGCCTGGTGCTGTTCGCCGCCCGCCGGCTGACCAAGGGCAAGACCTTGGGCTCAAAACGCCCCGGAGCCAAGGAAGCCAAGGGGAAGGAATCCGCGGCGCAGCAGTAAGCCCCGCACATCGAGAAGGCACGACTTACCGTTTTCGAGCCGGAAAACGGTAAGTCGTGCCCTCTCGTTTGGCAGACCTGCACTTTGTGCCTTTTCGATTGAGGCCAGGGCCCCCGCACCATGGAAAACGCCCCGGACCGCGTGGTCCGGGGCGTTCCCTATGCGTGGTTACTCATGCAGGTCGTCGTCGTAGTCCTTGCCGGCGTGCTCCTGGCGCAGCTTCCGGCCCTCCGCGATGTCCTCTTCCTCCTGCTCCTGCCGCTTCTCCGTCTGGCGGGTGTCGCGCGGGGGCAGCTGCACGGATTCCTCGGCCTGGATCCCGGCCTGCAGTTCGCGGCCGCGCTCCACCTCTGCGTCGAACTCGGCGCCGAAGAGCAGGGACAGGTTTGCCAGCCAAATCCACAGCAACAGGACAATCACGCCGCCGATGGCTCCGTAGGTAGCGTTGTAGTTGCCGAAGTTGCCGACGTAGAAGCTGAAGCCGAGGGTGGCCACGGCCAGGATCAACAGTGCGATCAGCGACCCCATGCTCATCCAGCGGAACTTGGGCTGCTTCACGTTCGGCGTGGCGTAGTAAAGGATGGCGATGATCAGCACGGCGAAAAGCACCATGACCGGCCACTTGGCAATGTTCCAGACGGTCACGGCCTGGCTCCCCAGTCCGATCACGTTGCCGATCGCTTCGGCGATCGGCCCGCTGATCACCAGCATCAGCAGCAGCGCGGCTGCCAGCAGGATCATGACCAGGGTGACCAGCAGCTGCGTGGGAAGCAGCTTCCAGATGGGCCGGCCCTCGTCGATTTCGTAGATGCGGTTCATGGACCGGCCGAACGCCTTCACATAGCCGGAGGCGGACCACAGGGCACCGAGAATACCGACAATCAGGGCGAGCCCGGCACCGCTGGATGAGGTCAGCTGCTCAATCGGGCCCTGGATCACCTTCACGGCATCCTCCGGGGCGAACTGCCGCAGCAGGTCCAGCATCGCGTTGGTGGTGGCTTCGGCCTGCCCCACCAGGCCCAGGATGGACACCATGGCCAGCAGGGCCGGGAAGATCGCCAGGACCGTGTAGTACGTCAGGGCCGCGGCCAGGTCGGTGCACTGATCCTTGGAGAATTCCCTGATGGTCTTCTTCAGGGTGTATTTCCAAGTGGGCTTGGAGACCTCGGTGGGATTGTCCGGTTTGCTCGCATGGTCCGGACTGGGAGCTGTCTCGGCCTTGCTTTTGCTGTCCTGCGCCACTACGGCCTCCTGCGGGAATCGGTGTTCAGCTTCCCATCGTATTAGTAAGCGTCCTTAGCACCAACAAGGTACCCGCAACGGGAAGCCGGCTACCGGGCAGTGCCCAGGCCGTAATAGTCCATCAGGACCGCTTCCTCTTCGGGGCTCAGCGGGTTTTCCGGATTTGCGCCGGGGGAATCGGAAATCTGGTCCTTGGAGTAGTTCACGAAGATGTCCTGCCCGTCACGCCGGGCCGCAGCCAGGGGCACGTAGTGTTCGCCGGTGTCGAAGAGCCCCAGATCCACGGTGATCCACACCGGCTGGCCGGTGCCACGGTCCAGATGAACTTCCCCCACCAGACCCAGCCGCTCGCCGTCGTTGGCCCAGACGTTGGATCCCTGGATCTGGTGGAGCACAAAAGCGTCCGTCATAACCCCTCCCTTCCCGCGCCCGGCGGGGATGCCGGGCTATCCCATTGGCGCGCGCGGCACCGGCCGGTGTCAACAGCGGGAGGGTTCCACCGGTCCCCGACGGCGGAAATCGGGATTAGCGCCGGGCGTCCTCCCCCGCGTTCTCCTCACGCTCGGCGAACACTTCCTCGCCGGGGCCGGAGAAGACCTGCCGGCGTTCCACGGCGTCGATACTGCCGGTGAAGAGCTGCGAATCGCTGGTGTCCGAACTGCGCGGCAGCGGGGCCTTCCGGGGAGCTGCAGCGGTTTCCGGTGCAGGGTTGCTGACTTCCTCCCACCGCTGGCGGGGCAGTGCATCCGGATGCCGCTCCTGCAGATAGGTCACCATGGTTTCCCGGATCAGGCAGCGCAGGTCAAACAGGGTGCCGCTGTCTGCAGCGCTGACCAGGATACGCACGCGCACCACGCCGTTCACTGCCTCTGTCACCTGCAGCACGCTGGTGCGCCCGTCCCACAGCTCGGTGCCGGCCAGGGTCTCCTTCAGCTTGGCCCGCAGATCACCCACGGGCACCCGCCAGTCCAGGTCCAGCTCCACGGTCCCCAGGATGGCCGACTGGCGGCGGGTCCAGTTCTGGAAGGGTGTGGTGGTGAAGTAGGTCGAGGGCAGGATCAGCCGGCGGTCATCCCAGATATGCACCACCACATAGGTCATGGTGATTTCCTCGATAGTGCCCCACTCGCCCTCCACCACCACGACGTCGTCGGCGCGGATGGCGTCGGTGAAGGCCAGTTGCAGTCCGGCGAAGACATTGCTCAGGGTGCCCTGCACGGCGAGGCCGGCCACAATGGAGAGCAGGCCGGCGGAGGCGAGGATACCGGCGCCAAGTGCGCGGACCTCCGGAATGGTCAGCAGCACAAAGGCCACGGCAATGGTGATCAGCACGGCAATGCCGATCCGCCGGCCCAGGATCACCTGGGTTTTCAGGCGCCGCAACCGGCGATTATCCCGGGTGTCCGTGCTGTATTTGGTGAGGATCATGGCCTCGATGATCAGCAGCATCACGACGCCGAACCAGGCCACGGCACCGATCAGCCCCACCACCAGCAGGTAGTCCAGGGTGGGCAGCCAGGAGGCACCCGGAGCCGTGGCTCCGAGAGCAATCCGGATGCCGATCAGGCTCAGCACCAGCCGCAGCGGATTGCGCGCGCGGACGGAAACATCCCGAATGCCGGGCACCTTCCGGAATGCCTTGTTGGCTGCCACACGGGCGGCAAAGGCAATGATCAGGGAGATACCTACCGCCACGAGTACGGCGAAGAGCGGTTTCAGTCGAACAGCAAGCTCAAGCAGGTCTTCCATGCAATCGATGATTGCAAACCCCGGTGGGGGGCTGTCCAATCCGCTGTTCATTGCCGGCTGAAAACAAACGGACGCCCCGGGAGGTCCCCGGGGCATCCGTTACTTCTGCGGCTGTGTTTCTACTTGGCGTTGTCCGCGGCAGTGGCGGCGTCTGCGATCATCGGCACCACGTTGTCCAGGGCGTAAGGGATACTCAGGACGTTGATGGCCGAGGTGGAGAAGACGCGGGTTGCATCGGCATCAGCCACCAGGCTTCCCTTTTTGGCAGCGGGGATCTGGCTGAGCAGCGGATCCGAGGCGATGCTGTCCGCCACCTCTTCGCTGGCGACCCAGCTGACAAAGATGTCGGAGTCCAGCTGGTTCAGGTTCTCGTCGGACCAGGGGATGTAGAACTCATCGCCCTTGCTGTTTTCGGCCACCACCGGAGCCTGGGTCAGGCCCAGCGATTCCATGAACCGCGGCCGGTTATCGAGTGCGGTGTAGACGCCGTTCTCGGCGCCCGGAGCCAGGTTGCCGTAGATGAAGGTTTTCCCTTCGAGCTGCGGGTACTCGGCGGCCTTGTCGGTGATGCTCTTTTCAGTCTCGGCGACCAGTTCGTCCGCCTTGTCGCTCAGTCCCAGCGCCTGGCCAGTCATCCGGGCGGTGTCCTGCCAGGAGGTGCCCCAGGCAGCGTCCGGGTAGGCGACCACGGGAGCAATCTTGGCCAGCTTGTCGTAGTCCTCCTGGGAGAGCCCGGAGTACGCGGCGAGGATGACATCGGGGTTGGTTGCGGCAACGTCGTCGAAGGCGATGCCGTCAGCCTCGGAGTACTGCGCCGGGGCATTGTCCGAGCCGATCGGCGCGTCCAGTTCTTCCAGCGCCTCGTCGATCCAGGGTGTGGTTCCCTGCTCATTGCCGCCGAACTCGATCAGCGGCATGCCCACCGGAACCACGCCGAGGGCCAGGGCTGTTTCAGCGTTGGCCCAGGACACAGCGGCTACCCGCTCCGGCGCCTCTTCAATGACGGTCTCACCGAAGGCATGTTCAATGGTGACGGGGAACTGATCGGCGGCGGCAGCGCTGCCGGTCGATTCGTTTTCCCCGGAGGCACCCGTGGAGCAGGCGGAGAGGGAGAGGACGGCGACGGCGGCCGCGGCAGCGGCGCGGCGCATCCGGGACAGGGCCATAGGGGGCTCCTTGTAATGAGAATTCACTGTTAACGGACGAAGCGGATCCACTCAGGCGTGGACCCAAAAGTAAGGTTAGCCTAGGTTGAGCCCAATTACGCAACGCTAACGTTGCGTAATGTGCCACGCACCCGAATGAGTCCCGATTCAGGGCCTCGCGCGGGCCATCCGCCGCAGGTCCGCTCCCGCATCCGCCAGTGCCGCAGGATCGACAGCTCGCCCCGACTCGATCAGCCTCCGGGCCGCACGGACGCTGGTTCCGGCGTCGACGGCGGCCACTCCGGCCAGCGTCCCGTCATCGGCCACACGGAACGTCATAAAACCGGGGCCGGGTGCCCCGCGCAATATTGTCCGGCCCGGCACTGAAAGGCTGCCTGCCACTTCAAGGTGCACGCCGTAACGGTCGGACCAGAACCAGTCCGCGCCGGGGGCGGGCGGTGCGTCTGCAAGGATTCCGGCCGCCGCTGCCTCGCCGGTCCGCCTGGCGGCATCCCAGTGCTCGAAGTGCCGTCCGGACAGGCTGCCGCCACCCCTCAGGCGTGCCGAGTCGCCGGCGGCGAAGACCCGGGGATGCGAAGTGCGGCCTGCCCGGTCCACCAGAATGCCGCCGTCCACCTCCAACCCGGCGTCCTCGGCAAGTGCGGTGACCGGCTCACCACCCACGGCCACAAGCACCGCTGTCGCCGTCAGCCTGCGGCCGTCTTCCAGATCCACCGAAAGGGCACGGCCATCCGCCGCGATTCCCACTGCCCGGCCCCGGACATAGCCGGTGCCGTGCGCTGCGTGCAGACCGTGCAGGTATCCAGCCATCTCCGGCCCCACCGCCCGCTCAAAGGGGAGCTCCGCCGGGTCCACCAGTGTCACTTCGGCCCCCAGACCGCGCGCCGTCGCAGCGGTTTCGGCACCGATCAGCCCCGCTCCGAGGATAACCAGCCGGGCCTCCGGCCCCATCAGTGCACGCAATTGCCCGGCATCCCCTGCAGTGCGCAGCGTCAGGACGCCGGGAAGGTCCATGCCTGGCAGTGGCAGGCGGCGGGCACGCGCTCCGGTGGCCAGCAGCACCACGTCGGCCGCCTGCTCCTGGCCCGAGGAAAGTGTCAGGACAGATTCAGCGCTTCCGGGATTAAGCTTGCAGACGCTCTCCGCGAGCAGTTCAACGCCGTTGTCTGCATACCACCGCGCCGGCGCCAGCTGCAGCCGTTCCCGGTCCAGGCTGCCGGCGAGGAAGGCCTTGCTCAGCGGCGGGCGGTCGTATGGCAGTCCGTCCGGATCCACCAGTTGGAGCGTGCCGGCATACCCTCGGCGGCGAAGCTCACGGACCGCACTGAATCCGGCTATGCCGCCGCCTACCACCGCCACCGAGGCGGGGCCTGCCGCCTCGCTCAAGCGTCCTGCGGCGTCTCGTTGGGGTACAGCCATACTTGGTCTTCGCGCACTTCCACGCGGTGCGCCTTGGCATTCACCATCGCCGGCAGGCACAGTGCTTCACCGGTGCGCAGGCAGAACCGTGCCGAGTGGATGGGGCACTCCACCTCGTCGCCTTCGATCCAGCCTTCGGCCAGAGAGGCTTCTTCGTGCGTGCAGGTGTCGTTCAGGGCGTAGAAGCGGCCGTTGTCGCTGTGGAACACTGCAATGTCATCAGCGGTGCCGGCCTTTTCGGCATCCACCACCAGGGCCTCGCCCTCGCTTATTTCATCGACATCGGCAACGCGGATACCCTCGCTCATGCCATTTCCTTCCCCGGCGCCATGCCACTAACGTGTTGTGCTGCTCTTACCTCAACACGTTACCCCGGTCCGGCCTGCTCCCCGGCGGGGACCGTCGGGGAGGATCCGTTCCCGACGCTTTCCGGCCGCAGTACCATGGCTTCCTGCGTTGTGGCCCCGGGCTCAAGGCTTCGAATCAGCGTGATCAGCTCCGCCCTCAGTTCCGGACCGATCCCGACGGTGGAATTATCCTGTTCGAGGTTCTCCGCGTCGGCCAGCAGCTTCTGCCCGCGCTCGGAGATGGCCATCAACCGGCCGCTTTTCCCCGCAGCGATGGCCACCTCTTCCACGAGGCCCTGCCCCGCCATACTCACCAGCGCCGTCCCCAGTGTCTGCGCCGTGACGCGCAGACGCCGGGCCAGCTCCGCCCGGCGCATGGGCCCGTCCACCAGCAGGACCCGCAGAACGGTGACCCGCTCCTGCGTCAGGCCCACGGCCCGCAGCTTGTTGTCCACTTGGCGCCTTACCAGCCGTGCGGCGGTTGAGAGCAGCCGCACGGGTTCCCAGTCCCCCTCGTTCTGCATCATCCTGCTTCCCTGATACGTCGTCGGTAAGCGATCCAGCTCGTCTGAAACAATCAGCGTGCTTACTATTTCAACGTGACCAGGGGTGTGCTTGTCAAGCCGGGTGGGGGTTACCGGGCCGCCCACTCGCGGAAGGCGCGCACGGCATCCCCGCCGCCTTCAATGCTCACATTCGCCGCTGCACGCCGGCCCATGGCATGAAGCGCCAGCTCCACCACGTCGGCAGAAACCAGCACCGAGGGCGACCCGGCCTTGACCCGGCGCCGCCCGAACCCGGGCAGGGCAAGCTCAACGCCGACCGGGCTGCTGCGATAGCCCATCCGGGCCATCATGCCCAGCTGCTTCCACAGCGCCTGCTGCTGCCCGGCCGGCAGCTGGCGTGCGGCGGCCGCCCCTGCCCCGCGCCGGATGTCCTCGTGATGGATGACGTATTCCACCAGGTTGGCTGCGTCTGTCCGGAAAGGTGACAACCGGCCCGGCCCCGCAGCGAACCTGTCCACCAGCGCTGCGTAGCCCTGCGGGGTGCCGGCGGCATTGGCCTCGGCCCCCAGGTTTTTCTCCTGTCCGGGTTTGGGCCGGCGGGCCACGTCGGCGGCAATCCGCCACGGAGCATGTTCCCGGAGCACCAGATGCGCCAGCAGCCTGCGAACGTCCCACCCTTCACACAGGGTTGGCGCGAAGGGGTCCGTCTCCCGCAGCGTCCGGACCAATTGCGCGCGTTCCGTTTCCACCCATGCCATGACTGTCTCCTTCGGATTGGTCTGCCGGGATACTCGCATCCGTTCCAGCGGATTTCCACGGCAATACGGTCTGCGCCCCACATTAGCCGCGAACCCCCTTTACCCTTACCTACCGCGGCGTAGCATGGTCCCCACAGCGAGCCGAGGCTGCGAGCACGGTGCGGCCCTGAACGAGGAGAAATCCCATGAGTGCCACCGATATCCAGGATGCCCAGGACGCCGGCCGAAACGGCAGTGCCCGCAAAATCAAGGACCGTGTCGTCACCGAGCAGGATGCACGCAATGCCACCGAAGCGGCCCGGGACACCGGTGAATCCCGGCCGAGTTTTGCCAAGGGCATTTATCTCGGCAACTACAACCTGGACCTGATCCGGTCCCTGCCCGACGCCGACCCGGACGAGGAAGCCCGCGCCGAGCTGTTTCTGGAAGCGCTCACCGAATACTGCCGGACCCTGGACGGCCGGCTGATCGAGCGCACGGGCGTCATTCCCGACGAGTACCTGCGCGGTCTGGCAGACCTGGGCGTTTTCGGCATCAAGATCCCCCGGCGCTACGGCGGACTCGGCCTGTCGCTGCTGCACTACGGCCGGGCACTGATGATCCTCGGCACGGTACACCCCAGCATGGGCGCACTGGTCTCCGCGCACCAATCCATCGGCGTGCCGGAACCGGTGAAGGTCTTCGGCAATGACGCGCAGAAAGAGGAGTACCTGCCCCGCTGCGCCGCCGGAGCGGTAACCGCCTTCCTGCTCACCGAGCCCGACGTCGGCTCCGACCCGGCACGGCTGCGGACCACGGCCATCCCGTCGGAGGACGGCAGCGAGTACATCATTGACGGCGTGAAGCTGTGGACCACCAACGGCGTGATCGCAGAACTGGTGGTGGTAATGGCCGCCGTCCCGCCGCACGGCGGGAACAAGGGCGGCATCAGCGCATTTGTCGTCGAGATGTCCTCCCCCGGGATCACCGTGGAAAACCGCAACAACTTCATGGGGCTGCGCGGCATTGAGAACGGGGTTACCCGCTTCACCAATGTGCGTGTCCCGGCGGCAAACCGGTTGGGCCGGGAGGGACAGGGGCTGAAGATCGCCCTCACCACGCTGAACACCGGCAGGCTGTCGATCCCTGCCATGTGCGCGGCGGCGGGCAAGTGGTCGCTGAAGATTGCCCGCGGCTGGGCCGGGGCACGTGAACAGTGGGGCCGGCCCATCGGCCGGCACGAGGCCGTTGCCAAGAAGCTCGCCTACATCGCGTCGACCAGCTTCGCCCTCGAAGCGGTCTTCGAACTCTCCGCCGAGCTGGCGGACGCCGGCACCAAGGACATTCGGATCGAAGCGGCCCTCGCCAAGCTCTGGGCCAGCGAGATGGCCTACAACATTGCCGATGAGCTGGTTCAGGTGCGCGGCGGCCGGGGGTTCGAGACGGCCGATTCCCTTGCAGCCCGGGGCGAGCGCGCCGTCCCGGCGGAACAGCAGCTGCGGGACCTGCGCATCAACCGGGTTTTCGAAGGGTCAACGGAAATCATGCACCTGTTCATCGCCCGCGAAGCGGTGGATGCCCACCTCACGGCCGCCGGGGATCTGGCGGTGGCCGACGCACCGCTGAGCGCCAAGGGCCGTGCCGCCGTAAAGGCCAGCGGCTTCTACGGCAAGTGGCTGCCCACGCTGGCCGTAGGAAAGGGCAGCGTGCCGACGTCGTACGCCGAGTTCGGTATCCTCGGCAAGCACCTGCGCTACGCCGAACGGGCCTCGCGCCGGCTCGCCCGGTCAACGTTCTACGGGATGGCCCGCTGGCAGGCGGGGCTGGAGCAGCACCAGGTGTTTTTGGGACGGATAGTGGACATCGGTGCGGAGATTTTCGCGATTTCCGCCTCCTGTGTCCGGGCCTTGGCTATCCGCCGGGAGGATCCGGCGGAGGGCCAGGGTGCCTTCGAGCTCGCGGATACATTCAGTGCCGAGTCCCGGGTGCGCATCGAATCGCTCTTTGACGAACTGTGGCGGAATTCGGACGACGCCGACCGGCAGCTCGCCAAGGGCGTCCTCGCCGGACGGTACACCTGGCTCGAGAAGGGTGTGCTTGACGCTTCCGAGGGCACCGGACCGTGGATCTCCGAAACGGCGCTCGGATCCGAGCCCAAGGAGAACCTGCACCGCTGGTACCGCTAAACCGCCGGTACCGCTGAGGTTCTGCCTGAGGTTCTGCCGGGTGGCCGGCAGGCGGCGTGACAGGCGGGGGCCGCTACCGCGCCTGGACCGTGCCCCGGCAGATCTGCACGTAGCGCGCCGCCAGTTCCTCCGGGCTGAGCGGACCGCCGGCCCGGTACCACTGGGCAACACCGGTGCACATGGTGGTGACCGCCCGGCTGGCGTCCTTGGGATACCGGGTAGCGAACCGGCCCAGCCGGGACCCTTCGGCCACGACGTCGTCCAGCAGCTTCTGCTGCCGGTCACGGGCGGCGATGTGGCCGGCGCGGGCGGGGCCTTCCAGGCTGCGGATCTCGCTGGCGGCAATAAAGGCGTGCTCCCAGCGGTAGGCATGGACCAGCACCAGGCATTCGACCAGCAGTGCAAACCGCGCCTCCACGTCTTCCCCGGCCTCGCGGAGCGCCGCGCTGCTGCGGGCGTAGAGGTCCGCCATCGCGGATTCCGCAATGCCCACCAACAATGCCTGCTTGGACGGATAGTGATGGTAGAGACCCGGGACCGAGAGTCCGGCATGGGTGGCAACGGTGCGGATGGCCGTGCCGTGGTAACCGTGCTCGACAAAGCAGTCCAGGGCCGCGCCCAGCAGGGGCGGCAGGGCGGGAACGGAGAAGTCGCGCCAGTTCGGCGGCGTCCCGGCGGCTGTCATGGCACCCTTTCGATGGATTCTCCGGCACTCTGTGACTCTTGACACAGCTGCGGTGTCTCCATCAGACTACCCATACCGAGCGGTCGCTCGGTAGTTGATGACGGAAGTTGGCGGAGCAGATGACGGAACAGACACCGGAGCAGCACATACCCGGAACCGGCGCACGGTTGGAAGGCAAAACCGCCATTGTCACCGGCGCCAGCCGCGGTATCGGACTCGCCATCGCCCGCCGTCTGGCCGCCGAAGGCGCCCGCGTCTGCATCACCGCCCGCAATATCGGCCCGCTCAAGGAAGCTGCCGCCGAGTTCCCGGAAGGCAGCGTGCTGGTGGTTGCCGGCAAGTCCGATGACCCGGACCACCGCGCCGAGGTACTGGAGACGGTAACCCGCGCCTGGGGGCAGCTGGACATCCTGGTCAACAACGCCGGCGTTAATCCGGTCTACGGTCCGCTGACCGAGCTGGATCCGGCCGCCGGCCGGCGGATCCTGGACGTCAATCTGCTCGGCACGCTGGGCTGGGTACAGGACGTCTGTGCCTACGCGGCCCTGGATTTCACCGGCCGCGGCGGGGCCATCCTGAACCTCTCCTCCGTCTCCGCCCAGACCCCGGCGCACGGCATCGGGTTTTACGGCATCAGCAAGGCCGCGGTTGAACAGCTCACCCGGACCCTCGCCGTGGAACTGGCCCCCAGCGTGCGCGTTAACGCTCTGGCGCCCGCCGTCGTCAAAACACAGTTTGCCCGCGCCCTGTACGAGGGCCGGGAGGAAAAAGTCAGCGCCTCCTATCCCCTCAAACGGCTCGGCACCCCCGAAGACATTGCCGGCGCTGCGGCCTTCCTGGTCTCCGAGGACGCCGCCTGGATCACCGGGCAGATCCTGAACCTCGACGGCGGCCTGCTCGCGGCCGGTGGCTCAGCCTAAACGCCGCTGGTTCCGCATTCTCCCCCGCTTCCTTCGCCGCGTTCCCGCCGCGTTCCCCGCCAAACCCAAAGGACCCGCCATGAGCCCCGCATCCCTGCCCCCGGAGATCGAAGACCTGCGCCTGCGCACCCGTGACTTCATCCGCGGCACGGTGATGCCCGCAGAGCCGCGTCCCGGCGAGGTGGTGCCGGAGCCGCTGCTGAAGGAACTTCGCGAAGCCGCGAAGGCGGCCGGCGTCTTCGCCCCGCATGCACCGCGCGACTACGGCGGCCAGGGAGTGCCGCTGGAACACTGGTCCCCCATCTTCCAGGAGGCAGGCTACTCGCTGATCGGACCGTCCGCATTGAACTGCATGGCACCCGATGAAGGGAACATGCACATGCTGCACCTGATCGGCAGCGAGGAGCAGAAGCGGCGCTATCTCGCCCCGCTGGTCGCCGGGGATGCCCGCTCCTGCTTCGGCATGACCGAGCCCCATCCCGGCGCCGGATCCGATCCGGCGGCCCTGCGCTCCCGTGCGGAGAAAGTCGACGGCGGCTGGCGGATCACCGGCCACAAACGCTTTACCAGCGGGGCCAACAACGCCACCTTCTGCATCGCCATGGTCCGCACCGATGCCGTGGACGGCGCACCCGCCGGAGCCACCATGCTGCTGGTGGATATGGACGCCCCCGGGGTACGGATCGGCGAGCAGCTGCACACCATGGACCGGGCCATCGGCGGCGGACATCCGCACGTGCATTTCGAGGACGTCTTTGTGCCCGACGGCGCCGTCCTCGGCGCGCCGGGCGAAGGCTTCCGCTACGCACAGGTACGCCTGGGCCCGGCACGCCTTACCCACTGCATGCGCTGGCTCGGCCTGGCCCGCCGCTCCCTGGACATAGCCCTGGACCGCACCAACCGGCGCGAGATCTTCGGCTCCGTCATGAACGAACTCGGCCTGGCGCAGGAAATGATCGCCCAGTCAGTCATTGACATTGAAACCTCCGACGCCATCATCACCAAGACCGCCGCCCTGCTGGAGGCCGATGCCAAGGCGGGCTCCGCCCTGTCCTCCGTGGCCAAGGCACACACCTCCGAGGCGGTCTACCGCGTGATCGACCGCAGCCTGCAGCTCTGCGGCGGCGACGGCGTCACCGACCGGCTGCCCCTGGCCTCCTACCTCAACGAGGTGCGGGCGTTCCGCATTTACGACGGCTCCAATGAAACCCACAAGTGGGCCATTGCCCGCCGGGCCTCGTCCGGCCGCCGCCGCGAGGTGGAGCACGGCGCCCCCTATCTTGCCGACGTCACGGACGCGGCCGGTCCCGCGGCCGGCAGCACACTGACCGACGACGCCGCGTTCCCCGCCGATGCGAAAGCCTGAACCCATGCACACCACCCCTGACGGCACCGAAGTAGTAGCCACCCGCGCCGAGGCAGAGGCTCTGGCATCCCCGCCGCTGCTGATCCTCGACGAAGTCACCGCGTTTTTCGACACCCACGGTCTTGGCGCCGGGCCACTGGCCTGGGCCTCCATTGGCGACGGGCAGTCCAACGTCACCTACCGGATCCGGCGCGGCAATGAAGACTTTGTGCTGCGCCGCGGCCCGCGTCCGCCGCTGCCGCGCTCCACCCATGACATGGTCCGCGAGGCACGGATCCAGCAGCTGCTGCGCGTGCAGGGCGTACCCGTGCCGGAAATCCTGGCCGTCTGCGAGGACGAGTCGGTGCTCGGCGTGCCCTTCTACGTTATGAACTACCTCGACGGGCTGGTCATCACCAACACCATTCCGCCCGCCCTCTCCTCGCCGGAGGACCGCCGGGCCACCAGCGCCGCCGTCGTCGACGCGCTGGTCCGCATCCACTCAGTGGACGTGAGCAGCGGGGATCTGGCCGGTTTCGGCAAACCCGAGGGATACCTCAGCCGCCAGGTGTCCCGGTTCTCTTCCCTCTGGGAGGTCAACACCATGCGCACCCTGCCCGACGTGGCACGCATCGGCGGCTGGCTGGCCGACAACGTGCCGGACAGCCAGGCCGCCGCGGTGCTGCACGGCGACTACCGGCCGGGAAACCTGATGTTTGCCCCGCAGTCCCCGGCCCGCGTCATCGCCATCCTGGACTGGGAGATGTCCGCCATCGGGGATCCGCTCGCGGATCTGGGGTACCTCACCGCCACGTATTCCGAGCCCGGCAGCGAGTCCACCCCGCTGGAGCTCACCGGCGTGACCCGGCACCCCGGGTATTTCACCCGGGAGGATGTCATTAGCGCCTACCGGGAGCGGATGGACCTGGACCTGACCGCGCTGCCCTGGTACCAGGCCCTGGCGCTGTGGAAGGCATCCATCTTCTGCGAAGCCATCTACACCCGCTGGCTCAAGGGCGAGCGCCCGCATGACACCGTGTTCGGCCCCTCGCTGGAGGAAGGCGTGCCGCAGCTGCTGCGCACCGCGGCGCAGTTCGCCGGGCTGGACCGCGCTGCACTGTAGCCGCCACGCGGTCCGCCGCCCGGCGTTGGTCAGGGAACGACGACGGCGCGGCCCAGCAGCTGGTTGTTCTTCAGCTTCTCGTAGGCGGCCGGGGCATCATCCAGGCTGAAGGTCTCGGTGTGCACGTTGATTCCTTCGCTGCGGGCGAGATCCAAAACCTCAAACAACTCCGAGCGGGAGCCCCAGTAGGGGGCACGGATGGAGGTTTCCCAGGCAGAGGTCGCCGCCATGCCCACCGGCAGGGTGCCGGCACCGACACCCACCAGCACCTGATCCCCCTGCGCCGCAAGCATCGCCTGGCCCAGGTCCAGGGTGGCCTGGTTGGTCACGAAGTCAAAGACGGCGTCCACCCCCCGGCCGCCGGTCAGGTCCCGGACCAAGGCCACCGCCCCGGGCTCGGACGGGAAGGTGTAGTGCGCTCCGACGTCGGTGGCCAGGTTCAGCTTGGCCTCGTCAATGTCCAGTGCCACCACGGTGGCAGCCGTCATGGCCCGCAGGATCTGCACCCCCACGTGGCCCAGCCCGCCCACGCCGATCACTACGGCGGTGGAGCCTGAGGGCAGCTTATCCAGCGACCCTTTGATCGCGTGGTACGGAGTGAGGCCGGCGTCCGTCAGGGAGACATTCTGCACCGGGTCCAGGTCCCCCAGGGGCACCAGGTGCCGCGGGCTGTCCACAATCAGGTATTCCGCCATGGCCCCGGGGGCGCCCAGCCCGGGCGGGGCGATGCCAAGTGCCGCGGCGTTCCGGCAGTAGTTCTCCTTGCCGCTGGAGCATTCGTAACACATCCCGCAGCCCCAGGGACCGTAGACGGCCATGGAGGTGCCGACGTCGATGTTTTGCACGCCGTCGCCGATCCGGTCCACTACCCCGGCGGCCTCATGTCCCAGCGTCAGGGGCAGTCCGTAGATGTATTCGCCCTCCGGCAGGCTCATGATGAATTCATCCGAGTGGCAGACCCCGGCGGCGGTGATCTTCAGCCGCACCTGGCCCGGTCCCGGTTCGGGGGTTTCGATTTCCACCACTTCGGGCGGCGCGCCCAGGGTGCGGTATTGAAGAGCCTTCATGGCGTGCTCCTACTCTCCGCACCGGCGAAGCTCCGCCGCAGGTACGGGTGGATGGCTTTAGCACCTTAATCGTTGCACCCGGGCTCCGGTTGCACAGCCCCTGCGCGGCCCCGGTACCGTGAGGGGCATGAAGAATCCGCTGCTTTCCCTTGCCCTTGCCGCTGTGTCTGCTGCAGGTACGCTCAGCCGGCCCGCCGACTGGTCCCCGTCCCTGCGCCGCCTTTACATCCTGGCACCGGGCGCAGCCATCGGCGCCATCAGCGTTGTGGCAGTGCAGAAGGGCACCCGCAAGGGCAGGGAACTGGCGGCCGCCTCAACGGTTGACCTGGTTACCCCGTTCACGGCCGCGGGTGAGGACGGCGCTGCGGGTGAGGCAACCGCGCCTTCCTATCTGCGTGCAGCCGGTTCCGCGCCGCGAACCCCGGCCATCGCACTGGCCGGCATGGCTGCGCTCGTGGGGGTCACCGTCAGCGGCGTTTTGGCACTGACCCTGGCACTGGATGAACAGGTTGAGAAATGGTTGGTCCGGCGCGGGGCGGCCCGTCCCCGGTGGGTGATGGCGGCGGCCGCCGCCGCCTCTTCCCTGCTTCTGGACTATGCCTTGGACGGGGCAACGGACTCCGGGGACTCCGGGAAGTCCAAGGGCTGACCAGCCCCCCCTATCCGCACACCGGACAGCCGTCAGCCGAACAGTGCCGCTGCCCGGCTGAGGGTCTGAAAGACGCCGTACGCCAGCGGAATTCCCACCAGCAGCCAGCTCACTGTGACCATCGCTTTGTTGCTCATGCGTGCTCTCCGTCCGGGGTTGGTGTCTGCGCCGGAGCCTCCGGCTCGGACTTCGGTTCGTGGTGGCGGGAGTGGACCGGTGTCACCAGCAGATTCGCGATGAACCCGACAATCAGCAGGCCCACCATGGTCAGCAGGGCGGGATAGTAGGCCCCCGCGGTCAGCTCGCCGGGAGTGCCTTGCGCGTCCAGGAATGAATTGACGATGAGCGGTCCGGCAATCCCGGCCGCGGACCAGGCGGTGAGCAGCCGGCCGTGGATGGCGCCCACTTGGAAGGTGCCGAACAGGTCCCGCAGATAGGCCGGAACCGTGGCGAATCCGCCGCCGTAGAAGGACAGGATCACGAAGGCCAGCGCTACGTAGAGGATGGTGGAGGTGTCTCCGAAGAAGGAGAGCAGGGCGTACAGGATGGCGCCGCCGCCGAGGTAGAGCATGTAGATGCGTTTGCGGCCGATCAGGTCCGAGGTGGCGGACCAGACAAAGCGGCCGCCCATGTTGCCGATCGAGAGCAGGCCCACGAATCCGCCGGCAACGGCGGCTGTGACCAGGGACGCGCCGTCGGACTGGCGGAAGAAGTCCTGGATCATCGGCGCGGCCTGTTCCAGGATGCCGATACCGGCCGTCACGTTGCAGAAGAGCACAATCCAGACGAGCCAGAACTGCCTGGTCTTGATGGCGTTGGCTGCCGAGACGTGGTTGGTGGTGACCAGGGATTTGGCGGCGACGGCGGAGGGATCAAAGCCCGCCGGTTTCCAGTCCGCGGCCGGAACCCGGATGGTCGCGGCGCCGTACAGCATGTAGATCAGATAAATGGCTGCCAGGGTCAGGAACAGCTTGCCCACCGCGTCCCCGCTGGCCACCCATCCCGGGGTACCCGAGGCCGGATCGTAGAAGGCCAGCAGCGCCGAGGACAGCGGGCTGGCAATCAGTGCACCACCGCCGAATCCCATGATCGCCATGCCCGTGGCGAGCCCGGGCCGGTCCGGGAACCACTTGATCAGGGTGGACACCGGGGAGATGTAGCCGATGCCCAGGCCGATGCCGCCGATCACCCCGTATCCCAGATACAGCAGCCAAAGCTGGTGGGTGAAGATCCCCACCGCTCCCACCACGAAGCCGCCCACCCAGAACATGGCCGAGACAAACATCGCCTTTCGGGGTCCGTTGGCATCCACCCAGGTACCCATCACAGCTGCCGAAAGCCCCAGCATCACGATGGCAATCGAGAAGATCACACCGATCTGCGTGAGGCTGGCGTCGAAATAGTCCACCAGCGCCGTCTTGTAGACGCTGGTGGCGTAGACCTGGCCAATGCACAGATGGACGGCCAAAGCGGCCGGCGGGATGAGCCATCGGTTGAAACCGGGCGGGGCGATGGTGCGGTTGCGATCCAGCCAACTCATACGGACTCCCTTGTCAGGCTGCGTCGTGCTCAGACTGTGTGTAGGAGTCAGGATGCGCCCTGAAGAACGCCGTGTCCCGGAATGACACGCGTTTTGCCGTATCGCAGGAAAACATACCGTGCAACCTACTCACCGGTAACTAATTTCCCAAAACGCTTGCTTTGTTACCGCTGGGTAGCTTAGATGTAACAGACATCACACTCACCCGGGTCGGTTTCGTCATCTGCGGAAACGGACCGGACACCATGCATTCGCGAAGGCTGCGCCCACCGGCGTGCTGCACGCAGCTCAGTCAGTCTCGACCCGTATGAAGCAGAAAAAGGATATTCAATGACGAGTTCCACGTCCGGGCGCGCATCATCCCGCCCGCACACACTTTTAACCGCCCTTTTGGCGTTGTTCCTGATCCTCCTGCTGGCCTTCTTTGTGCTGTTTACCGGCAAGGTGGCCGACGGCGCGGTGCAGCTGAGCGATGGTGCTGAGCGTGCCTCCACCGGTGCAGGGGACCTAAAGGAAGGCGCGGCCAAGGCCAAGGACGGTGCAGACAAGGTCGCTGCCGGCTCCAAGAAGGTCGACGACGGCGCCAACACCCTGGCCAACGGCATCTCCTCCGCCAAGGCCGGCGTGACCACACTGAAGGAAGGCGCCACCACGCTCGATGAGGGTGCACTGAAGCTCCTCACCGGTGCCGAGGCTGCCAACACCGGCGCCAACAAGCTTGCTGCCGGTGCCACCACTGCCAACAGCGGCGCCGGCCAGCTGGTCGTGGGCGCCAACAGCGCATCCGAGGGCGCCAACCAGCTCGCCAACGGCGCTACCACCGCCAACAACGGTGCGAAGGAGCTGCAGGCCGGTGCGAACAGTGCCGCTGACGGTGCGGGCAAACTGGCCGCCGGTGCCACTGCGGCAAACACCGGTGTCAAGGAACTCAAGACCGGCGCCAGCTCGGCCGCATCCGGCGCCAAGCAGCTGGCTGAGGGCGCTAAGTCGGCGAAGGACGGGTCGACCCAGGTGGCTGGCGGGGCCAACGAGCTTTACAAAAAGATGGAGCCTCTCTACGAGAAGGCACCCGCCCTCGCAGGGGGCGCGCAGCAGGTTGCAGACGGGATTGCAAAGGCGGCACCGGGAGCTGCCGCCGTCAACGGTGGAGTGCTGCAGATTGACGCCGGCATCAACACGGTTCAGGAAGGCCAGTCCGACACGGTGGCCAATCAGATCAAGGCTGACCTCGTCCCCTACGGCCCGAACGGCGAGTCCATGGGCGCCGCCGAACTCGAAGCCGCTGCAGACCGCATTCAGCTCCTGCCGGAAGCTTTCGGAGGCGGAAAGGAACCGGCCGATCGCCTGCGCCTGGCGGCAGCGAAACTTGAAGGCCTCGAGCGTCTGGTTGCCACCATCGATCTTGGCCTTCAGGGCAACGGAACCCCCCAGCAGCCGGGCCTCAAATACGGTGCCGCCGCAGTCTCCGACGGCTTGGCCCAGCTCAACGATCCTGCCGCTGCGCCAGCACTTGCTGCGGGAGCCGGCCAGGCCGCGGAAGGTATCGAACAGCTTTACGCAGGAGCAGGCCGGCTCTCCGCCGGCGCGACGGAACTCGATAAGGGTCTGGAAGTTCTGAAGCAGGGTGCTGATGCCCTTGCTGAGGGCAACGGCAAGCTCGCCGCCGGCGCAGGCACCCTCGCCACCGGCCTCGGCGCCCTGGAGAAGGGTTCGAAGGACCTCGTTGCAGGCAACGGCAAGCTCGCCGCCGGTGCAGGCAGCCTCGCCACCGGCCTCGGCACCCTGGAAAACGGTGCGTACACGCTGGCCGACGGCAACGGGAAGATCGCCGCCGGCGCAGGCTCCCTGGCCACTGGGCTGAGCACGCTGGAGACCGGCGCTTACACGCTGGCCGACGGCAACTACAAGATCTACGATGGCACCATCAGCCTGGCTGACGGCACCGGCCGCCTCTCCACCGGCACCGAGTCCCTGGACGAGGGCGTCACCAAGCTCGACGACGGCGGCAAGACCCTGACCGCAGGCACCAAGGACCTGAAGAAGGGTGCAGCGGACCTGGCTGACGGCAATGCCAAGCTCGCCGAAGGCAGCGAGACGCTGGCCAACGGCAACGGGGACATCGCCGACGGCGCCGACACCATGCGGGCCAGCACCACGGCCCTGACTCCGGGCGAGATCCTCACCTCCCCGAAGATCCTCGCCGTGCTGATCCCGCTGCTGCTGCTGCTGGTTCCGATCGGTATGCTGGTCGCCGGTACCCGCCGCAACGCACAGCACTAGCGTTTCGGAGCACCACCGCATCACCTCGCACCACTAAAGGAAGGGCAGGAACCGCAGCCGCGGTTCCTGCCCTTCCCCGTTAACGGGAAATGTGATGCCTAGCGTGCGGCGAGGTTCAGCTCTGCGGAGATGCGTTCCGCCGCTCTGCGCAGGGCGGGGATGGCACGGCCGGCAAACCCTTCATCCACGCGCGACACAGGACCGGAGACGGAAACAGCGGCAGGTGTGGGTGCGTTCGGCACCGCCATCGCGAAGCACCGCACGCCGAGTTCCTGCTCCTGCTCGTCGATGGAATAGCCGCGCTCCCGGATGCGTGCCAGGTCCGCCAGCAGCGCTTCGGTGCTGCCCAGGCTGTAAACGGTAGGGGTAGGCATGCCGGCCCGCTCCACCATGCTGCGCACCTTCGCATCGGGCAGCTGCGCCAGGATGGCCTTGCCGACGCCGGTGTCATGGGTGTGTGCGCGGCGCCCCACTTCAGTGAACATCCGCATGGAGTGCTGTGACGGGACCTGCGCAATGTAAACCACCATGTCGGCGTCGAGCACCGCCATGTTGGCGGTCTCGCCCAGCTCGTCCACCAGTGCCTTCAGATGCGGCAGGGCCACCGAGCCCAGCTGCTGGTTTGCCCCTTCGCCCAACCTGATCAGCTTCGGGCCCAGGGCGTAGCGCCGGTTGGGCAGCTGCCGGGCGTAGCCCAGTGCCACGAGGGTGCGCAGCAACCGGTGAATGGTGGGAAGGGGCAGACTGGCGGACGCGGACAGTTCGCTCAGCGTCACTGCACCGCCCGCATCGGCAATCAGTTCCAGCAGTTCAAAGACACGTTCCACCGACTGCACGCCGGATCCGGCGGCTCGTTCAGCCATAGTTGACCCTCCCGATACTCTCCCCGGAGTTTATCGCATCGCGGAAAAGCGTTCTCGCTCTGAGGGAGCTATGTCCCCTTGCGCATCAGGGTGACCGCCAGCGCACCGGACTCGGTGGTTTCCTTTTGGGTCAGGGTGTATCCGCCCAAATCGGCCGGGCTGCTGAACAGCCGCTTGCCCTCACCCACGGTTACCGGCAGCACCATCAGCCGGTAACCGTCCACCAGGCCGGCCTCATACAGGGAGCGGGCCAATTGGTAGCTTCCGTGCACCTGGATTTCGCCCATGCCGTGGGACTTGATCTCCTCCACTTTGTGCATCACGTCGCCGCGGATCACGCGGGTGTTGTGCCAGCCCGGGTTCTCCAGCGTGGAGGAGACCAGGTACTTGGGCATGTGGTTGAGGTGGGTGGCCACGAAATCAAACGGATCGGTGTCCGCTTCCCAGAATGGCCACAACATCTCGTAGGTGTTCCGACCCAAAAGCAGGGCATCCCCGTGGCCGAACCACTCCCCGCCTATGCGGGCAACCTCGGCGTCCATGTGCGGAATCATCCAGCCGCCGTGGGTAAATCCGCCGGAGGTGTCCTCATCGACGCTGCCCGGGCCCTGCATCACGCCGTCCAGCGTCAGGAAAGTATTGACAGTCAGTTTCACCGGACACCCCTGTTCCTCGCCCTCGTTCCAGCGTCGGCCCGGGGGGAGCGGGTGTCAACGGTCGGCGGGCAGCCTGGGCGCCGCCGTCGTCCTACCAGATGTGGGGAGCAGGACGGCGGGTGCTCGGCAGGGCCACACTGGCGCGCCATTCCTTGATCCATTCAGGGAGAACAAGGTCCGACGGCGGAACCGCGCCCACCTTCTTGAAGATCTCCTCGTTGGACAGCGGGCCGTTCTTCGAGAGGAACCTGCAGCCAATATGCGCGCTGGCGTAAATCTCGCCGTCGGCGACCATCCGCTGCTCCAGGTAGATCGCCCGGTCATCAAAACCGACAATCCTGGATTCGATGGTGTAGCGCTGATGCAGCTGCAGCGACTTGCGGAAGCTGATGGTCTCGTTGTTCACCACCGGGCTCCACTTGTGCTTTTTCATCAGATCCCACATGCCGCTGCGCACCAGCAGGTCGAACCGGCCCAGGTCCATCAGCGAGAGGTACATGCCGTTGTTCAGGTGCATCGCCACGTCAATGTCCGTGACCAGCACCCGCATGGGCACGGAGGAGGACTCAAAGAACCCCAGCTTGGGGCGGCGGCGGGCGCGGAAGAGGATCAGGATGGTGCGCAGAATCAGGTGCATGGCCGCTATATTACCGCTCAGTAACTTAGTCCGGTAGACGGCGCGGTTTCTTTTCCTTCCCGCGTCGCCGCCGCTGCCAGGCACCCGCCCTTCCGTGAGTTCCCACACCACTCTGTCCCGCCGTCGTCGGCCGCGCTAGCCTGCCCGGCATGCATACCCTTGTTGTCCTGTACGGGCACCCGCTGGATCACGATGCGTTTCGGACGCACTTCACCACCGTGCACCTGCCGCTGGCCCGGAACATTCCCGGCATCCGCGGCTTCCGACACTCGCACCGGCTCACTGCACCGGAGGGTACGGCACCCTACTTCGCCCTGTTCGAGGCGGATTTCGACGACGAGCCCGCCATGCAGGAGGCCATGACCACCGCCGAGGGCCAGCTGGCCAACGCCGACATCCCCAACTTCGCCAGCGGCGGGGTGACCGTTTTCACCTACCGGCGCTAGCTGCGCGGGCACTGTCAGTCCTCCCCGGCCACATGCTTGTACCCGCGCCGGCGGCCGTCCATCCACAGGATGACATCCATGACCCGCAGGGTGGAGACCGGGGCGGGCAGGTCCGCGCGGCTTTGAACGGCTGCGAGCCGGCGGGCCAGGTCCCTGTCATCCATGGTCAGCAGGGAATGCCATTCCTCCCACTGCGTGAGTGACGTGCCCAGACCGGCGCTTCTCGCCACCGTCGCATCCCAGATCGGGATGAGTTTGGGCCGCTTCCGTGCCAGCAGCTTGCTGGCCTTGCCGGCCCCCGTCTTCCACTGCCCGCCCTTGTAACCGCGGAAAAGATCCCAGAGCAGCCAGGCCGGGCTTTCCTTGCCCAGCACGTGGAAGTACTCCACGGGAGTGACATCCTCCATGGCAAGGTCCGCCGGGATGAGTTCCAGCAGCTCACCTATCTGGGCTGCCTTGGTTTCGAGCAGGCCTACCACCGCCGGACCGGTAATTTCCTCACCCAGCAGGGCAAGGGCCACCAGGTCATCGGCGGTGATGCGGTTCGCGACACCCGGTGCGTCCCCTCCGCCGGCCCACGTATCGAACCGCGCGCCGGTCCGCACATGCCCGGAGGTGAGTTTCTGCCGGTAGTAGCGGTGCAGGAGGTCCGCGGCGTCGTCGATGTGCTTGGCATCCAGGATTGCTGGCAGGTCCACGGTGTCCACCTCACTC
The DNA here is from genome assembly GCF_022869865.1 of Arthrobacter zhangbolii. Classification (NCBI taxonomy): domain Bacteria; kingdom Bacillati; phylum Actinomycetota; class Actinomycetes; order Micrococcales; family Micrococcaceae; genus Arthrobacter; species Arthrobacter zhangbolii. The sequence continues at coordinate 3,099,873 of NZ_CP094984.1, forward strand.
GGGAGCGGTAATCAGGCCCTTCAAAACCATCCAGTCATAGGCGACGTCGGCCGGCTCCTCGCCGTTCACGTCCACTGCCAGGTTCATTTTCCTCAGTTCCTCGTCCGTCAGCAACGGTGCGATCTGGGCGAAAACGGCTTCGAGTTCCGGATATTCCTCCAGTGCTTTCGTGTTGAAGACCGGTGCGGCGTTGTAGGCGGGGAAATACGCCAGATCATCCTCCAGGATGGTCAGCCCCAGTGAGTCGATCCGCCCGTCCGTGGCAAAGACCTCGCCGAAGTTGCATTCGCCGGTATCGGTGGCCGAATACACGGCGCCGGTGTCGTAAATGCCGATGTTGCCCTCCGGGACACCCTCAGGTGAGCCGCGGGGGAGGCCGTAGCGTTCCAGCATCGGGTTCATGCCGTCGGGTCGGGAGTTGAATTCCGCCTCCAGGCAGAACGTGCGTTCCTCCACCGGCAGGGCGGCAATGTCTGAAATGCTCTCCACCCCCAGTTCCTCCGCGGCCTCATTGCGGATGGCAAACGCATAGGTGTTGTTCATGGGCGCGGGTGCCCCCCACGTCAGACCGTTGGCCAGATCCGCATCGTGTACCGCCTGCCACTGCTCCTGTTTGTCCGCTATGCCTTCGGTCATCCCCAGGTACGCAATCCAACCGGTGCCGGTGTACTCCCACGTCACAGCCGCCTGCCCGGAAACCATCAATTCGCGGGCCGGTTGGCTGCCGGGAATGTTGGTCAGGTCGGTGACCTCGAACCCGGCGGCCCTGGTGGCCAGCACGGAGATTTTGCCCAGGATCAGCTGTTCGGTGAAGTTCTTCCCCGTGACGGTAAGTTTCGCGTCATCAGGCAGGCCTTCGAGCGGCTGGATCAACCCGGGTTCGGCGTCCGGAACGTAGGAATCTGCCGGCTGCAGGCCGCATCCGGTGAGCAGCAGGCCGAAGGCGGCACCTGCTGCTGCGAACCGTAAACGGGCCGTTGACCGCGTCTTCATCAGAGTCCTTTCGGCCGGGCCATGTGTTCCACAACGCGCCCGATCCAATCCACGATCAGGGCGAGCAGGGCCACCAGCACGGCACCGGCCACCAACACGGTGGTGAGGTTCAGGTTCACTCCGGTGGTGATGAGGATGCCCAGCCCGCCGCCGTTGACGAAGGTCGCCAGGGTGGCGGTGCCTACCAGCAGCACCAGTGCGGTCCGCACCCCGGAGAGCATGATCGGCACGGCCAGCGGAAGCTCAAGTCTGAACAGCACGCCAGTCGAGCTCATTCCCACGCCGCGGCCGGCTTCTACGATGCGCGGGTCCACCTGCTGCAGCCCCACCATGGTGTTCCGCATAACGGGTAACAGGGCATACACCACCAGCGCAGTGACTGCGGCCCGGAATCCGAATCCGAGCCAGAAGGCCAGCAGTACCAGCAGCCCGATCGCCGGTGCCGCCTGCCCTATATTGGCCACGGCCATCACGGGCCCGGTGATCCGGTGCAGCCGCCCGCGTGTCAGGACCACGCCCAGCGGGATGGCAATCACCAGCACAATCACCGCGGCAACGCCGGTGAGGAGCAGATGCTGCACGGTGTAGTCCCAGAGGGCCGCCGGGGCCAGAGTGGTGCGCTCGGAGGCACTCAGCTCCGCCGTGCTCAGCCACAGCGTCAGCAGTGCAAAGGCCACCGCGATTCCTGCCAGCTGCAGGATCAGCGGACGCCACGACGCCGGCGCGGCACCATCCTGTGCCTGGGTCTGGGCCGCCGCCTGCGAAGCCACCGCGCTCACTGCGGTGCTCCGGTGCCGGCGACGTCCTGGACGGGGACCGGGTCCCCGGCACGCTGGATCATGCCGCTGTTGATGCCCACCGGCGCACTCGATGACCCCTGCTGCGCGGCGTCGTTCGCTGCAGTGATGGCCTCCATCACGGTCTGGACTGTCACCATGCCCAGGAAACTCTCGCGCGGCCCGGTGACCAGTGCCGCGCCGGTGCTGGAAACCAGCATGGTGTCCAGGGCGTCGTTCAAAGTTGCCTGGTTACCGATCACCGGAAGCCGCGGATCAACGGCGTCGGTGTGCCGGTCCAGGCGGCTGAGCTGGCGGCGGGAAAGCCATTGGATGGGCCGGCCGCGTTCATCGAGCACCACAGCATTCTGTTCGCCGGCTCCCTGCAGGCGCGAGAGGGTGTCGCTGGTGAGGTCCCCGACAGATGCCGTCACGGGCATCACCAGATCCACTTCGTTGACGCGGGTCAGGGTCAGCTGCTTCAGCCCGGCACCGGAGCCGATGAAGTTCTCCACAAATTCGTTGGCCGGACTGGCCAGGATGCGTTCCGGGGAGTCGTACTGCACCAGCTGGGCGCCCTCGTCAAAGATGGCGATCCAGTCGCCCAGCTTCACCGCCTCGTCGAAGTCATGGGTGACGCAGACAATCGTCTTGTGCAGCTCGGACTGGATATGCAGGAGTTCGTCCTGCAGCCGCTGGCGGGTGATCGGGTCCACGGCGCCGAACGGTTCATCCATCAGCAGCACCGGCGGGTCGGCCGCCAGGGCACGGGCCACACCCACCCGCTGCTGCTGTCCGCCGGACAGCTCCTTGGGATACCGGTCCCGGTACAACGCCGGGTCCAGGGACACCAGTTCCAGCAGTTCGTCCACCCGTGACCGGATACGTTCCTTGTCCCAGTTCAGCATTTTCGGAACCACGGCGATGTTCGCGGCCACGGTCATATGCGGAAACAGCCCGCCTGCCTGGATCACGTAGCCAATGCCGCGGCGCAGCTGGTCGCCGTCGATTCCGGTGACGTCTTCGCCATTGAGGATGATCCGGCCGCTGGTGGGTTCGATGAGCCGGTTGATCATTTTCAGCGTGGTGGTCTTCCCGCAGCCCGAAGGACCGACCAGCATGACAATGCTGCCTTGCGGGATCTCCATGGTCAGTCCGCCGACAGCCGGTTTCTCCTGCCCCGGGAATCGCTTAGTGACATCTTCGAGCAGGATGCCGGCACCGGCGGCCCTACCGCCGTTTGAGGGGATTTCAGTCTCAGACACGGATACCTCGCGGGGTTGTGAGCCGGCCGAGGCCGACCAGGAGCAGGTCCAGGATCAGAGCCAGCAGGATTACGCCGACGACGCCGACCACCACCGATTGGAGGGAGTTGGCACCGCCCAGCCGGGACAGGCCCGAGAAGATGAATCCGCCCAGGCCGGGGCCCAGGGCATAGGCCGCGATGGCGGCAATGCCCATGACCATTTGTGCAGAAACCCGCACCCCGGCCAGAATGACCGGCCAGGCCAGGGGCAGTTCAATCCGCAGCAGGGTACGCAGCCGGCTCATGCCGATTCCGCGTGCGGATTCCACGACGGCGGGTGAAATCCCGGACAGGCCCACCACCGCATTGCGGAGGATCGGAAGCGTCGCGTAGAACGCCACCACAATCACCGCCGGTGTGGCCCCGAATCCGACCGGAGCTATCAGCAGGCCGATCAGGGCAAAGGACGGCAGTGTCAGGCCTACGGCCGAGACGGCGTTGGCCACACCGGTAAGGGTCTTATTACGGTAGACCAAGGCCCCGATGAGCACGGCAATGACGGTGGCCAGGATCAGGCACTGCACCACCAGGCTGAAGTGCTGCCATCCGGCGAAGAGGATCTGCTGATACCGGTCCGCCACGAATTCCCACACATCAAGACCTCTTCGCTCTGGCTAGGAAAGTACCCTGGGCTCCGTTCCGGTCCTGCTGAACGGTTGCCGTGCAACGGCCGGGCCGCTGCTTTTTCCAGTTGCTTCTTCCCATTAAGCGCTGATCGGCCCGGAACCGGAACAACCCCGTGCTTGTACAGCGGGTTTACCTTGGTTTCCGGTCCGGGCGTTTGCCGCGGCTTCAGGTTCATGAGTCCGGGTGGGGCCGGTGTGGGTGCAGCACCACTGGGTCGGACTCCATGCTTTCCGACGCGCTCCGCCCGGTTCATAGCGCCACAGCACAGGCGGGTTTACCCAGTCTGCAAAAATCGACCGGTTTGGGAAATAACAGCCACTGCGCGGCGGAGGGATTTCCCAAACTGGCAGGGAAACACACAAACCGGAGCGAAACCGCTGTGCTGACGTCCGGCACCACCGGTGGCACGACGAACCATCCCTTGCGCGGTTCCGGGACGCCTTCGCGCTACGCAGTCGCGTGCTCGCTGAACCCTTTGGGGCGGCCCTGCAGCTAGTCTTCGCGGGGCTTCACGATCTCGATGACCACGTTGGTTCCACTGTCGGGGTGGTAGCTCCACGAGGCAGAGAATTCTCCCCATTCGGCGCTTTGCCGGCCGTCCATGGCCCGGGTGTTGCCCAATCGGCTGTCCACTGCATCGGGTATGTCCAATGCACGCAGGACACAGTCGACCTGGGCATCATCCGCTTCATCGCCGCCGAGGTAATCGTCGTAGCCTTCGGTGTCCATGGTCAGGCTCTGGCCTTCATCCCCCAGCTCGATACCGGCCTGGTCGGTTAGGCCGCAGCCGCGTACAGCCTCGGTCAGGGCCATCGATGGCTCCGGCTCAGATGAGAGATCGATCTGGGCGAACAGGAGCCCCGCACCCAGGCCCACCACGAGTCCAGCACCAGCGAACAGGGCATAGTTCCGCCGGTGGGATACCGGTTCGGGCGCTGTCCGGTAGGGTTCCGGCCTGTACGGTGCCGTCTGTGCGGAGGAAGAGTTCAGCGGTTCGGCGCGCGGAGGCGGCGGTACTGCCATGCCGCCGGCGGCGGGAGGAGGCGGTACCGCACTGCCACTGTCGGCGTTGGCTGGTGCAGGGGTCTGCGGGTCCGGCGTCATATTGTTTTCCTGCATTACTGCTTCTCCCATTTGCCGCAGCGGCTGGACTTGAAGTCCTGGCCCTCCGAGATTGTCACTGACGGCCGGCCGCCGCCGGGAATGTCGTTTTCGATGATGTCGTCGCCGTTCGAACCGCTGCGGTAAATGCCCCAGTAACAGCTGGACCCAACGTCCGTCGTCGTGGTGTAGGTGCCGGCACTGATGGACTTACCCACCGTCCAGGTCCCGTCGGTGATGGTGTTGGCGGCCTTTTTGGCTTCGGCGGAGGTCACGGCCGTTTCACGCGCCTTCACTGCGGTTTCCGCGGCGGCAACTGCGTCCTCCCGCTCGCCGACCTTCTTCTCCCGGTCATAGATCCCGGCGGAGAGCTTGTTGTAGTCCGTCTTCATTGCGTTGTAGTCGCTCTGGGACTTCTCCAGCTGGGCCTGGCGCTGTGCGGACTCCTCACTCAGCGCCGCGTATTCGTCGCTCCGGGTCGGATCGGTCAGGAAATGACCGCCCACGGCACCGCCTGCCAGCAGCACGACGCCGGCCACTGCCAGCCAGATCCGCTTGCCTTTCCGTGCGCCTGGGGCATCGGGGCCGACCTGCTTCGCCGCCTTTGCCGCTTTGCGGCGCTTGCCCGCCTTGGCTTCCTTGCCGGCCTCGCTGACGGGGGTATCCGAGGCGGGCGGAGCGGGCGGCGGCGGCATCGCAGGTGAAGGGATCTGGTCGGGGCTGCGTTCTTGCATGGTGCTGTTCATTTCTGGGAAAGGCCACAAAGCGGGATCCGCTCAGGCACCTTAGGTGCCGTCCTCCATTACTGTCGGCACCGGCCGCTCCGTGGTGCACACCATACACAGTGACGATGGTCACGGCAGGTCCTCCACGCGCAGCCAGCCAGGCCGAAAGGGCCGCCGCAAGGCTCCATACTGCCCGTGATTATCCCCGGATATGTCCCCGGCGTCCCCTAGAGTGTCTGTCCATGGACTCCCCGCCGCCGATCGCCTACATCGTCTTCGGCGTCGGCCTTGTGGTTCTTGGGCCTGTGTCCCTCGTGATGGGCATCCGGGCCTACACCGGACGCTATACGTCATGGCTTGCGCTGAGGGTGGCGACAGGCTCCACCGCCAAGCACTCCCGTCTGGGATTCGTTTGCTTTTGGGGAGGGTTGATGTTCACCGGGGCCCTGGCGGCGATCAGCCTGGGCCTGGTGGGCATGCCGGAAACCCTCGTCCGGGTGATTGCCGTGCTTTCATGGTCCATTGGCTTGCCGATCGCCATGATGCACCAGTATTTCCTGCCGAAATTCCTCCGGCCCGTGCTGCTGCCGCAGTGGTACCGGGAGTGGGAAGCCGCCCAGTTTGAGCGCGAGGAACGCGAGGATCAACGACGCCGTGCCCGGCGCCAACGCCGCCGGGAGAAACGCCGGAAGGAAAAAGACGCCGCCAGGCGTTAGCGCCGGCGGCCTTCCTGGCCCCGCAGCGCCTTCCAGGCACCGGTGGACCACATCGCCCAGATAACCAGCAGCGGCTGGAAGAAGAGCCGGACCAGCCGCGCGCGGTCCGAGTCCAGCCCGAAGGCGTCAGTATGCGTGACGTATTGGGAGATGTTGCCCGGGAAAATGGCAATAAAGAACGCGGCAGCAGCCAGTCCCACAGGTACCCGGCGTTTGCGCAGCAGGATCAGTTCGGCCCCGAGGCTGAGTTCGGCGACGCCGGAGAGCAGCACCACGGCGTCCTCGTCCAACGGCACCCAGTCCGGAACCTGGGCCTGGAATTCCTGCCGGGCAAAGGTCAGGTGCGAGGTCCCGGCAAAAGCCAGGAACGCACCGAGGGCGACGGCGCCGGCCCGCCGGGGTTTCGACGTCGGCGGGGCAGGGCGGACAGCAACGGCACGAAGCTTGGAAAGTGCAGACATGCCCCGACGCTAGCATCCGCTGCGCGGCCCCACACCCGCACCCGGCCCCTCGCGCATGCCGGAAGCCCGGCACAGATCACGCCATGTGCCGGCCTAGGTCAGCCGGTTATAGGCCAGCTGCGCCAGTGCCGCGGCCTGGTCCCCCAGCACCGAATCGTCGAATACCACCCGCGGCGAGTGGTTCCAGGCCGCGGTCACGGGATTGACCTCCGGCGGGGTGGCGCCCAGGAAGAGGAAGGTGCCGGGTACTTCGTTCAGGATGAGGGAAAAGTCCTCCGAGCCCATCAGCGGGTCCCGTGATTCAATCACCCGGTCCTCGCCGAAGATCTCCCGCAGCCCGATCATGGCTTCGCTGGTCCGCCCGGCGTCATTGGTGGTGACCGGATACCGGATGGTGAAGTCCACGTCGACGCTGCAGCCGTGGGCGGTGGCGATGCCTTCGGCGAGCGCCTTGGACTCCACAATGACCCGGTCCAGGGATTCCTCCGAGAGGGTCCGCACGGAGGCGCCCAGCCGCGCGGTGTCCGGGATGACGTTGATGGCTTCGCCGGCGGAGAGCTGGGTAACGGTCAGCACGATCGGGTCAAAGGCGGAGAACCGCCGGGTGGCCATGGTCTGCAGTGCGGTGGCAATCTCGGTCAGCGCGGGCACCGGGTCAACGGCGGTCTGCGGCTGGGAGCTGTGCCCGCCGGATCCCTTCACCGTGATGCGCAGTTCGTTTGCTCCGGCCATCAAAGTGCCGGGCTTGGTCCGGAAAACACCCAGCGGGCCGGGCCGGACGTGGATCCCGTAGGCCGCGACGGGACGTTCACCGGCGGCGTCGAGCACTCCTTCATCAATCATCAGGCTGGCCCCGTCATGGCCTTCCTCCCCGGGCTGGAACATAAAGATGACGCTGCCGGAAAGGTCTTCCTGCTGCGCGCACAGGAGCCGGGCGGCACCCACCAGGCCGGCGACGTGCAGGTCATGGCCGCAGGCGTGCATATTGCCATTGCCGGAGGCATAGTCCAGGTCGGTCAGCTCGGCGACAGGCAGGGCATCCATATCCCCGCGCAGCAGCACCACCGGTCCGGGCTCTGCACCCCGCAGCACGGCAATCACCGAGGTGGACTTCACTCCCAGCGTGATCTCCAGGTCAAGGCCCTCCAACGCTGCCAGGACCTTCGCCTGCGTCAGGGGCAGGTCCAGGCCGGTCTCCGGTTCGCGGTGCAGGGACCGCCGCAGCGCCACGAGCTCCGGGAGGATCGCCTGTGCTTCTTCTACAAACATGCTTCTAGTCCTGTCATCCGCGCTGATGCCCGGCTCCGGGGTCTCCGGCTGCCGTTACTTACGCAGTAAATCACTCCTTTCCCGCAGGCACAGCCTTCGAGACGGTCCGCTACCGTCCCGGACGGTAATCCAGCGGCCAATCCCATCGAGTGGTACTGATGTCCCCCTGGGGGAACCACTCGCCCCACCAGCACCACTGGATGGGAAATGCTGCCGACCGGCGGGCCCCAAGCCCGCGACGTTCATCCCTGCGGCGGACCGGCGACGTTCATCCCTGCGACGGAGCCTGCGGCACCGGCCCGGATCCTAGACTGGTCAGCATGATGGAGACTTTGGCCTTCGAGACAGCCGGCCCGGAGGCCGGGCACCGCGGCTCAGACCGCCCGCGCCGTCGGCCCCTGCTGCCCTGGCGAACCGGCGAGGACTGGGAACGCCCGGGCCCCACTGAGGAGCAGCAGCGCAATGACGTGATCGGCACGCTGATCCTGCTCCTGGTGGCTGCCGTCATTCTGGAAATCAGCCGCGGGATCGGCGCCGCAGCCGGTGAAACCCGCCCCATCTGGGCGCAGCACGCCGCGCTGGCACTGATGATCCTGCCGCTGGTGGTGCGGCGCCGCTACCCCGTCCTGGTGATGCTCGTCAGCAGCGCCGCGTTCCTGTCCCTGTCCCTGCTGGTGCCCAGCATTGCCGGGCAGGCAGCGTTCCAGGCCGCCTACTTTGCCTCCCTCTACACCGCCGTGGCGTGGGCCCGTGACCGCAGGATCCTCTGGCTCGGCACCGTGGTGGTCATAGCCGTGATGGCGTTGTGGGTACTGCTGTCCTTCACCGTCTCCTCTTCCTATGACGGCATGCTCGAACGGCTAAACGAAGGCGATGAGACCTACCGGGGCTTCCTGCCCCCGCTCACGTCGCTGGCCATCTACAACCTCGCCATCAACGGGGCCTACTTCGGCGGGGCGATCATGTTCGGCATGAGTTCCTGGCGCAGCGCGCACCAGCGCGAGCTGCTGGTGAAGCAATCCGCCCAGCTGGAGGCCCAATCCGCGGAGCTGGCACGCCAGGCGGTGCTGGATGAACGGCTGCGCATCGCCCGTGAACTGCACGACGTCGTGGCGCACCATATCGCCGTCATCGGTGTGCAGGCCGGTGCCGCACGCCGTGTGCTCGAGAAAAAACCCGATGCCGCGGCCGGTGCCCTGCAGACCATTGAAGCGTCCTCCCGTGAAGCGGTGGCCGAAATGCGCGCACTGCTGGGGGTTCTGCGCGCCGAGGACCAGCCGGCGGCGGAGTCCGACGGCGGTGCGCGGCGCACCCCGGAACCCGGCCTCGCCGATCTGCCCGCCCTGGTGGCCGAACACGAACAGCTGGGCCTGCGGGTGGCCTACCACCGCTCCGAGGAGGAGCCCGGTGCCCTGGACCGCATCCCGGCGCCGCTGGCGCTGTCCATTTACCGCACGGTGCAGGAATCCCTGGCCAACGTCCGCCGGCACTCCACGGCGTCAGCCGCCGTCGTGGCCCTGCGCACCGGCTCCACCGGGGCGACCAGTTCCACCGGTGCCGCTAAATGGGTGGAGGTGGAAACCGTGGATGACGGCCGTCCGCGCAGCGGCAGTACCGCCGGCTCCGGGTTCGGGATCCGCGGGATCCGGGAACGGGCGGCCCTGCACCGTGGCCACACTGAGATCGGTCCGCGGGAAGGCGGCGGCTGGCGCGTCCGGGTCCGCTTTCCGCTGTCCTGACCGGCGCGGAGGACGGGGGCTGGGGACACAACGCTGAGAACCCGGCACGTATGACCCGGCGCGTATGACACAGTCCTGTCACATCCCCGCCCCGGCCGCCGGTCCTCCCCGGGTACGGCCGCCCGTGCCGCTACCGTGGTGGTACGCGGTCTGTGCAGGCATGGTCCGCGCTGTGGGGGGGGGTAATCCCGTGGAAAGGGAGGATAAACAGATGGAACCGATCCGTGTCCTGCTGGCAGATGACCAGGCACTGGTGCGGGCCGGCTTCGCCATGATGCTCTCCGTCGAGGAGGAAATCGAGGTGGTGGGCCAAGTGGCCAACGGCCGCGACGCCGTGGAGTTTGCCGCCGCGAATCCGGTGGACGTCATCCTGATGGACGTGCAGATGCCGGTTCTGGACGGGATCCGCGCTACGGAACAGGTGGTGGCGGCAGGGACCGCCAAGGTCATCATCCTGACCACCTTTGAGCGCGATGACTACCTCTTTGACGCCCTGCGTGCAGGTGCCAGCGGTTTCCTGCTCAAAAACGCGGACCCGGATGACCTGGTGGCTGCGGTGCACGCCGTGGCCTGCGGGCATGCCCTGCTGGCGCCGGAGATGACGGTGCGTGTCATTGAACGTTTCGCCAGCCAGCAGCGGGACGAAACCGCCGCGGCGGATGCCGCCGGGCCGGCGTCGCCCGTCCCGTCCCCGGCCGCCAGGGAGACGCAGAAACTCCTCGATTCCCTGACCTCCCGCGAACGCGAGGTCCTGGTAAATGTGGCCGCCGGGCGCAGCAACGCCGAGATTGCCGCCGGCATGTTCGTAGCCGAGGCAACCGTCAAAACGCATGTGTCCAACCTGCTCGCCAAGATCCAGGTCCGGGACCGGGTACAGGCCGTGGTCTTCGCTTACGAATCCGGGCTCATCCTCGCGGGGGACAAACCCGCCGCGGACTAACCCGCACGGCTCTCCCCCGGACGGCTGATCCTCCGCTGCGGTGCCCTGACTAGGCTTAATGGAAACGATTCCCCATTGAGCCCGGCCTGCCGGGAAAAGGAGCGGCCACCATGCTGCAGGTACGCAGCCTCACCCGGCGGTTCGGCGACAAAACCGCCGTGGACAACGTCAGCTTCGACGTCCCCTCCGGCAAAATGACCGGGTTCGTGGGCGCCAACGGTGCCGGCAAAACCACCACCATGCGAATGATCATGGGGGTGCTCACCCCCAGTGACGGCGAAGTCCTGATGGATGACGTGCCGCTGACCGCGAAGATGCGCTCACGTTTCGGGTACATGCCCGAAGAACGCGGCCTGTATCCCAAGCAGCCCATCCTGGACCAGCTGGTTTACCTGGGCCAGCTGCACGGCATGAGCCAGAATGATGCGCGCAGTGCGGCCAAGGACATGCTGGAACGGTTCACCCTGGCGGACCGGGCCAAGGACAAACTCGAATCCCTGTCCCTGGGCAACCAGCAGCGAGTGCAGATCATCGCGTCCCTGATGCACCGGCCCACCGCCCTGATCCTGGATGAACCGTTCTCCGGCCTGGACCCGGTGGCCGTGGATTCCATGGTGGAACTGCTGCGGGACTACACCGCGCAGGGCGTGCCGGTGCTCTTCTCCAGCCACCAGCTGGACCTGGTGGACCGGCTCTGCGACAACCTGGTGGTCCTGCAGCAGGGCCGGATGATTGCTTCCGGCACCGGCGAGGACCTGCGGGCCCGCGCCGCCAACCGGCACCGGCTTACCGTCCATCCCGACGCCGGCTGGATCCGTGAAGAGCCCGGCGTGCGCGTGCTCGACGTCGCCGGCCCGGACGCCGTCGTCGAGTTCGACGACGACGCCGCCGGGCAGCGCCTGCTCGCCGCCGCCCTCCGCCGCGGCAGCGTTGAACAGTTCTCCCCCATCCGTCCGTCCCTGAGCGAGATCTACCGCGAGGTCACAGCATGAGCACCGAACGCAGCACCGCCCCCTGGGCCATCGTCACCCTCCGCGAGGTGATGGTGAAGGCCCGGGACCGCAGCTACCTCATCTCCACCCTGGTCACTCTGCTGATCATTGTGGGCACGGTCCTGTTCAACGCGTTTATGAGTTCCCGCGGCGAGGAATACACCGTTGCTGTCACCGGCACCGAAGGCCAGTCGGTGGTAGCCCTCGCGGATGAGGCAGGCCAGGCCGACGGCGGCAACACCGCCTTCGAAGCCGTCACCGCGGATTCGCCCGACGCCGCCCTGCAGCTGGTCCGGGAGGATGAGGCGGACGCCGCCCTGGTGCGTGAGGACGGCACCTGGACCCTCACCGGGCTCACCGAAATCGGCAACGGCCTGCAGGGCGGCCTGGCGGAGGCGCTGCGCAGCTACGCCCTGGAGAGCAATGCGGCTGCCGCCGGCACCACCTCCGCGGAACTGCTGGCCGGCTCCGAGCTGGAATCCCAGCTGCTGGAAGGCAGCGCGGAGAACCAGCTGCTGGCCACCATTGTCGGCTTTGTCTTCGCGTTCCTGTTCTACATGGCAGCAATTGTGTTTGGCATGGCCATTGCCACCTCCGTGCTGGAGGAAAAGCAGAACCGGGTGGTGGAAATCCTGGCTACCGCCATTCCCATCCGCCAGCTGCTGTACGGCAAGGTCGCCGGCAACACCATCCTGGCCATGGTCCAGCTGGCCCTCTATGCCGGTGCCGCCCTGCTGGCCCTGAACCTCACCGGGACCGCGGAAACCGTGGGGGCCATTGTGCCGGCGTCGGGCTGGTTCCTGGTCTTCTTCCTGGCCGGGTTCCTGATCCTCGCCTCTGCCTGGGCCATGATCGGTTCCATGGCCAGCCGCAGCGAGGACCTGAACAACAGCTCGGCCCCCGTGCTCACCGTGATCATCGTGGCCCTGTTCGCCGGGCTGTTCGCCAAGGGCCAGCTGCTGGTCGCCGCGTCCTTTGTTCCGGTGGTCTCCTCCGTGGCCATGCCGGTGCGGATGCTCAACGGCGACGTGCCGCTCTGGCAGACCCTGGTGTCCCTGGTTATTGCCCTGGCCGCCGCCTACGGCCTGCTGCGCTTCGGCGAGCGGATCTACCGCCGGGCAGTGATGCAGAGCGGCGGTTCGCTGACGCTGCGCAAGGCCATGAAGCTGGAGCAGTAGGGCTTAGAGGCCTTCCTGCATCAGGGCCGCCAGGGAACGGAACCGTTCGTTGTGCTCCAGGTCCTCAAGCAGCACCGCTTCACCATCGGGGCCGCTGAGGGGTATCCGCCAGTTCGGATACTCATCGGCGGTCCCGGGCTGGTTCTGGGTCTTTTTCTCCCCCACCAGGTCCGCCAGCGCCACTCCCAGGAGCACCGACGGGGTCTGCAGCACAAACCGGTGCAGCGCCTCCACGGTCCGCTGCACTTCCTCCCCCTCAAGCTGTCCCGCCGTCTGCCCGGAGGCATCCGCGGGCAGCAGCCCGCGTTCACGCAGGACGGCCAGCACGGCTTCCTGCGCCTCAGTGTCCGCCCGGCGCTCTTCTTCCACCGGCCGGTTGAGCAGGCCCAGGGATTCGCGCAGGTTCACGTGTTCGCCCGCCAGGTACCCCGCGGTGGGCGGCAGGTCGTGGGTGTTCACGCTGGTCAGCGCACCCACCCGGTACTCCTCGGGGGCACGCGGGCCGTCTTCGGTCTGCTCGAACCACAGGATCGAGGTGCCCAGCACCCCGCGCTCGGCCAGGTACTCCTGCACCCACGGTTCGAAAACACCCAGGTCCTCGCCGATAACGACGGCGCCGGCCCGCTGGGCTTCCAACGCCAGGATGCCGATGAGCGCCTCGTGGTCGTAGTACACGTACGCGCCCTCGCCGGGGGACTCCGCGTCCTGCGGAATCCACCAGAGCCGGAACAGGCCCAGGATGTGGTCCACCCGGATGCCGCCGGCGTGGCGGAGGATGGTTCGGATCATGTCCCGGTAGGCGGCGTAGCCGGATTCGGCCAGCCGGCCCGGGTGCCACGGCGGCTGGCTCCAGTCCTGGCCGCGCTGGTTGAACATGTCCGGCGGGGCGCCCACGGAGATGCCCTGCGTCAGTACGTCGCGCAGCATCCACGCATCGGCACCGCCGGGGTGCACGCCCACGGCCAGGTCGTGGATGATGCCGATGCCCATGCCGGCCTTTTTGGCGGCCCGCTGCACGTTCTCCAGCTGCTCGTCGCAGATCCACTGCAGCCACTTAAAGAACTCGATCCGGTCCTGCAGCCGCGGCAGCTGCGCCAGCACGTACTCGCTGTCCGGGCCGGTGGCGTCGTTCCATTCCGGGGCGCCGGGCTTCAGGTCTTCGGCCAGGGCGCACCAGCGGGCGAAGTTCTCCAGGCCCTGCCCGGCGTCGGCCTTGAATGCCTCGAACTGGCGCTGCCGTCCAGGCGTGCGCTCCACAGCGAACACGTCGCGGAGCACCGCCAGCTTGGCGGCGTAGGTGGCGTCGCGGTTCAGCTCCTCGGCGGAGGAGTTGGCCGGGTAGAGGGCACGGGCCGCCTCCCCTGCAGCTTTCCGCTGCGCGTCACCGAGGTAGGCGAATTCCGGTACCGCCTCCACCCGGATGTACAGCGGGTTGAAGAACCGGCGGGTGGTGGGCAGATAGGGCGAGGGTTCAATGGGCGGAACGGGTTCCGCGGCGTGGAGCGGGTTGATCAGCACAAACCCGGCGTTGTAGTCGGCGCCGACGACGGCGGCGAGGTCCGCCAGATCCGTCAGATCCCCAATGCCCCAGGAGCGGCGGGAGCGCAGCGAGTACAGCTGGGCCTGCGGCCCCCACGCCGGCTGCTCCTGCAGGGCGTCCGCGGTGTCCAGCCGGTCCGGGGTCACTACCAGGGTCGAGGCGGCACGGGTCTCTCCGGCTTCCAGCTCCAGCCGGTGCCATCCCAGCGGCAGGCCGCTCGGCAGGGGAACCTGTGTGCGGGCCAGGACCGCGCCCTCCACGTCGAGTTCCGCGTCGGCCTCCGCAGGCCAGTCCAGGCTGAGTTCGCTGCCGTCCTCCAGCCGGATGCGCAGCTTCGCTGCGGTGTCCCGGGGCAGGTGTACGGGCACAGCGCCGGGCCGGCCGCGACGGACGACGGCGGTGGGCGGCAGCGGACGCTTCCAGGCGGCCGTCTCCGACTCGGCAAGGGACCGGAGCAGGTCCTGCTCTGTGTCCACGGCGAGCCCGAGTGCGGTGAGGACACTGCGCAGGGTCTTCTCCGAAACCTGCTGCTCGGCCCCGTCCCATCCGGTGAACGTGGTCGCAACTTTGTGCAGGCCGGCAAGCCGGTGGAGCGGGTCGCCGGTTATGGGGGCGGACTGGGTGTTTGGCGTTTCACTCATGCACCCAATCTATGGCCCCTGTCCGGCCGCCGCATCCGCAGCTTCCGGCTGCGGGCATGCCGGAACCGGCTAGGGACTCTCCTGCGTGAGCCGCCAGCCGTCCTGGAAATCCGGATGGTCCTCGTGGACGGCCGCCAGTGCGGAGAGTGCCAGGCGGGTCCATTCCAGTTCCTCGCGGAACCGTGGATCCTCGTCGTCATCCTCTTCCAGGACCATGCGCGAGAGGGCATGGCGGCGGGCGCCCCCGATGATCTCGATGAGCATGAGCTTGGTTTCGCATTCCTTCAACAGACGCTCTTCGTACCAGCGGTCGGAGAGGGAAACATTGGAAGATGCGAGTAGTTTGCGGGCCTCGGAGATGTCCTCCTGGAAGCGTGTGACCAGGAAATCCACGATATCCATGGCCGAAGCTTACCGGCCGGGGGCGCCCCAGCGAGAGGGTCCTATGCGTGATCGGGAATATTTTATGGGTATACGTCTGTTGGCATAAATATCAACAATCTCAGGAGGCGCCTTTTGCCGGTAGCTAACGCTCCCACTCCGCCCACGACTGCCCGCGCCAAGCGCGTGCGCAGCATCCGTACCCTTCGCCGCGGGGACACCATAGAAGCCCGCAGCGGTGGCGAAACCTATTTCCACGGTGAGGTCCAGGACACGGCCCCCGGTCTGTCCACGGTCTGGATCCGGGATGAATCCAGCGGACTGCGGACCGCACTCAGCATGGATGATTTCACCCTCTGGAAGATCCCTGCCTAGGGTCCTTCCGGTCCCCTGCGTGCCCGGATGCGTCAGTCGATGAGGCTTCCGGCACTTATGTTCAAAGTTGCAGCTGTCATGCTGGCAGCCCGGTCGGAAGCGGCAAACGCCGCTGCATAGCCGACCTCGTCCAAGGTGGCGGCGCGGCCCAGCATGGTGGCGGTGGTGATGGCGTCGGCGATTTCGCCGGCGCCTTCCATGTTTTCCGGCAGGCTTTCCGGAATGCCGCCGGAGCGCAGTGTCACCACCCTGATACCGAACGGACCCAGCTCACTGGAGAGCTGGCGGCGCATGGACTCCATGGCTTCGAACGCCGTCTGGAGTCCGCCCAGGTACATCCCGGGCACCGGGTTCCCGGAGCCGCCGAACACCAGGATCACCCCCGAACGCTGGCGCATCATGTGCCGGGCCGCTGCCTGGGCGGTCAGGAACAGGGTTTGCACGGCGGTAGAGACCGGACGCAGATAATCCGCCAGGGCCATCTCCGCCATGGGGGTGCCCTGCACATCCCCGTGCTGGATAACGTTCACGGAGATGTCCAGGCTGCCCGCCGCGGCGGCCACATCATCGGCATGCCGGTTGACGGCGCTCTCATTGGTGGCGTCCAGCAATGCCGTCTGAACCTCTCCCCCGGCCCGGCGGATGCGCTCCGCAACTGCCTCGAGCGGTTCCGCCGTGCGGCCGGCAAGGAACACCCGGGCACCTTCCCGGGCAAAGGCCTGCGCTATGGCACCGCCAATGGCCCCGCCTCCGCCGTAAATGACCGCGTTCCTGCCGATGAGCATGGGCTCCATGGGGACCTCCCGGGGTTGGCCTGCGACAGCCATCATGAACCGGGCAGTGGAGGAAACACAATGTCCGCTTCAAAAGCTCCCTCACCTAGCATGGACACCATGGCCGTGGAGTGATCCGTGGCACATCTGATGGAACGGAGCTGCTTTTATGTCCTTTTCCCGTACTGTCCCGGGGCCGGTGGCCCCTGCCGTCCTGCTGTGCGACCGCCACCCGGCGGACGCGGTGGCCTTTACCGTTATTGATCCGGATCTCACGTCCGTGGACCTGACCTACGGCGAACTGCGGGAAGGCTCCGAACGGGCCGCTGCCGCCTTCGCCCGGCTCGGGGTACGCCGGGGAGACCGGGTGGCCACCCTGATGGGCAAGAGTGCCGAGTTGGTAACCGCCCTGCTGGGCCTGTGGCGCCTGGGCGCCGTCCACGTGCCGCTGTTTACCGCCTTTGCCACCCCCGCCATTCAGGTCCGGCTGGCGGCCAGCGGCGCCGCGGTAGTACTGGCCGACGCCGGGCAGCTGGACAAGGTGACGCCCCTGGTACAGGACCTGGGGCTGACGGTGCTGACCGCGGGTGGCGACGGCGGTAATGCCGCCGGTCGGGGAACTACCGGCCCGGTGGAGGCACGGGACTGGGACGAGCTGCTGCTCGCCGAGCAGCCGGGACTGGCACCCGCCGTGCTTGACCCGGCTGAGCTGCTGGTGGAAATCTTCACCTCCGGCACCACGGGGGACCCCAAGGGCGTGCCCGTACCGCTCAAGGCGCTGGACGCCTTTTCCGCCTATTTCCACTACGGACTGGACGTGCGGGAGGATGACGTGTTCTGGAACGCCGCCGATCCCGGCTGGGCCTACGGGCTCTATTACGGGATCCTGGCACCGCTGGCGGCAGGGCGGCGCAACCTGCTGCTGCGCGGAGGTTTCAACGCGAAGCTCTGCTGGGACATCCTGGACCGCTTCGCCGTGACCAATTTCGCCGCCGCGCCCACCATTTTCCGCTCCCTGCGCGCGGAGGCGCCCGACGGCGTCGGGCAGCTGTCCCTGCAGCGTGCCTCCAGTGCCGGTGAACCGCTCGACGCCGAGACCATCGGCTGGGCCGGGCGCACCCTGGGCACCGTGATCCGGGACCATTACGGGCAGACCGAAATGGGCATGTGCATTGTTAACGGCTGGGAGGAATCGGTGAACCGGGAGATCCGGCCCGGCTCCATGGGCCACGCGTTGCCGGGCTATCGCACCGAGGTCCTCAATCTCGAGGACGAGGAAACCGCAGCGGCGGGCGCGAAGGGCCGGGTGGCCATCGACGTGCCCGCCAGTCCGCTGATGTGGTTCAGCGGTTACACGGACAATCCGGACAAGAGCGCCGAGCGGTACAGCAGCGACGGGCGCTGGTACTTCACCGGGGACACCGGTTCCCGGGATGAGCAGGGCTACACCTATTTCTCCGCCCGGGACGATGACGTGATCATTATGGCCGGCTACCGGATTGGGCCGTTTGAAGTGGAATCGGTTCTGGCCACCCACCCCGACGTCGCGGAAAGCGCGGTGGTCGGCGTACCGGACGAACTGCGCGGGGAACGCCTGGAGGCATACGTGGTGCTGCGGTCCGGTTCCGGCTCGCCGGAGCTGGCCTCGGAGCTGCAGCAGCTGGTGAAGACGCAGTACGCCGCGCATGCCTATCCGCGGACGGTGCATTTTGTTGCCGAACTGCCAAAAACGCCGAGTGGAAAGCTGCAGCGTTTCCTGCTGCGTGCTTCCCACCCGGCGTCCGGTTCCTGAGGTTGGCCGGCCTGCCGGGCAACCTCAGGCGGAGCTAGATCAGCGCGTCCGAAAGGTGGTTCGGCGTGCCGAAGCGGTGCGCGGTGATGCTGACGGCCTGTTCATGCAGGAACGGCAGCAACTCCACCCGGCCCGCTTCGGTAACCGGCTGGGCGTACACGGCGATATCCGGGGTACCGCCGGTGGCTTCGGCCAGCGCCAGCGGGGATCCACCGATCAGCCGGACCCGGCCGGAGGTCAGCGCGGCGGCTGAGGCCAGCCACGCGGCGTCGCTCTCCACGGTGAACCCGATGCCGAGTTCGGTGAGTACGGCGCGGACACCGGCGGGCAGGTCGAGCGCGGAGGAGACCGTCACTGCCGATCCTGCGGTCACGCCAGCGGCCAGGACCCGAACCAGTTCAGCTGCGGACCCGCCCTCGGAGAGGCGGACCGTCACCGGCACCGGCACGTAGCGGAAGACGTTGCGCTCGGCGGACAGTGCCGAAACGTCCTTCGCGGTGCCGAACTCCGCTGCCCAGGCAGCGGCGTCACTGTGGGCGGCGCGGCGCAGGAACGCGGCGTCGGCGGCGTCGGCGGCGTCGAAGACCGTACCGGCCGATTCCGCAGCCGAGACCAGCCGTGCGGCGGTGCTTTCCGTGCCCAGCTCCGGGGCCCCGGTGCCTGCCGCGGTTTCCCAGTTGCCCAGACCGATCAGGTAGTTCGGGCCGCCGGCCTTGGTGCCGGCGCCCACGGCGGACTTCTTCCAGCCGCCGAACGGCTGGCGGCGGACAATGGCGCCGGTGATTCCGCGGTTCACGTACAGGTTGCCCGCCTGGATGCGGTTGAGCCAGACATCCATTTCCGCCGGGTCCAGCGAGTGCAGTCCCGCGGTGAGGCCGTAGTCAATGTCATTGGCCATGTCGATGGCCTCTTCCAGCGTCGCGGCGGTCATCACGCCCAGGATCGGGCCGAAGTACTCCGTGAGGTGGTATTCCGAGCCGCGGCGGACACCGGTGCGGATGCCCGGGCTCCACAGCCGGCCGCTGTCATCGAGCTGTTCGGGCTGCAGCAGCCAGGTCTCACCCTCGCTGAGCTCGGTGAGGCCGCGCAGCAGCTTGCCGGCGGCCGGTTCAATGACCGGGCCCATCTGCGTGGTGGGATCCTCCGGGTAGCCGACCTTCAGGGACTGCACTGCGTCCACCAGCTGGTTGCGGAAGCGCGGGGACTTCGCCACGGAACCCACCAGGATCACGAGTGACGCGGCCGAGCACTTCTGCCCGGCGTGGCCGAAGGCGGATGCGGCGACGTCGCGGGCGGCGAGGTCGAAGTCCGCGCTGGGGGTGACGATCACGGTGTTCTTGCCGGATGTCTCTGCCAGCAGCGGCAGGTCCGGGCGGAAGGAACGGAACAGTTCGGCGGTCTCGTAACCGCCGGTGAGGATCACGCGGTCCACGGCGGGGTTGGAGATCAGCTGGCGGCCCAGTTCCTGCTCGCCCAGCTGCACCATCTGCAGCACGTCGCGGGGCACACCTGCTTCCCACAGCGCCTCGACCATGACGGCGCCGCAGCGGGCGGACTGGCGGGCGGGCTTGATGACGACGGCGGATCCGGCGGCCAGCGCGGCCAGGGTGGAGCCGGCAGGGATGGCGACCGGGAAGTTCCACGGCGGGGTGACCACGGTCAGCCGGGACGGCACAAAGGTGGCGCCTTCGACCGTGTCCAGCTCACGGGCCAGTTCGGCGTAGTAGTGCGCGAAGTCGATGGCTTCGGATACCTCGGGGTCCGACTGGTCCAGGGTCTTGCCGGTCTCGGCAGCCATAACCTCCATCAGATCCGCGCGGCGGGCCTCCAGGACCTCACCGGCACGGTGCAGCACTTCGGCGCGCTCGGCACCGCTGAGCGCACCCCAGGCCTTGCCCCTGGTTACCGCTGTATCGATGACGGTTTCCAGTTCGGCTTCGGTGCCGACGGCGGCGGCAGCCACGGCGGCCTTGCCCAGCTCGGAGCCGGGCACCCGGGAGAGGATGTTCCGACCCCAGGCCTGGTTGGCGGGCAGCGACGGGTCGCTGTCCGGGGTGTTGTCGAAGCTGTCCGTGGCGGCTGCTGCGGCGGGCAGGGTGCGGTCCTGCACGCGGTGCGGAGCCGGCACCGTGGTGTCCAGGTTCTCCACCGAGGCCAGGAAGCGCAGCTTTTCGCGCTCGAAGAGTGCTTCATTCTCCGCCAGTTCGAAGACGGCGGACATAAAATTCTCGGAGCTGGCTCCTTCTTCGAGCCGGCGGATGAGGTAGGCGATGGCAACGTCGAATTCCGCCGGGTGCACCACCGGGGTGTAGAGCAGCAGGCTGCCGACGTCGCGGCGTACCACCTCGGCCTGGCCGGCGGCCATGCCCAGCAGCATTTCGAATTCAATGCCGTCCCGCACGCCGCGTTCCCCGGCGAGCAGCCAGGCGAAGGCGACGTCGAAGAGGTTGTGTCCGGCCACGCCGATCCGCACGTTGCCGATCCGGTCCGGGTGCAGGGCGTAGTTGATCACGCGCTTGTAGTTGGTATCGCTGTCTGCCTTGGTGTGCCAGGTGGCCAGCGGCCAGCCGTGCAGGGAGGCTTCGACCTGCTCCATGGGCAGATTGGCACCCTTGACCACGCGCACCTTGATGGCGGCGCCGCCATCGGCACGGCGGGCGGCGGCGAATTCCTGCAGCCGGATCATGGCCGAGAGGGCGTCCGGCAGGTAGGCCTGGAGCACAATGCCGGCTTCCAGGTCCTTGAATTCGGGGTTGGAGAGGATGCCGGTGAAGACCGCCATGGTCATCTCCAGATCCTTGTACTCTTCCATGTCCAGGTTGATGAACTTCTTCACCGGTGACTGCGCGGCACGGCGGAAGAGCGGGGTCAGGGACTCGATCACGTGTTCCACCGCTTCGGTGAAGGCCCAGGGGGAATGCGGGGCCACCGTGGCGGAAACCTTGATGGAGACGTAGTCGACGTCGTCGCGGGCCAGCAGGGCGTGGGTGCCCTCGAGCCGGCGGGCTGCCTCGTGCTGGCCCAGGACGGCCTCGCCCAGCAGGTTCATGTTCAGCCGGATGTTCTCCTTGCGGATGCCGGCGATGGCCTTGCCGAGCTTGGCATCGGTGGCGTCCACAATCAGGTGGCCCACCATTTCGCGCAGCACCTTGCGGGCGGCAGGGATAACCACCTGCGGCATGACCGGGCCGAGGATGCCGCCGGCGCGCACGGCAGCGCGCATGTACCAGGGCAGGAAGCCGGGTACGCGGGGGGCCAGGGCCGCGAGGTTGCGGGCGGCCACGCGGATGTCTTCGGGACGGACCACGCCGTCCACAAAACCCACGGTGAAACCGAGGCCGTCAGGGTCCTTCAGGACACCGGCCAGCTGTGCTGCCGAGGCATCCACGGGGACGGCTGCAGCCTCGGTAAGCCAGCGGCGCACAAGTGCCACGGACTGCTCTGCGAGCTGCGGATTGGGGACTGCGCCGGCGACGTCGCGGTCCTCAAAGATTTCGGTCATAAGCTGGTGCTCTTTTCGTCTAACAAGTGGCTATCCCCCCGGGGTACTGACCAATCATCCGCTTGTAGTTCAATTAGATAAAGCGATCTTTTCCCACCAATACCGGTTAGGTCTTCCGAACAATCGAAGGGGTGCTCTGCATGCTCGATATCCGCCGCCTGCGGCTGCTGCGCGAGCTGAAGGTCCGGGGCACTTTGGCCTCGGTTGCCACCGCCCTGAACTTCAGCCCGTCCTCGGTTTCACAGCAGCTGGCGCTGCTGGAAAAAGAGGTGGGCGTTGAGTTGCTGCGCAAAACCGGACGGCGGGTCACACTGACCCCACAGGCCGAGATCCTGGTGGATCATGCCGCGCAGATCCTGGACTCAATGGAACGTGCGGAGGCGGATCTGGCGGAGTCCCTGACCACGGTCACCGGTACGGTGCGGCTGGCGGTTTTCCAGTCCGCGGCACTGGCCCTGGTTCCAGATGCTCTCACCATCCTGGGGCGGGACTACCCCGAAGTGCGGATCGAAATGACCCAGCGCGAACCGGAAACGGCGCTGTACGAAACCTGGGCACGGGATTTTGATCTGGTGATCGCGGAACAGTATCCCGGACATGCTGCTCCCCGGTATCCGGGGCTGGACAGGATGCAGCTCACCACTGACGCCATCCAGCTCGCCGTACCCGAGGACCGGCTGGGCGGAGCGGATATCCGGTCCATTGCCGACACCGCCTCCTGCGCCTGGGTGATGGAGCCCCGCGGAGCGGCCTCCCGGCACTGGGCGGAGCAGGCCTGCCGCCAGGCCGGCTTCGAACCGGATGTCCGCTATGAAACGGCAGACCTGCAGGCGCAGATCCGGCTGATTGAGTCCGGCAACGCCGTCGGCCTGATGCCCGAACTGGTGTGGACCGGCCGCACCCCCACCGTGCGGCTGCTGGACCTGCCCGGCATGCCCCGGCGGACCATCTTCACGTCGGTCCGGGAAGCCGGCAGCCGCCGTCCCGCCATCCGGGCCTGCCGCGAGGTCCTGGAGCGGACGGCCCGGCTGGTGGCGTAAGGCCCGGCTGGTGGCGTAAGGGCCGGTGCGGGTTCGTCTGCTCATGGGGGTTCCGCCCGTCGTCTGCCGGTGGGGGTTCCGCGCGTCGTCTGCCGGTGGGGGTTTGGGCGCCTCCGTCTGCCGGGATGGGGTTTGGGCGCCTCCGTCTGCCGGGATGGGGTTTTCCGCACGGTTCGGGTTTCTGCTGCCGGTTTGGGACATCGCTCCTCCGCAAACCGGCAGGGATTTCCCAAACGCGCAGGGAAACCACAAAGCGGCAGGGTTTCCGGTGGCTTGTGTCCCCGATTCCCCGGGAGGACTGAGGTTATTGCCGGACGGACTCAGCTGCCCTTAGAGCCCACACGTTGCCTGAATGTCGGCAATGGTGCTTTGCCACGCAAACATATCGAATCCCGAGGCGGCATCCGGGCTTTCCGCAGCGCTAATGGCCGTGCCCAAGGACAAAATGAACTCCTCCAACTGCACGTTCAAGCCCTCCGGCGCGGTGGCGGCGATGCTGCGGATCTGCATCGCCACTGTGCGGGCGCTCTCCGGTGGCGCATTGAATCCGTAGGTGCCCTCCTGGATTCTGACAAAATAGACGGCCTGGGAAAGCGGCGCTTTGCTCTCCGGTCCGGCGAGCTTGCGGCAGGATTCCTCCAACGGATCCTTCGCCGAGGCTACCGGGGTTACAGAAGGGGCGGCCGGGAAGGAATCCGACGGCGCTGCAGCGGGTAAGGCTTCTTCCGTTGCCGAACTGCACCCGGTCAGCAGCATCAGGGCAAGGGCCATGTTGGCAGCGGTTTTTCGCATAGGTTCCCCCGGGCTCCGTGGACAGTTGCCCCAGCCTAACCCAGAACCCTTAGGCCGGAGCTTGGACTCCAGCCGTGCGCTGCGCCGATTGGGACTGCAGTCGCTGATCGCGGAACGCGTTGCCTGAGGCACGATGCGGGTTCGCCTGCCCGGCATGTTTTCCGCACGGTTCAGATTTTTTCGCACTGTTTGGGCTTATCCGCACGGTTCAAACCATCCGAAATCCACCAAACCGTCGGAATTCACCAAACCGGTCGATTTTTCCCTCCGTGCGGGAGGGGAACGCAGCAAACGGCGGGCCCCGGGAAACCCAGGACCCGCCGCTGTGGTTCTACGCCGCTGTGGCTCTGCGCTGTTGCGGTTCTACGCCGCTGTGGCTGTGCGCCGTTGTGGCTGCACGCGGTGAAACCGATAACTACACGCGGTGAAACCGTACTAGCGGCTGCCGCCGGAGCTGCCCGAGCTGCCGGAGTCCGAACCCCCGGAACCCGAACCGCCTGAGCCGCCGGAGCCGGACCCGCCCGATGTGCCTCGCCGGATGTTGGTCTCGTCTACATCCGTATCGATTTGCTCCTTGCGGACCTCCTCGGAAATGCTCTCCGTATCCGTGACGGTCTCGGTCTCCAGCCGCACACGCTCCACCGGTTCGGTGTGCTTGGAGATCACAGGTTCCTCGGCATGCAGGGTGACCTCGTGCTCATCCTCGGTCAGCTCGGCACCGGAAAGGGCGTCACCCGCGTTGGCATCCGTGATGGGCTCACGCTCAATCCGGACCTCCTCGTGGCTGACCGGAACCTGCTGGGTCACCGTTTCCGTCACGATGTACTTGCGCAGCCGAGCCTTGCCCACGGAACGGTTTTCGGTGCCAACGTTCAGGCGCTCCTCGGACCGGGTCATGGCGTCATCGATGTTGGCTCCGGACCGGGACTGATCCGAAAGGTCTGACGTGCCCGCGCCACTCGAGGTGTCGGCAGTACGCTCGTCAGAGACCAGCCCGGCGTCCATGCCGCGACCCGACTCGGTCCCGCTGCCGGTTCCGCCGCCAACGCCAGTGCCGCTGCCAACGCCGGTTCCGCTGCCACTGCCGAAGCCGGTGTCACTGTCCGATCCGGAACCGCTGTCCGTCATGGTGTCGCGTCCACCCATGGTCCCGTCGTCGGCGGAAATCGTCTCCGTTTCAGTGATGGACTCGCTCGAACCGTCGTCGTAGGCGAACCCGTAGTACCGGTAGAGGGTCACTTCCTCTTCCGGACTGATGGAGCCGTCACTGTCGATGTGCGGCGCGTTCCTGACCTCTTCCTTGGAATACGGCACCAGGACGTCAACACCGTCAACGCTTGCTTCGGTGAGGGGAATGAACGTTTCCGACGTACCGAAAAGACCGGTGTTCACCGTGACCCAGGCCGGCTCGTCCGTTTGGTCATCCAGGTAGAACGTGCCGACCGAGCCGATCCTGTCACCGTTGGGGCCCAGCACATTGCCGGACCCGGCCATAAGCCCTTCGACCTGCTGATTCGTGATCATCGTGTTCTCCTCGCGACAGCGAATCCGCCGAGTCGGTTGACCGGCGGCGGTTCACCACAGACCGCAGGAGGGGGACGCTGGCTTGTCCACGTGCATCCCGGCGGCCAGTTGGTTTGGAAGGGACCTGGCAGATACCAAGCCCACTTACAATTCCAACCCGCTGCCGGGACCCCGTCAATAGGTACCGGCAGCCCGGAGAGCCAGAGTGCCCGTCCGGGGGACGGGCACTCTGCAGGACAGGCAGGACGGCACGGGCAACCGCACAAGCAACCAGGCACGGGCAACGGGGCGCGGGCAACCGCGCGGGCAGCCGGGCGCGGGCAACCGGGCACAGGCAGGAGGGGCGCAGACAGTCAGGCGACCCGCCCGCCCGGGAGAAGAAAGCCTATGCGTCCTTCAGCAGGCTGTCGCGGACCTGCCGGCGCAGCACCTTGCCGAGCATGGACTTGGGCAGCTCCTCGATGGCAAGGATCTTCCGCGGCACCTTGTAGGGGGTAAGCCGTTCCCGGCAGTAGGCGCGCAGGGCGGCCTCATCCAGTTCCGCACCTTCCTGGAGTACGACGGCGGCCACCACCTGCTCGCCTCCGTCGGCGCGGGGCAGTCCCACGACGGCGGCGTCGAGGATGAGCTGGTGGGTGCGCAGCACTTCCTCCACCTCCGTCGGGGAGACGTTGAACCCGCCGGTGATGATCAGTTCCTTGCGCCGGTCCACCACCTTCACAAACCCGTCCTCATCAACGGTGACGATGTCCCCTGTCCGCAGCCAGCCGCCGTCGAGCAGTACCTCTGCGCTGCCTTCGGGATTGTTCCAGTATCCGGCGAACACCTGGGGTCCGCGGATCAGCAGTTCGCCGGGGGTGCCGGGATCCACATCGTTCTCCGGAGCTTCCGGATCCACCACGCGCATCTCGGTGCTGGGGAACGGAACGCCGATGGTGCCGTTGCGCCGGGAAGGGGCAAAGGGGTTGCCCAGTGCCACGGGCGAGGATTCGGTCAGGCCGTAGCCCTCCACCAGCAGCCCGCCGGAAACCTCTTCCCAAAGCTGCACCGTGGCTGCCGGCAGGGTCATGGCGCCGGAAATGGCGTAGCGGATGGTGGAGAGGTCCACACCGCGCTTCTTGGACTCCAGCGCGGTCTTTTCATAGATGGGCGGCACGGCGCAGAAGACGGTGGGCTTGGACTTCTTCGCCGCGGTCATCACCAGATCCACATCGAACTTGGGGAAAAGCACCAGCCTCGAGCCGGTGAGCACGGAGAAGGTCAGGTACAGGGTGAGGCCGAAGGCGTGGAACATCGGCAGGACACCGTAGATGACTTCCTTGCCCTCCTGCGCTCCGTGCATCCAGGCCTTGCCCTGCAGGGCATTCGAGCGCAGGTTGAAGTGCGTGAGCATTACCCCCTTGGGCACACCGGTGGTGCCAGAGGTGTACTGCAGTGCCGCCAGGTCGGTGACCTTGGGGCGCGGATGGTCCTTCGCCAGCGGAGCGGTGTCCAGCAGCTCCTCCCAGGCCAGGGTGTTTTCCGTCTTCGCCGTCAGTCCCTGGCGGGTCCGGCGTACCGACGGCAGCGGCAGGGTCAGCGCCATCCGCTTCAGCCGCGGCATGGCCTTGGTGATGTTCACGGCCAC
This sequence comes from Arthrobacter zhangbolii, assembly GCF_022869865.1. Taxonomy (NCBI): domain Bacteria; kingdom Bacillati; phylum Actinomycetota; class Actinomycetes; order Micrococcales; family Micrococcaceae; genus Arthrobacter; species Arthrobacter zhangbolii. The sequence goes on from NZ_CP094984.1 coordinate 3,126,683, forward strand.
GATGGTGTCCACAGCGACGTCGTCCGGGAAGTCCTGGACCTTCTCCACCACCTTGTCCCACACGATGGCGACCTTGGCACCGTGGTTTTCGAACTGGTGGCGCAGTTCCCGCTCGGTGTACAGCGGGTTGTGGCCGACGACGACGGCGCCCAGGCGGAGCACGGCGTAGAACGCAATGAGGTACTGCGGGCAGTTGGGCAGGATGACGGCTACGCGGTGGCCCTTGCGCACACCCAGGCGGCGCAGGCCTTCGGCGGCCCGGTTGATCCGGTCGCCCAGCTCCTTGTAAGTGGTCTCAGCGCCGAAGAATTCCAGTGCCACCTTGCTGCCGAAACGGTCCACCGCGTCTTCCATCATGGCGGTGAGGGATTCCGTGGGCAGGTCAATCTGCGCCGGAACACCGCTCTGATAGTTCTTCACCCACAGCGGTTCAGACACAGATTCGGCAGCAGCGGACATGGATAGGCTCCTTAGTTTGGCTAACAACGACTATATCGAGGCACCGCTTCCGGAGATAAAAAACGAGGCCGGGCCCACCCTGGTGCCCGCTTCCGGCGCAGATCACACCTGCTGTGGCGGAGAAGTGGCGCAGAAGTGGCGGAGAAGTGGCGCAGAAGCGCCGGGCTGGCGGCGCCGGGAGCCGGGCGGCTAGGCGTCCTGGCCGGCTAGGCGTCCTGGCCGGCTAGGCCGGCGAGGTACCTGGCCAGCGCCCGCGGCGCGGACCGGGGTGCCACCGCCTCAACGGCGGCGTTGTAGTTGGTGTTGGTGTTCACGTCATAGGTGAGCAGCCGGCCGTCGGCCGCTTCGATGAATTCGATGCCGCAGACCTCAATCCCGTTGCGCCGGGCGAAGTCCAGGTACTTGGCGATCACCGGCGAGTCGAAGTCCTCGCGCAGGCTGAACAGCTGGGTGTCTGCGTCGGGGGCGATGGTGGCCCCCGGGGGCATCACGGGCCGGCCGGTGACCGGGTCAATGGCGCAGGCGTCGGCCGGGCAAAGCTGGAAGCCGCCGCGGGCGGTATCCGCCCGGATCGCGTAAATGAACTCGCCGCCGACAATCTCCGCCCGGGTAATAAAGGGTTCGGCGGCAACAATGAATTCCTGGACCAGGGTGATGCCGTCCACAGGTTCCTCGAACTCCTCCGAGGCAACGTAATCCGCCAGCTCGCCGTGCGACTCGAACTTCCGCACCCCGAGGCCCTTGCCGCCCTGGTTGTGCTTGAGGATGAACGGGGCTTCAAATTCCTTCGCAGCCGCCAGGATCTGGTCGCGGCCCACCGCTGCCACGGTGCGCGGGGTGTCAATGCCCGCAGCGCGCAGCGCGGTCAGCTGGTCCACCTTGCTCATTTCCATCTCCAGCACGCGGCGGCCGTTCACCGTGCGTCGGCCGTGCGCCTCAAGCCAGGACAGCACGGAGCGGGCATAGTCCTTGGACAGCCCGTGGTCGCGGGTATGCGCGGAGGCACTGATCCGGGACCAGAAAATCCCTTCCGGCGGTACGGCGTCCAGGTCCAGCACCCCGTCGGTGAGCAGCCATTCCTCCACGTGGATCCCCTCTGCCTCGAAGGCGCGCGCAAAGGGCGGAAACCATTCGGGATTCTCATGCAGGGCATAAACCGTGGGGGTGCTCATGGGGTTCGCTTTCGCCGGTGTACTCGTTGGTCCTGACGCGTCCCGGTGGGGCGCACCGCCACCCTAGGCCCGCCGTCGTTCTCCCGCCAGCCCGTGTGACGCTGCACGACGGCGGGGGCGGGCGCCCGGAAGCGGCCTAGCGTCCCCTGCCGGCGAGTTTGGCTACCAGCGTCTGCGGCGCCAGCTTGCTCACGGCCGCCACTACCCGGTACCGCCTGGAGGGGATGGACATACCCTTCCCGGCAAAGGCATCGGCGAGCCCCTCACGCACCACCTGCTCAACCTGCAGCCACATCCACTTGGGGTAGACGCTCTTGTCCATCTGCATGCGCTGGTGGAACTCGGTGTGCACAAATCCCGGGCACACGGCGGTGACGGTGATGCCGCGGTCCTTGTAGTAGATGTTGGCCCAGCGGCTGAAGTTGATCAGCCACGCCTTGGCGGCACTGTAGGTCCCGCGCGGCAGCAGGCCGGCAAGGGAGGCCACGTTGATGATCCGGCCGCCGCCGCCCGCCTGCATGGCGTTCAGCGCCGCATGGCTGAGCTTCAACGGAGCCGTCACCAGCACATTGAGGTGGTCCACCTCGGCATCAAGGTCATTCCGGGCAAAGTCGTTCTTCAACCCGTAGCCGGCGTTGTTCACCAGGATCCGGACGTCGGGCTCCTGCACCCGCCGGGCCACGGCGGCCACGCCGTCCTCGGTGGAAAGGTCCGCCCCGATGTATTCCGTTTTTACCGAGTATTGCTCCGCGAGCCGTGCGGCGGCATCCGCCAGCCGCCCGGTGTCCCGGCCGGTGAGCACCAGGTTGTAGCCGCGTTCGGCCAGACGGCGGGCGAATTCCGCACCGATGCCGGAGGTTGCCCCTGTGATTACTGCTGTCTGCGTCATAGCCGCCACTTTGCTATGTCCCTGCAGCTTTGGCAACGCGGCAGGCTCCTTCCCGAACGGGCTTGCCGCCCTCCCGGCGCGGGCCTAGCGTGAAGAAAACACCACCTGCCGGAAATGGGCCCCATGCCGGAATCCGCCACCCCTCCAGGCCCCGTCCCCCCGCACGGATGGCGGGACCGCACCGATGCCGGCCGTCAGCTGGGCGCAGCGCTGACGGCCTATGCCGATGCACCCCAGCTGCTGGTGCTGGGCCTGCCCCGCGGCGGTGTGCCGGTGGCAGCGGAGGTGGCGGCCGCCCTGGACGCCCCGCTGGATGTGGTGGTGGTCCGCAAAATCGGATATGCGTTGCAGCCCGAGCTCGCCGCCGGGGCGGTCGCCGGGATAGCGGGAATCACCGGAGTGGTGCGGAACCATGACGTGCTTAGCTACTGGCGCAGCCGCAGCAGCCGGGCGGACACAATGTTTAAGGCTGCCGCCGAGGAAGAGCTGGCCGAAGTGCGGCGGCGGGAAGAGCTGTTCCGGCCCGGAACCCCGGTGCGGGCGGTGCCGGGGGCAACAGTGATCCTGGTGGATGACGGCCTGGCCACCGGCTCCACTATGCGCGCGGCGCTGGGGGTGGTCCGCCGGCTGGCCCCGGCCTGGCTGGTGGCTGCCGCCCCCGTGGCCTGCGGCAGCGCAGCGGACATCCCGGCGTCGCTGGCCGACGACGTCGTGGTGCCGTGGGCACACAGCGGACTGGACGCCGTCGGACTGGCCTATGACAGTTTTCCGGAGACCACGGACGCGGAGGTCCGGGCCTTTCTGGGGGTGGGCGGACCTCCGTGGCTGCAGTAACTCTGGCCGCTGGGAACGCGCACGGGCAGACTGTCCGCTTATGGAGACCCAGCAGAGCAGTGCACAGCCGCGTCCGAACTTCTCCGGTGCCGGGTATGTCGCCCTGGGCAGCTCCTACGCTGCCGGCCCGGGGCTGGGGATTCCGGTCCCCCGCTCAGCGCCCGGCGCCCGCCGCACCGACGCGAACTATCCCCACCGCCTGGCGTCCGCGCTGGACCTGATGCTCACCGACGTCACCAGTTCCGGGGCGGTCACTGCGGACATTCTCTACCGCCGGCAATACGGCCAACCGCCCCAGGCGGACGCGCTGACCCCGGACACGGACCTGGTCACCATCACTGTGGGCGGCAATGACATTGGCTACGTCATGGGTCTGGTGGCCGCCGGTTTGCCGCCCGGTCCGGCCCGGCTCGCCGGGCTGGCAGGCGGACTGCAGCGGCTCGGCACCGGGGGCCTGGACCGGCAGCTGGTTCTGCTCGAAGCCTCCCTCACCATGGTGGGCGAACTGGTCCGCCGGCGCGCGCCGCGGGCACGGGTCCTTTTTGTCCAGTACCTTCCCGTGCTGCCGCCGGACCCCGTGGTCCGTGTGCCGCGGATGAGTACCCGGCAGGCAGCGTCCGGGCGGAGGTTCTTTACGCATCTGGCCGGTGCAACGGCGCGTGCGGCCGCGGCTACCGGGGCAACTCTGGTTCCGGTAGCCGCTGCGGGTGCGGACCACCATGCCTGGTCCGATGACCCCTGGACCACCGCGGGCATCCGTCCGCGGCCGGGCGGCCCGCTGCCCTTTCACCCAAACACGGAAGGCATGGCGGCCGTGGCCGCAATGATCGGGGCTGAGCTGACGGGTTCCGGCGCCGCTCCCTAGAGAAGCAGGGCGTGCCCGGCGGATACTTGAGGCGGGTCCAGCCGGTCCGTGGGGGCAATCTCTCTGGAGGTCCTAAGCATGTCCGCATCAGGAAGCAGTTCATATCGTCAGGACAACGGGTTTGCATTGGACGCCCTGAATCTTGCCAGATCCGCCATCCGCGGGATCCGCATCGGGCTGGGAATCACCGGCCTGGTATCCGTAATTCTTGGCCTGCTGGTCCTTTTCTGGCCCGGAGCGACACTGGAGGTCCTCGCTTTTCTCTTTGGGCTCTATTTCCTGGTTGCCGGCATTATCCGTGTGCTGCTGGGCATCTTTACCGGAATCGGCGTCGGCCTGAAGATCCTGAACATTCTTGTAGGGCTGGCCCTGCTGGTGGTTGGCGTTATTGCCATCCGGAATCCGGCGGCAACCCTGACTGCGCTCGCACTGCTGCTGGGCATCGCCTGGATCGTGGAGGGCGTCATGAGCCTGGCCGAGTCCGACCGCGGGGGCTCGCGCTGGTTCGCCATTGTGCTGGGCATCCTCAGCATCCTCGCCGGAATTGCGGTGCTGATCCTGCCGCTGGGCTCCCTTGCCGTGCTGGTGATTTACGGCGGCATTTTCCTGATCGTCCTTGGCGCCCTCCAGCTGATTCGGGCATTTACCTTCGGCCGCGGGCTGCCGCGCACGGCATAGCCTGCCAGCCCCTGTCCCCGCGGTGCACACAGCATCCAGCGTTCTTACAGCAGACACCCAGCCGGTGTTAACACAGCGCTAACCTGCAGGCGCTGCCGCGCGTAACATCGGGCCGCCACCCTTGAGGGAGCGTCTCCGCCGCGGCTGCGGCGGGACTGCCGGTCAGTAATGGGGGCTGATCCATCCCTTGACCCGCCGGCTGCACCTGCCCTTCCCTGAATGCCTGGTCGGTGTTCCGGGGGGGGGCAGGTAAACAGCGGGCACCCGACCCGAACGGGAGTACCTCCATGGACTCTGGAAACACGGCCTGGCTGCTGGCCAGTTCCGCGCTGGTCTGTCTGATGATCCCCGGCATCGCTTTTTTCTACGGCGGCATGGTGGGTTCACGGCGAATCCTGAACATGATGATGATGTGCTTTGGCGGAGCCAGCCTGGTAGCCGTCCTCTGGGTGCTGTACGGCTATTCCGCGGCCTTCGGCAACTCGCTGGGCGGGGTAGGGCTGCTGGGAAACCCGCTGGAGTTCTTCGGACTGTCCGAACTGCTCACCGAGGATCCCGCGGCATCCATCCCGCTGGCACTATTCGCCGCCTTCCAACTGATGTTCGCGTGCGTCACCACGGCCCTGGTGGCCGGGTCCGCCGCCGGGCGGATGAAGTTCGGCGCGTGGATGGTCTTCGCCGGCCTCTGGGCCTCGCTGGTCTATTTCCCGGTAGCGCACTGGGTCTTCGCATTCGACAATGCCGACGGAACGGTGACCGGCGGCTGGATTGCCAACCAGCTGGGCGCCATCGACTTTGCCGGCGGCACCGCGGTGCATTTGAACGCCGGGGTTGCCGCCCTGGCGCTGGCCCTGGTCCTGGGCCGGAGCAAGGGCTGGCCGCACTCACACGGCCAGCCGCACAGCCGGCCGCTGATCCTCCTCGGAGCCAGCCTGCTGTGGATCGGCTGGTACGGGTTCAACGCCGGGTCCGCGCTGAGCGCCGGGCACTCGGCCGCCGTCGTTTTCCTGAATACCGCCGTGGCCGCTGCGGCCGGCCTGCTCGGCTGGGCGCTGATGGAACGTATGCGCCTGGGCCGCTCCTCCAGCCTCGGAGCGGCATCCGGACTGATTGCCGCCCTCGTGGCCATCACCCCGGCCTGCGGTGCCGTCAGCCCGCTGGGCGCCGTAGCCATTGGGGCAATTGCCGGGCTGGTCTGCTCGCTGGCCATTGAGCTGAAGTTCCGGCTGGGCTTTGACGATTCCCTGGACGTGGTGGGGGTCCACGCCGTCGGCGGCCTGCTGGGCACTCTGCTGATCGGCCTGTTCGCCACCGACGCGGCACCCAACGGGGTCAGCGGCCTGTTCTACGGCGGTGGTTTCTCGCTGCTGGGCATCCAGGCGCTGGCCTGCCTGGCGGTGCTGGTGTACTCGTTCGCGGTGACCTGGCTGATTGCCAAGGTGCTGCAGCTGACCATCGGGCTGCGCATCCCGGAGGAGAGCGAACTCAAGGGCATTGACCTGATCGCCCACTCCGAATCCGCCTACCGCAATGACGAAGAACCCGTGGAACTCGGCGCACCGGCCCGCTCCTAGCCTCCTCATAGGGCAGGCCGGTTCGCTGAAAGGAGGAACGGACGCACCCTTCACGGGTGCGTCCGTTCCGTTATCCCGGCTCAGAGATCGTCGTAAAGCCCCTCCTCCTGCGCCAGGTAGGTGTCCAGCAGCCGCCGGGAATGTTCGCCCGCGGCGCCCTCCTGTGCCAGCCCGTCCTTCATGGTTTGCGCCTGGGCAGCTCCGGCGGGGAAGGGCGGCAACAGCGGCACAGCCGGATCTGTCACGACTTCGATCAGGAACGGCCGCTTGGCGGCGAGCGCCACGTCCCAGGCCTCCCCCAGCAGTTCCGGGTCCTCCACCCGGATACTTTCCAGGCCCAGCAGTTTGGCGTATTCGGCGTATTTGAAGTCCGGCAGCGACTGGCTGTCCTCGAACCGCGGGTCCCCCTCCATCTCGCGCTGCTCCCAGGTCACCTCCGCCAGTTCGCGGTTATTCAGCACACACAGGACAAACCGCGGGTCCTCCCACTGCTGCCAGAGCCGGCTCAGGGTGATCAGCTCGCTCACGCCGGCCATCTGCATGGCACCGTCCCCGGAGAGCGCCACCACCGGACGGTCGGGAGCAGCAAGTTTCGCCGCCAGTCCGTACGGCACGGAGCAGCCCATGGACGCCAGGGTGCTGGAGAGGTGCGCCGGCACCCCTTCCGGCAGCTGGAGCTGCCGGGCGTACCAATAGACGGAACTGCCGACGTCGACCGCCACCTGCGCGTTGTCCGGCAGCCGCTTGTTCAGTTCCCAGACCACGCGTTCCGGGTTGACCGGGTCCGCGTCGGTCATGGCGCGGACCCGGGCCAGCTCGTGCCAGCGGCGTACGCTTGCCTCCACCTTGCCCCGCCAGGGTGTATCCGGCTTGGCCTCCAGCAGTGGAATGAGGGCATCCAGTGCGGGACCGGCGTCTGAGGTAATGCCCACCTCCACCGGGTACCGGTTGCCGATGGCCGAGGCATCCCGGTCAATCTGCACGGCCCGGGCCGATCCGGGCGTTGGATAGAACTCGGTCCAGGGGTCATTGGAGCCGATGATCAGCAGGGTGTCGCAGTTATCCAGCACGTAGCCTGCGGACGCGGTGCCCAGATGCCCCATGGTCCCCGCGGCCAGGGGCGCCGTTTCATCCACGTAGGGCTTGCCGAGCAGGCTGGTGGTGATACCCGCACCAATCTTCTCCGCCAGGGCATGGACCTGCGCCCGCGCGTGCCGGGCACCCTGGCCTACCAGCAGCGCCACCTTCTGCCCGGAATTGATCAGGTCTGCCGCGGCCTGCACATCAGCCTCGCCGGGCTGGGTGCGGGCGGGACGGAACACCGGGGCGGTGTTCAGGATGCCGTGTTCCTGTTCCAGCTCCGGGGCCGGGGCCTGCTGCACATCATGCGGAATGATCACGACGGCGGGTGTGCCGGTAGCGAGCGCCTTCTTGAAAGCCCGGTCCAGGACCAGCGGCACCTGTTCCGGGGAATTGACCTGCTGCCGGAAGGCCGAGGCCACGTCCCGGGTCAGGTTCATCAGGTCCACCTCCTGCATATAGGAGGACCCAAGCACGCTGCGGGACTGCTGGCCGACAATGGCGACCACGGGCACACCGTCCAGCCGTGCGTCATACAGTCCGTTGAGCAGGTGGATGGCTCCCGGGCCCTGCGTGGACATCACCACCCCCACTCCGCCGGTGTATTTGGCGTGCCCCACAGCCATAAAGGCGGCGTTTTCCTCGTGCCGGACCTGGATGAATTCGGGATCTCCGCTGCGGCGCATGGCGCCGAGCACGGTGTTGATCCCATCGCCGCTGTACCCGAAGACGCGCTGCACGTTCCAGGCTTTCAGGCGATCGACAATCACATCAGCAACAAGCCGTTCACTCATGTTTCGTCCTTCCGCGTTCCGTCCGGCCGGAGCCGCCCGGCGGCCGGATGCGCACATAGTCAGGGTGCTTATGGTGCTTTCCTTTCAACCTATCCCCTTCGCGGCGTCCACGCCTCACCCGCCCATGATGTCCGGCGTCCTGATCCCGTTCCGGCACCACCGCCGGCTCCCGTCCCCTGCCTTTCGGCGGACGCTGCGCGTAATCTTGCAGCATGCCCAAGGTCATCTATTACGTAGCCTCGTCCCTGGATGGCTTTATTGCGACGGCCGACAACAACCTGGACTGGTTGCTGCAGTTCGGCTTCGAGCCCTTCCAAGCGCACTATGACCGGTTCATCGCCGGAGTCGGTGCGGTGATTATGGGTGGAGAAACCTACCGCTGGCTCCGTGCCGAGGAGCCGGATGCCTGGGCCTACAGCCAGCCGTGCTGGGTGCTGACTTCCCGGGAGGAAACCCCGCCGCCGCAGGGCGACATACGGTTTGCCGCCGGGAACGTGGAGCAGGTACTTGACGAAGCCCGGGACGCCGCCGGGGAGCGCAACGTCTGGGTGGTGGGAGGCGGCAATGTGGCGGCCCAATTTGCTGACGCCGGGCTGCTGGACGAACTGTGGGTGACCTACATGCCCGTTGCCCTGGGCAGCGGGCGGCGGCTTCTTCCGGTGGACCGCCCCACCCGGCCCATGCAGCTGGTGGCCACCACCCAGTTCAACGGCGGGGCGGCCGAGCTCCGGTTCTCCGTCCGCTAATTCCAACCGGCCGTCCATTCCCTCATCCGGCGGCATAAGAGTACTGTTTTTCACCGCATTGGAATCCTCCGCCGCGGAACACATTAGAGGGCATATTTATGCACCCCGGGCTGGCAATTAAGGCCGCGCGGAACCTGTAAAGTGTGCAGTTGAATCCGCTCTGGGCCCCGGGCGGGGATTGCATCAGAAGAAAAGCAGGCGCTGGGACACATGAAGACTGATATCCGGACCCGGAACAACGTTCGAGTGCTCGGACGCACGGAGGGCCCGGTATTGCTTTTCGCGCACGGGTTCGGCTGCGACCAGGGGATGTGGCAGCATGTGCTGCCGTATTTCACCGATGACTACAAGGTCGTCGTCTTTGACCACGTGGGCGCCGGCGGCTCGGACCTCGATGCCTATGAACCGGAAAAGTACTCCACGCTGGACGGCTACGTTTCCGACGTCCTGGAACTGTGTGAGGACCTTGACCTGGAGGATGTCACCTTCATCGGCCACAGCGTCAGCGCCATGATGGCCGTGGCCGCGGCGGCAAGGAAGCCCGACCGGCTGGGCCGGATCATCCTCGTGGCTCCCTCCGCCAGCTACATGGACTACCCGGAGGACGGATATACAGGTGGTTTCAGCCGCGCCGACCTCGACGACCTGCTGGTCTCCCTGGACACCAATTATCTGGTCTGGGCAGCAACCATGGCACCGGTCATCATGGGAAACCCCGACACTCCCGCCCTGGGCACCCGCTTGGAGGACAGCTTCTGCCGGGTCAACCCGGCCATCGCCCGCCAGTTTGCGCGGGTGGCCTTCCTGTCCGACGTCCGCCACCTTCTGAAGGACGTTTCCCTTCCCACGCTGATCATGCAGGCCTCCGCAGACCTGCTCGCCCCGGATCACGTGGGCGTCTATCTGCAGGAACGCATCCCCGGCAGCACGCTGGTGCGGATGGAAGCTACCGGCCACCTTCCGCATGTGAGCGCGCCTAAGGAGACGGCAGGCATCATCTCGCAGTATCTGCAGCAGTCGACGTAACCGTGGAGCAGCTTTTCCCTCTCGACTACGAGGCGTTGTTCAACAATGCCCCGGCCGGACACATCCTGACCCTGACGGACGGAACCGTCGTGTCCGCCAACACCATGCTCCTCTCCTGGATCGGCAAGTCCCTGGAGGAGCTGCGCGGCACCAGCCTGCTCCAGCTGCTCCCCGTGGGCGACCGCATTGTCTACACCACCCACGCCATGCCGCAGCTGGGAATGAAAGCGACTTTCGCCGAGCTCGCCGTCGACCTCCTGGGACCCGAAGGCCGGCGCATTCCGGTGCTGCTCTCCGCCACCCGCACCCCCGCCACCGCCGACCGCCCGGCGCTTGACCAGGTAGTGGCGTTCTACGCGCATGAGCGGCGGCTGTATGAACGGGACCTGATTTCCGCCCTGCGCACCGCGGAAGAGGCCGAAGCGGCACGCGCTGAGGCCGAAGCCACTCTGACCGCGCAGACCGTGGTGCTGCAGGAGAAGGACGTGGTGCTGCAGGCCTCCCTGTTGGAGAGCCTGCGCAAGGAGCTGATGCTCGAGTCCATCCTCAACACCGTGCGGGTGGGTGTGGTGGTCATTGACGAGGAAGGGCGGCGCCTGCTCACCAACCCCCGCCAGCAGTTCCACGAACGCCTGGCCGCCCCCAGTTTCACCCGGCGCCCCTCCGAGGCCGAGTTGCTCATTTTCGGGCCGGACCGCATCACCCCGGTTCCGCCGGCCGAGCGTCCGGTGCAGCGGGCATCGGAGGGGCACTCCTTCTCCGACCAGCTGGTCTGGTACGGCGAGGGCGAGGAGCAAAAGGCACTTAGCGTCTCGGCCCGTTCCATGCACGGCGACGACGACGCGTTCCAGGGCTCGGTGATCGCGTACAGCGACGTCACGGGCCTGGTGAATGCGGTGGCTGCCAAGGACGACTTCGTGGCCAATGTGTCCCACGAGCTGCGCACCCCGCTGACCTCCATCATGGGGTACCTGGAACTGGCGCTGGATGAGGAAGACGCCATCCCCTCCTATGTGGCGTCCTCCCTGAAGGTGGCGCAGCGGAACTCCGAGAAACTGCTGCACCTGGTCTCGGACCTGCTCTCCGCCGCGGCCGGTTCCGCCAGCATGGAGCTGGAGGTCACCGACCTCAGCGAGCTCATCCGCGCAGGCATCACCTCTGCGGCCCCGCGCGCGGAAATGAACGGCGTCGACATTGTCACCGAGCTGCCCGAGAACCTGCCGGCCATGCTGGATCCCAAGCGGATGGCGCAGGTCCTGGACAACCTGCTCTCCAACGCGGTCAAGTACTCCCCCGACGGCGGACAGGTCACGGTCAGCGCCTGGCGCACGGAAGCCGGGACCACGGTGCTGCGGGTCGCCGATTCCGGCATCGGCATGACCGGCGCCGAGCAGGCCGAGGTCTTTACCAAGTTCTTCCGCTCGGGCACGGCCCGCAGGGCACAGATCCCCGGCGTCGGCCTTGGCCTGGTGATTTCCAAGCGCATTGTGGAAGAGCACGGCGGCACCATCGCCTTGGAGAGCGAATCCGGCAAGGGCACTGTATTTACGGTCACACTGCCCTGATCCAGCTTGCCAGCGAACTGATTTTGCGGCCGAATGCACGGTGTGCAATCATCCGAAGGTAAAAGGCCCGGCCGTGTGTACGCACCGGCCCGGGCAGGAAGCAGCCTCCCGGGCGAGCGCGGTTGAACGGATTTCGGTAATGGCAGGAACCACAGGGGTGCGCAGGATTGCTCACCGGCTGGGCTCATTTTCAGTGGTGGGCACCGTCGCGTTTGTGGTGGATGTAGGCCTGTTCAACATCCTCTCGGCCACCCTGATCCAGGACAGCCCCATCTTGGCCAAGACCATTTCCGTGCTGGCCGCCACCACCGTGTCATGGCTGGGCAGCCGGTACATTACCTTCCGGAAACTCCGTACACGCAGCATCCGCAGTGAAACGCTGCTCTTTGCCCTGACCAACCTCGTGGGGCTGCTGATCTCCGCCGGCTGTCTCTACGTCTCGCACTACCTGCTGGGCTTCCAAAGCCAGTTCGCGGACAACATTTCCGGCAACGTGGTAGGTATCGCACTGGGCAACATCTTCCGGTATTTCGCCTACCGGTACGTGGTGTTCAACGGCCCCAGCGAGCACGCGGATGCTTCCCGGCCGGAACCGGAAAGCAGCCGCGCGGCCTGAGCGGCAGGGGCTCAGCGCTTCTTGGGAATGCGGATCAGCTTCCGGTTCACAAACTCGGCCATCCCGTACCGGGCCAGTTCCCGGCCCACGCCCGAACGCTTGACGCCGCCGAAGGGCAGGTCCTCCTGCGTACCGGAAGTGCCGTTGATCCAGACCATACCGGTCTCCAGCCGGTCAGCCACCTCCAGCGCCCTGCCTTCATCGGTGCTGAACACGGCCCCGCCCAGACCGAAGGGCGAGTTGTTGGCCAGCTCCACTGCTTCATCGGCGTTGGCGACCTTGTAAATCACGGCCGCCGGCCCGAACAGTTCCTCCGAGAAGGCACGCATGTCCTCAGTGACGTCGGTCAGGACTGTCGGCTGGACGTAGGATCCGGGACGGTCGATCCTCCCGCCGCCGGTGCGCAGGGTGGCGCCCCGCTCCACGGCGTCGCGTATCTGTTCCAGCAGCCCGTCCGCGGCGGACTGTGAGGAGAGCGGACCAAACCGCGTCTCCGGCTGCAGCGGGTCTCCGGGCTCGATGGCCGCCATGCGGGCGGTGAACTTCTCCACGAACTCCTCGTAGAGCTCCTCCACCACAATGAACCGTTTCGCCGCATTGCAGGCCTGCCCGGTGTTACCCATCCGCCCGGCAACCGCTGCCTTGACCGTCGCGTCCAGGTCTTCGGAGTCCAGGACAATGAACGGGTCGCTGCCGCCCAGTTCAAGGACATACTTCTTCAGGTTGCGTCCGGCCACTTCGGCGACGGCGGCACCGGCACGTTCGCTGCCGGTCAGCGACACACCCTGGATGCGCGGGTCGGCAATGATGTCCGCGGCCTGCTCGTTGGTGGCGAAGATGTTGGTGTAGGCACCGGAGGGGACACCGGCATCGGCGAAAATCTGTTCCATGGCCAGCGCGGACTGCGGGCAGTTGTTGGCGTGCTTGAGCAGCACCGTATTGCCCAGCATCAGGTTCGGCGCCGCGAAACGTGCCACCTGATAGTAGGGATAGTTCCACGGCATGATCCCCAGCAGGGCACCAACGGGCAGGGTACGCACCACGGCGCTGCCACCGCCCCGGGGATCAAGCTGTTCATCCGCCATAAAGCCGGGCCCCTCGGTGGCGTAGTACTCGTAGATGTTGGCGGAGAGCGCCACTTCACCCTTGGCTTCGCGCAGCGGCTTGCCCATTTCCAGGGCAATGAGGGCGGCGAGTTCGTCGGAACGCTCCCGGTAGAGTTCGGCGACGCGTGAGAGAACCTTGCTGCGGTTTTCCACCGGTTCGGCACGCCAGTGGGTAAAAGCGGCATGGGCTGAATCGATGGCCTGGCGGATTTCGCCGTCGGTGGCCGTGGGGAATTCCTGAAGGGTCTCTCCAGTGGACGGATTTACGCTCTTGTAAGCAGTCATGTGCGCCACGCTACCCGCGCGTATCGCGTCTGTAAAAGCACGGATTCCGGGGACTAAGTCCGGTTGTTTCAGTGTTTAGGCGGACATTTTTTGCTAGGAATGCCGGGGCGCGTCCGGCGATTCTTCGCTGGTGCCGTTTCCGTTCCGGCGCAGGCGCGGCAGCTTCAGTTTCGGTCGCGGCCAGCCGGCTCCGGGACGCTCCGCTGGCCGTGCCCGCCGCGGCAGCCGGACGTTGAACTCCCCCGGCCCGGGCAGCCGCCAGCCGCGCCGCCGGGCCAGGATGCACAGCACGGCGGCCGTGCCGATGGCCACGCCCATGCCCACGTTCTGCAGGCCCATGTTGTACAGGACAGCCATTTCCACGGCGGCCACCAGTGCACCGGTGGCGTACAGCGTGTTGCCACCGAAAATGGCGGGCACCCGGCCCACCACAATGTCGCGGATCATGCCGCCGCCCACGGCCGTGGCCACACCGATGAGGATGGCCGGCAGCCAGTCCAGGTTCACGGCGAGTGCCTTGGCAGTGCCGGTCGCGGCCCAGCAGCCCAGCGCGAACGCGTCGATCACTATGAGGAAGCGGTTGGCCCATTTGCCTTTGAGCTCAATGGCGTAGGCGATGAAGGCACCGGCGAGGGCGGTGATGAGGTAGGCGGGGTTGGTCAGCGCCACCGGTGTCCCTTCCTGCAGCAGGGTATCCCGCAGGACACCGCCGCCCAGGGCGGATGTCAGGGCCAGCACGATGAACCCCACCGGGTCCATCCGCAGCTGCCGGGCGACGGCTCCACCCAAAACGCCGTTGGCCAGGACACCGGCCAGGTCGACGACGTCGAAGACCGCCGCCGGGTCAAAGTAATTCACGCCGCTCCTGCTGTTGATCTGCCCCTTGTGCCGCCGTTCATTCTACGCGGGCCGGCACGCCGGCAGCGGTGCCGCAGCCGGGAATCCGCGGCCGCGGACCCTGATGCGGCACGTCCGGTACCGCTGGAGCGGGCAGGGCATCACGGCATCAGCCGTCCCCCTGCGGATAGTCCTCGTCGCTTCCCGGAACGTCGGTGTTCTGTTCCAGGATGTCGGCCTCGGACCCGTCGGGGTACACCCGGCCTTCCGGACCTGCGTCACCGGCCCCCGGCACCTCCGGGATTTCCTGCTCGATACCGTCAGTGCCGTCCCGGTGGATTTCCCCCGCGGGCCCGGCATCTCCTGCACCGGGAACGGCGGGAATGTCCTGCTCCGCCCGGTCAGCTTCGGAACCGCCGGGAATCAGCGGAAGATCGGTGTCCTTATCCATCTGAGTGCCTCCAATGCGAGCTGGCGTGACCGCGGCGGCGGCCGCTTTGGTCCTTCCTGTGTATCACCGAATCCTCCGCGGCTGAATAGCCTGCGGAACCGGTCAGGCGTCCTGCAGGTCAAGCACCACTTTGATGTCCTCGCCCTGATCTTCAAAGGCCCGGGCATAGTCAGCGAGCGGGACCCGGCGGGAGATGATCTTCTCCAGCCATCCCGTGTCGGTCCGTGCCAGCACTTCAGCGGCCTTCAGGTAATGCCTGCGGTTGGCATTGACGGTTCCAAAGACCACCCGGTTGTCCATGACCAGTCCCAGGTTCAGGGCGCCCAGGTCCAGGGGCTCCTCGGCACCGGTTTCGGAGACACCGGTCAGGCAGGTGACGGAGTTTTTGGCGCCGCGGTGCAGGACCTCCCGGATCACCGCGGGCGCACCTGTGCATTCGATGATGATGTCCGCGCTGATGCCTGAATCCGTGAGGCTGTCCGTGTGGAACACAGCCCCCAGTTCCTTCACCAGATCCGCCTTGGGTCCGTCTTCCTCCAGGTCAAAGACGTGCACTTCGAGTCCGCGCTGCACTCCGAACAGGGCGGCCAGCAGGCCCACCGGTCCGGCGCCGGTCACGGCGGCTACCCGCGGACGGAAATAGGCACGGCTGCCAATCCGGTCAATCTGCTCCCAGGCCTTGGCCAGGATGGTGGCCGGCTCCAGCAGCACTCCCACCCGGTCCAGTGACGGGTCCAGTTTCACCATCTCTTCCGGTTCGCCGCGCCAGCGTTCGCGGGCAAAACCGTCCATCCCTTCAATGCCGTGCTCGGTATAGGTGCCGGTATGGCACATGTCCCATTCGCCCGCAGCACAGGCAGGGCACTTCTCGGCACAGGGCCGGCGGACAATACCCACCACCAGGTCTCCGGCGGCAAGCCCGGAATCTTCCGGCGCCTCCAGCACGCGGCCAAGGTTCTCGTGTCCCATCACCAGATAATCCCGGTTGGCGGGTGCCGTGCCGAACTCAGCGGCAATAACCTCCCGGTCGGTGGCACACAGTCCCACCGACAGGATCTCCACCAGCACGCTGCCTTCCGCTGCATCCGGTTCCGGCAGGTCCCTCAGCTCCAGCGAATCCTTTTGTCCGGGGCTGATTGTCAGTGCCTGCATGTCCATCCCTTCGCGCACGGGGCCGTTTGCCCTCTGCATCCCACATTAGTGCCGGAGGCAGAAGGTGCTTCAACGCCAGTACACGGGGCCGGACACGCGGAAAGGCCCGCCCCTTCAGGGGCAGGCCTTTCGCCTGGTGTGGAGATGGGGGGAATCGAACCCCCGTCCGGTGTTGTTTTGCCAGGGCTTCTCCGGGCGCAGTATGCGTCGGATTTTCTCGGCCCCGGCCATCCTGCATACAGGTGGCCGGTCCGGGCCCAGCCGTCAAAAAGTCCCGAACACCCCGACGGCGGAAGTGTTCAGCAGTGGCCCTCTAAACGACGCCAGGATCCGGAGCGAGAGCGACTCCGGGCTGACGGACTACTCCGGCTGCTTAGGCAGCGAGAGCGAAGTCAGTGCGCATAGGTTTGGCACTTATTTTTTTGCAGAGAGCGTTAACGAGATAACTCTGCGTTCTCGGCCCGCTTCCCCTGGCACAACCAACATCGTCGAAACCGATCATCCCCGTATTGACTTGCCAATCAACAAGTTGCCAATCAAGCGGCGGCGCCGGTGTCCCGGCTTCCGCTGCGGGCCCTGTTCCGCCCGCATCAGGTATAACGACGACGCCGGGCCGATGATTCCCGCTCTGCCCTGCCTTGTGCCGCGGGCTTGTTGCCGCGCAGGCTGCCGCCGGCACCGCCGGGCCGGGACCGTTGTCCCCGCCCGGCAGCCAGGGAGAATCAGCGCTTACGGCCGAAGACCAGCGAGGCCAGGGCCACGGCGCCGGTCACGGTATAGACGGACGGCCAGGCCCCAATTTTCTTGGCCAGCGGGTGGGACAGGCCGAACGCGGCCACGTAGCCGGCGGTGAGGGCTGCAGCCTTGCCCGTGCCGGCGTCGCGCTTCCACAGGGCAAAGGCAGCGGCACCTGCGGCGGCAAGGACGGCTCCACCAAGCTGGCGGTTGCCGGTGTCACGGGCGGTCTTGTAGCCGCCGATCAGGCCGGCACTGGTAATCAGGGGGGTCAGCAGGGACAACGTATCTCTCCTCGGGTAGACAACAACCCCAGCTTAGGCCGGGCAAAGGACTGTGCGCACGGCGGGTCAGTGGCTGGTGGTGCCCTGCCTGGATTCCAGGACCGGCGGGATCAGGGCATCTGAGACCACACCGGTAATCCAGGCATAGACCGTCTTGTGCCAAACATCTACTGCGGTCTCGGACAGCGGCCACGAGGTGGGCGGGGCTCCGATGCCGGTGGCGTTTTCAAGTGTCTGGTCCGTGGCCAGGCGGACAACGCTGAAGGTCGTGTTCGCAACCGGGCCGCGGATCCCGGTGACGGACCAGACCCCGCGCAGGGCACCGAGAACCGCGCCCGTCCCCCAGTGCATGGCGTGGTTCCAGAGCGGGGGCCGGGCATCGGCAGCGGGTTTTTGGCCCAGCAGGCTCAGCAGGGTGCGGGCCGGAACGTAGGAATTGGGCCTCCGGGTCACAGCCTGTTCCAGTTTTTCGCCGGCGGTCATTGCTGCGACACCGGCCAGTCCGGCAACTGCGCCCTGCCCTGCTGCTTTCAAGAGCTTGCGTCCTCGGAAATCTGACATATCTGCCTCCTCGTGTGCTCGGCCTTTGCCCACCACCATAGGAGAACCGGCGGACATTTTCCTGTCCGGGCGCCCGTTGCCAAGGCACCGTAGACTGGCACTTTCCGGGCGGCGAAAGACGTGGGCAGAGGAGAATGCGGTTATGTCCTTCCCTACTCTGAGGCAGCTGCAGGACAGGCTGACGGCGTTGGCCGGATCCTGTACCGGAACCCTCGTCATTGGCGTCACCGGTGCGCCGGGGGCGGGCAAAACCACCCTGGTTGAGGCCCTGGTCCGTGCCCTGAACCCGGAACACCAGCCCGTGGAGTCCCGCCGCTTTGCCCATGTGCCGATGGACGGTTTCCACCTCTCGGACCGGGAACTGGACCGGCAGGGCCTGCGGGAGCGCAAAGGTGCCCCGGAAACCTTCGACGCATACGGCTACGCTGCCCTGCTGGACCGGTTGCTCTCCGCCGGGCGTACCGACGTCGTCTACGCCCCGGGGTTCGAGCGGACTCTGGAGCAGCCGCTGGCCGGGGATATCCCGGTTTTCCCGGCAGCCCGGATCATCCTCACCGAAGGCAACTACCTCCTGCTGGACCGCCCCGAGTGGGAACAGGTACGTGCCCGCTGCGCAGAGGTCTGGTACTGCGAACCGGAGGAGGACCTGCGGGTGCAGCGCCTGGTGGAACGGCATATCCGCTTCGGCAAGAGCCCGCAGGCAGCCGCTGCCTGGGTACAGAAGGTGGACCAGCCCAACGCGGAGCTGGTCCGGGGCTCCCGCGGGCGGGCCGACCTACTGATCCGCGGTTTCCGTAACCTGCCCTGATCACTGCCCGGCTTGGGCCGTGCCCCACGCTCGCGTATAAAAGGACGCAGACCGTACGCGCTTGACCCGGGCCCCCTGCGGCCCCGAACAGGAGACAAAGCATGGACGCAGACGCATCCCCCCGGACGCTGCTGGAAACCGGAGCCGCACTGGAACAGGTGGGTACGGGCGCGGTCTGGGCCGAGGGACCCTGCTGGGTGCCCGGACGCAACGCCGTACGGTACAGCGATGTGCGCAGCAACCGGATCCTGGAATACAGCGAAACCAGCGGTGAGCTCAGCGTCTACGGCCAGGACGTGGAGTTCACCAACGGCCGCGCCCTGGACGCGGACGGGTCGGTGGTCCAGTGCTCGCACGGGCGCCGCGCCATTGAACGGGACCGCGACGGCGCCGTGGAAACCCTGGTGGACCGTTTCGGCGGGGTGCGCTTCAACTCCCCCAACGACGTCGTTGTGAAGTCCGACGGCACCATCTGGTTCTCGGATCCCTCCTATGGCATCGACAACCCGGCCGAAGGCCACCCCGGCGAGCTGGAGTACGGGGACCGGTACGTGTTCCGTTTTGACCCGGCCAGCGGGGAACTCACCGCAGTCATCACGGACATCATGGCGCCCAACGGGCTGGCATTCTCACCGGATGAGTCCGTCCTCTATGTCTCGGACACTGCCGAGGAGACCGTCTCCCCCGCCGGTCCCGCCCAGGCCGACGGCAATCCGATCCGCGCCTACGACGTCGTGGACGGCCGGCAGGCGAAGAACGGCCGGGTGTTCGTGCGGGTAGCCCCTGGCGTACCGGACGGTTTCCGGGTGGATACGGACGGCAACATCTGGTCCTCCGGCGGCGACGGGGTGCGGGTCTTCTCCCCGGCCGGGGAACTGCTGGAACACATTCCGGTGCCGGAGACGGTCAGCAACGTCTGCTTCGGCGGCGCAGACGGCCGGACCCTGTACATGACTGCCACGTCCGGCCTGTACCGGATCCGCACCACCGCTACCGACGCCGCCGCTGCCCTCCGCGCCGGGCACTAGCGTCCCTCCTGCGTCCCGGCCCCCAGCGGGCCCGGGGACAGGTTCAGGACACTAACCGGCGCAGGCGGTACTCGAGTTTCCCGCGCCGGGTGCCGTCCTCGCTCAGGTGTGCGGTGCGCTGGATATACGCCCTGCCCCATTGCTCCAGCAGGTAGTCATCCGCGGCGCGCACATGTCCGGGCGGGAAGCGGTAGCGCAGCCGGTCAGCCAGGGCTGTCCAGTCCGCCGAGCGCAGCAGGGCCGTGGCCTCCGACAGCGAATACACGGTGTTGGCCTCAAGCACCTGGACCAGCCAGTCATAGTGTTCGGCGCGGCTGCGCGGGTTCTCGGGCAATTCCTGCTCCAGCACCTCGCGCAGGGCGGCCGCGTTCAGCTCGTCGCCGCTCTGCACGCCGGCCACCCGTGCCTCGCCGCGCAGCCGCTGCAGCGCGACCACATGGTTAATGGCGTCGAACTCCCGGTCCGCCAGTTCAATCAGCCCGGAGGCCAGGGTGAACGCCCGGTTGACTTCCGGCGGGACAGGTCCGGTGCCCTTGTACCGGATCTCATGCTCAAACTCGGCCCAGGCGTGCTGCAGGATGGTGCGGAACTGCACTTCAAAACGCTGTCCGCAGAAGTTTTCGCAGCCGGCAGGCGGGTTGTCCCGGGGCACCCGGAGGACCAGGTGCTGGCCGGAGTAGCCGAAGTCGCCGCGGGCTTTCTGCTCGGCGGATTTATCCACGTGGTCCAGTTCCTCGAAGGCGCCCGCCAGCGCTTCCATGGCGGCCGGAATATCCGATTCCAGGAACAGGATGATCCGCACGCCGATCAGGTCATCGATGTCCTCAAGCCCGTTGGCGTACCGGGGCGTGCCGTCTTCGGTGCGCCGGTCCAGTTTCCGGCCCAGGGAGTCCGCCTCCTTCACCCGGTGCTGGATGTGGTGGTAGTTCAGGCCGTCATCGCCCAGCCGGGCAAGGACTGCTGAATGGATTCCCTCATCTGCGCCCTGATAACGGCTCAGGTCCATTGCGTACGTGCCCAGCCAGTCATTGATCCGCATACTGTGCGTCGGCAAAAGTTCCATGGACAACGCGTTTCCCCTGTCTCCCACGGTTCTCCGCAGCCGGCGTCCGGCGGCGGGGTGGAACAACTGCCTCAATTGTGTGGCGCGGGCCCATGCCCCGCAAGGGTCCGGCCGGGACAGGAACGGGGCCGGGGCGGGGGGCGGGGCCGGAGCGGGGGCGCCGGAAGGGACCGCAGGGGCGGGACCGCCGGAAGGGAAGCAATTTGTCCGCCCCTCTAGACTTGGGGACATGTCAGCGCCGCTCAGCAGTGCCTTGGCGCAACGCGTCGTGGACCGCATCTCTCCCACGCTCCAGCACAACGTCAACGTGATGGACGCCGCCGGGATCATCATCGCCTCCCGGGATGCCGCCCGCATCGGCAGCCTGCATGCAGGTGCCCGGGAGGCGGCAGCCACCGGCAACCCCGTGGTCATCCGGCGCCCCGGGGAACAGGACGGAATGCGTGCCGGCGTGAACTGTCCCATCACGCTGGAGGGCACGGTTGTGGGGGTGGTGGGACTCACCGGACCGCCCGACGTCGTGCTGCCGCTGGCCGACGTGGTTGTCCTCACCATCCGCCTGCTGCTCGAGCGTGAGCGGGAAATGGATGCCAAAGCGCTGCGGGAAGCGCTGGACAGGGACCTGTTGGGACGCCTGCTCAACGGCGGGTTCGAGCCCGGATCGGTACAGCGTGCACTGGCCGGCGGCTCGCCGTCCCTGCCCGGCCCGTGGCGCATCGCGGCTGTCCTGGCGCGCGCCGAGGACGGACGTCCCATCCACCGGCTTCCGGTTGACGCCGGCAAACTCACCGATTTCCTCTCCCGCTCCGGCCGCTACCGCTGGGCGTCCTTTCAGGGTGCCCTCTGGATCCTGCTGGACGCGCACGACGACGCCGCGCTGGCTGCCGCGGCCGGCCGCAGTTCGGTGCTGCTCCTGGGCGATGCCTGCAGCGCGGACGGGCCGCTGCACGAAAGCGCCGCAACTCTGGGGCAGCTGGCGGCCCGCCCGGAGCTCCTGCCGGCGGATGAAGCCGTCCTGGGGCTTCAGGACCTGAGCGCGGAACTGGCGGTCGCCTGCATGCCCAGCGGAAGCGCCCGGCATCTGGCCGCCCGGATCGCAGAGCTGTCCGAATCCCAGCGCTCAACGCTCGCCGCGTTCCTCGGCACCGGCAGTTCCATCTCGGAGACCTCCCGCCGGCTGTTTACCCACCGCAATACCGTGATCCAGCGTCTGGAACGGATTGCGCAGGTCACGGCGCTGAACCCGCGGGACGTCCGGCATGCTCTGACCCTGCAGCTGGCCCTGGTGGCAACGCGGGCCTGACACTATGCGTTGTGCCCACTTTCGGCCGTGGATAAACGGTAATCAGTGGTTATTCCAAACATAGGCCTGTGAGTACAGACACCCTAAAGTTGGGTGGGTGCCTGATTCCCCTCCGCCCGTTATCGTCGTTGCCCCGGACTCCTTCAAGGGCAGTATCTCTGCTGCCGGGGCCGCCGCAGCCATGGCCCGCGGTGCGCGTTTCGCTTTTGGTCCGGACGCCGAGATGATCGAGATTCCAATGGCTGACGGAGGTGAAGGGACCCTCGACGCCCTGCTCGCCGCCTGGGGCCGCCCGCCGCTGCTGGTGCCCGCCACGGACGCCCTGGGACGGGCGAAAACGGCCCGCTACGGAATCTCCGCGGACGGCCGCACCGGGATCATTGAAGCGGCCGAGGGCAACGGGCTTCCCGACGTCTCGGACGTACCCCTGCAGCCGCTGCGCGCAGACAGCTACGGCGTGGGCACCATTGCCCGCGGCCTCCTTGATCAAGGCGTCGA